>JAOOLS010000002.1 GCA_028408915.1 Prochlorococcus sp. AH-716-J09
AAATGATAATTTAATTTTTGATGGAAATAGTTTTATTCTTGATAAGAATGGATCTAAAATTAAGCAACTGAAATCTTTTTCAGAAGACATCTCATCTTGGCATATTGAGCAAACAAAACCCGAGAAAAAAGAATTTGAACAATCTGAAATATCATCAATTTTTGATGCATTAGTCCTTGGCGTAAGGGATTATGCTCAAAAATGCGGTTTTAAAACAGCTTTAATTGGACTAAGCGGTGGCATTGATTCAGCACTAGTTTCAGCAATTGCAACAGCTGCTCTTGGCAGTAATAATATTTATTGCGTCTCAATGCCCTCCAAGTGGAGCTCATCCCATTCAAAAAGTGATGCAAAAGATTTAGCAAGGAGATTAAAAATAAATTTCATTAGCATACCAATTGAAAACCTGATGAATTCTTTTGAAGAATCTTTTATAAAAACCTTATCTTTCGAGATGGCTGAAATAACAAATCAAAATATTCAATCAAGGATTAGAGGAACGCTTCTGATGGCTTTAGCAAATCAAGAAAAGCATTTATTACTTTCAACAGGAAATAAATCAGAGCTAGCTGTAGGATATTGCACACTTTATGGTGATATGAATGGGGGATTATCGGTAATTGGGGATTTATATAAAACTAATGTTTTTAAATTATGCAATTGGCTTGATAGTGAAGAATCATTAAATCATAGAAAGTCATATATGTTAGATACTAATGTAAATATAATTGGAGAAAATATCCGCGCGAAAGCGCCAAGTGCGGAATTAGGTCCTGATCAATTAGATACTGATTCTCTCCCTCCTTATTCTATTTTAGATAATATTCTGAAAGGAATTATTGAAGAGAAAAAAGATTTACTACAGCTAGTAGAAGATGGTTATAAAAAAGATTTAATTTTAAAAATTATCGCACTCATAAAAAAAGCGGAATTTAAAAGGAAGCAGGCTCCTCCAATCCTAAAACTAAGCAGTCAATCATTAGGAAGTGACTGGAGAGTTCCCATAGCAATATATTATTAATCAATATTAAAACACTGTTGGATTTTTTTTAAAGGCCGTTTAACTGAATCAAGATTAATACCATTTTTGATAGCAAGAATTATGCCTGCAGCCTCTAAATAATTATCCACTTCAAAAAGATTGGGATAATCATAAAACTGATTTGTCACTTTTAATGTATTTTGATTTTTTACAGAGATAATATTTAAACCTTTTTCAATCCCTGCTAGTACTGCTTCTCCACCTAGTGCCCCATTTGGAACAACAATAGATTCAATCTGATCAGGGTGAAGTGAGATTGATTCATTTTTAGCAGGCAATTCAACAATATTAGGTGCATTGCTTAACCCAATCAGTACTGAGGGTAAAAAGGTGAATCCTATTTCTTCTGCAGCTGCACGAGGATCTAAATTTTCATTCAATTCAATTGGATTTAAAGCAGGTGCGTGAGCACAGGGAACTTTCAAATATTTACTTATTAAATGACTTATAACAGCTTCGACTCCAGAAATAGGATCAACCCCTTTCCCCTCTCGATAGATATTTGTCTCTAAAGAATCTGAATCATCTGGAAATTTTGCCACAATTGCTATTGCCGTAACTCCTTTTTCTATTAAACATTTTCCAGCATCAATTAGAGCATCAGGATTTTCAATTGTGCCACCACTGATTTTTGAAGAATCAGAATCAATAACTATGTTTAATGGCTTTTTTGTAATTACATAAGAATGAACATTAATCCCTAAAGTAGAAACACATGCATCAGCGACTTGCAAATGTCTCACTAATATTTCTTTTCCAATGGCCGAATCAAAAATTATCCCAATTTTCTGTTGCTTTACCCTTTTTAAAGCGATTTCTCCTTTAGCAAGTCGGTCTAAACTATAACCCTCAACATAAAAAATATTTTTATCTTTTTCAGAGAGAGTACCGCCATTCATAACATTTGGATGAGTAATTAAACATCCACTTGCCGATGCTAATAATTTAGCGGTAGGAAGTGCATCCCCAGCAAAACCTCCTACTTCACAACCAATACCAGTTGGAATAATGAATATTGTTGGTGAATTTTCCATTGTTAAAAATATTTAAATTTATATTTTTAATTAGCTAAGACAGCTTTAATTTTAAGTTTTTTTGTTCCAAAAGAGTCAATAGAATTTTGAATATCAACAATTGACCATCGAATTAAATCACCTTTTTTTTCTAAATTTGTAATGATAAATTTCCTTAAATTTTTTGATTTTATTGAAACTGGCCAATCTAAATAATAATCAACTGAATTTAATTTCATTTTTGATATTTACCAAATTGATCATTATATAAATCATCTTCGACTTCTTTACCAATAACAATATTCAAATCTGACTTTGGATATGCCACACATAAAAGTGCAAAGCCCTTTTTCCTCAAATCATCATTTAATCCCATAGCATCTTCTTGATCTACAGATCCTTCCAATATCATGGATGCACAATCTGTACAAACTCCCGAACAACAACTACTTGGTAAATCTATTCCATTCATTTTTGCCGCTGAAATAATATCTTGATCTTCAGAACATAAAAAGCTAAAAGTCTTTTGCTCAAATTGAACTTTGATATTATATTCAGGCATATCCTAAATCTTATTGCTAAACTGCTGAACCTCCTACGACTTCTAATATTTCTTGAGTAATAGCTGCTTGTCTGGCTTTGTTGTAGGTTAGATTCAAAGTACTTGCTAATTCTTTAGCATTATCACTCGCATTATTCATCGCAGTCATCCTGCAAGCGAGTTCTGAAGCTGCTGATTCCTGAAGAGCTCTTAGTACCTGATTCTGTAAATATAACGGTAATAACGAATCTAGTAGTTGATCAGGACTTTGTTCAAAAACAATATCTGATGGCAATTTCTCTGAATCACTTTTTTCAATATTTGATTTTTCAACAAGTAACTTACTATCTTTTGTAGTCAACCTAAAAATTTCATCGTTTTCCTCAGCAATTCCTTGAGGGTCAAGTGGCAATAGTGTTTGTACGACAGGGGCGCAGCTAACTAGTGTGATGAATTTCGTGTAAATAATTTCCACCCTATCAGAATTTTCTGAAAGAAATTCGGCTAAAATCTCATTTGTAACTCCTTCAGAATCCTTAACTGTGGGTACCTGTTCTAGTTCTTTGAAAGTACTTTTAATTACATATCTATCCTTTCTATTTTGAAAATATCCAATAGCTTTCTTCCCTACCAAAATTAAATTTGGCTGATACCCTTGTTTTACTAATTCTGCGTATCTTATTTCTACCTTTTTTATAATATTTGTATTGTAACCACCGCATAAACCTCTATCTGCAGTTATGCATACCAAGGAAATACTCTTTACTTCTCTCTTGGATAATAGAGGAGAATCGACAGCCTCAAATTTTACTCTAGATTGAATATTTTCTAAGACCCGAGCAAGTTTATCTGCAAAAGGTCTACTCTTAAGAACTTGATCTTGAGCTCTCCTAACTTTTGCAGCTGCAACAAGTCTCATGGCCTCCGTTATTTTTCTTGTATTTTTAACGGAAACGATTCGATCTCTAATCTCTTTAAGATTTGCCATGGTATCTCCTAAATAAATTTAAACTGTGGCAAGCATTGATGATTTAACTTCATTTATCACCTCTTTTAGTGTCGCTTCTAATCCATCATTTAATTTCTTTTCTTTAAGAATCTCTTCTATAAATTCTGCTTTATTTAACTTTAGGTATTCCCTAAGTTCAGTTGCAAATTTAGTAACATCTTCAACAGGAACCTCATCAATAAGACCTTTAACTCCTGCATAAACAACTGCAACTTGTTCTGCAAGATTCAGCGGAGAAAATTGAGGTTGCTTTAATAACTCTCTTAGTCTTTTGCCACGTTCAAGTTGTTGCTGAGTTGCTTCATCAAGATCAGATGCAAATTGAGAAAAAGCAGCAAGTTCATCAAACTGTGCGAGTTCTAATTTTAATGTTCCTGCAATTTTTTTAATTGCTTTTGTCTGAGCGGCTCCTCCAACACGGCTAACAGAAATACCAACATTAATAGCTGGTCTTAATCCTGAGTTGAATAAATCTGCACTCAAGAATATTTGTCCATCTGTAATTGAAATAACATTAGTTGGAATATAAGCGGAAACGTCCCCTGCCTGAGTTTCAATAATTGGAAGAGCTGTCATAGAACCACCTCCCATTGCATCAGAAAGTTTTGCAGCTCTCTCTAGTAATCTACTGTGTAAGTAGAACACGTCTCCAGGATAAGCCTCTCTTCCTGGTGGTCTTTTTAAAAGAAGAGACATTTGTCTATAAGCCTGAGCTTGTTTTGTTAGATCATCATAGATAACAAGTGTTGCTTTACCCTGATACATAAAATGTTCAGCAATTGCTGCACCAGTATAAGGTGCTAAGTACTGCAAAGCAGCTGGTTCTGAAGCTCCTGCACTAACTACGACTGTATAATCTAGTGCTCCTCTCTCTCTTAAGACCTCTACGATGTTTGCTACAGATGCTGACTTCTGACCAATAGCTACGTAAACACAAACTACGTCTTGACCTTTTTGGTTGATTATTGTGTCAATAGCAATCGCAGATTTTCCAGTTTGCCTATCACCAATAATTAATTCTCTTTGACCTCTTCCAACAGGAATCATTGCATCGATGGATGTGATCCCTGTTTGCATTGGTTCATGAACTGATCTTCTCTTGATTATTCCAGGAGCCATTTCTTCAATCAACCTTGTATCACTTGTTGGGATTTCCCCTTTCCCATCTATTGGCTGTCCTAAAGGGTTAACAACTCTTCCCTGCATGGCTTCACCAACTGGAACAGAGGCAATTTTACCTGTGGACTTAACGTTACTTCCTTCTTGGACACCAAGTGCCTCTCCCATTAAAACGGCCCCAACATTATCATCTTCAAGATTTAAAGCTATACCTTCGGTACCATCCTCAAATTCCAACAACTCACCTGCCATGACCTGATCTAAGCCATATATTCTTGCAATGCCATCACCGATTTGCAGAACAGTTCCTACATTGCTAACACTTACAGATTGGTCATAATCAGTTATTTGTTGTTTTAAGATTGAACTGATTTCATCAGGGCGTATAGATACCATGGATTTAAGAATTTAAGGTTGATTTAAAAGTTACTTGGAAAGAGTTAAGCCAAGTTTTCTAATTTGTGAAGCAAGGGAAGCATCAATTACTTTTGATCCTACACTGGCGACGAAACCACCAATAAGAGATGGGTCGATTTTAGTTACAAGTTCTAATTTTTCTGTTCCAGCAATATTGATGATCTTTTTGGTAATTAAACCTTTCTGTTCATCAGTAAGCTCGACTGCAGAAGTAACAGTTGCCAAAGCAATATTACTATTTTCTCTGTAAATCTCTAAAAACCTATCAAGAATTGATGTAAGAATTCCAATTCTTTGCCTATCGGCCAATAATTTTAAGAAATTCAGTAAAGAAGAATTAACCTTATTTGAAAAAATTTCAATAATGATTTTCTTCTTAGCATCTGTCTCTAAAATGGGAGAGGACAGTGCCTTCTCCAATTCAGGGGAACCATTTATTAATTCCAAGAGTTGTTTAACTTCAGAAACTATCTCTTCCGTTTGCGAATTTTCATTCACAACTTGAAGTAATGCCTCTGCGTATGGTGTAGTAACTGAATTTAAAAGTGGCATTAGTTCACCTCAATATTGTTAATTGATTGAGTTACCAAATTTTCTTGAGTTGTTTTATCAAGTCGATTTGGGAGAGAATCTAAAGCTTTCTTAATTGCCAGTTCTACAGCTTCTTTTCGAAGTTGAGAAATTGCTCTGGATGCTTCAGAGCTCTCATCAGAGATTGCACTCTGTTTAATTCGTGCCATCTCCTCTATCGCTTTTTTCTCACTTTCCATTCTGATTGATTCAGATCTTTTTAGAGAATCTGCTTTTATTTGAGAAGCTTTTTCTTCTGCTGAAGATAAATCTTTCTTCGCCTTTTCTAAAGCTTGAGTCGCATTTAAGAGTCGATCTTCAGCATCTTTTAATTCAAGAAGGATTCCTTCTCTCCTTTTTTGAAGCATTTTACCCAGGAAACCAGGCAAAAATTTATAAAGGCCGAAAACTACTACAGCCCAATTAAGGACATTGGTTTCTAATAAATTGAAGTTCAATCCAAAACCTTCTGTAGCTATAAGAGTTAAATTCATTTTTCTAGAATCAATCTATTAACAATAAGTTCGCTTAGATCATCAGCCTGTTTAGAAAGTTGATCACGAGCAGCAGACGTCTGACTTTCGATTTCTAGTCTTGCTTTTTCTTTTGAAGCATTTGCTTCATTGTTGGCAAGTTCTAATGCTTCTTTATAAAGTTTGTCAGACTCATTCTCAGCTTCGCTCACAATTTTTTGGGCTTCTGTACGAGCGATTTGAAGCTGAGTTAATAAATCAGCTTCTAATTTTTTAACCTCAGAAAGTTTATTTTTGGCCTCAATAATATTATTGCTTACAAACTTTTCTCTTTTTTCTACAACATTGCCAACAGGCTTAAAAAAGAGAGAATTCAAAATGTAAGTAAGCGCAACTACCTGTATCGCCATAAGTGGCAAAGTGGCATTTATGTCAAATAATCCACCTTCTGTAGCACCAAAAAAATTAAAGGCCAACATATGATTCAGTTGAAGTTAAAAAATTAAATATAGATATTGCTAATAAGGATTAGAAGCAATATTAACTTTTAGGAAAAAGGATTCGCAAAAAGTAGTACCAAAGCCACAACTAATCCGTAAATTGTTAGTGACTCCATGAAAGCGAAAGATAAAAGAAGAGTTCCTCTTATTTTACCTTCAGCTTCTGGTTGACGGGCAATACCCTCAACAGCACCCTGAGCTGCGTTACCTTGTCCAAGACCTGGGCCAATAGCACCTAGACCAACTGCTAAACCAGCAGCTACAACTGATGCAGCGGAAGTAATCGAATCCATAATTTTGAAATAAAGAGCTTAATACTTGTGATAATCTTTGTTGTCATACACGCTTGGACATCCTTTTTTTTAAGAATGGGTCTGAAATATTCAGACCTACGCGATTAGATATTTTGCCAGATTACAGACTCTTTGTAAAAGCGTCTGAATGTATTAGAAGACAGCTAATGATGTTCTTCAACAGCTTCTCCAATGTAATAGGCCGCCAAAGTTGCAAAAATCAATGCCTGAATTGCACTAGTAAACAATCCTAGGAACATAACAGGTATTGGGAGAATTAGCGGAACTAAAAAGACTAGAACACCAACAACAAGTTCATCAGCCAAAATATTTCCAAATAGCCTGAAAGAGAGTGATAAAGGTTTCGTAAAATCCTCTAAAATTTTGAAAGGAAGCATAATCGGAGTTGGGTGAACATAGTATTCGAAGTATCTCCAACCCTTATTGCTTAAACCTGCATAGAAATAAGAAAGAGAAACCAATAAAGCCAAGGCTATAGTTGTATTGATATCAGCAGTAGGTGCTCCTAATTCTCCACTTGGTAACTTAATCAATCCCCAAGGAATTAGAGCTCCTCCCCAATTACTTACAAAAACGAATAAAAATAAAGTACCTATAAATGGCATCCAATCTCTATAAACTTTTTCACCTATTTGCGTCCTAGCAAGATCTCTTATGTAATCCCAGAGGAACTCAAGCAAGTTTTGAAGGCCTTTAGGATCATTTTCCATCTTTTTAGTTCCTAAAGAAATAAAAACTAATAACGCTCCTAATAAAATCCAAGATGTTAAAATACCTGCCCATGTAGTCTGATATTTCCAATTTGCCAATAAAGATGTTGACCAACTTCTAATGCTGCAAAATTTGTTAGCAAGGAATTAAAAAACATTTGTTTTGAATAAAAAATTTACTTAAGAACGTGAAAAATAAAGAATGAGTGAAGGCTTATAAATGAAAAAACCTATCATTGCAGGAAAAATATCCAAAGATCCTAGCTTGCTTGCAAAAATAAAGAGGCAAACTGGAACTAATAGTTGCAATTTTGATACACCTGATGATTCTTTACCAAGTTTCCCTATACTTTTGGCAAGCAAACGTAGGTAAAAAATACCGGCTATTGCACCTATAAAAATACTAAAACCAAAGTTAAATCCTAGAAAAATTCCAGTTATTGATGCTAATAAAATAGAAACAATAAAAGTAATTCCAAAAATTGTTAACTGCAATTTTGTGTATTCATCATTTTGGGAAAGCAATTTATCTATTTGATTGGCAATGCCAGATTTACTTTCTTTGATGATCGAATTATTCAGGGATAGAGGAAATTGAACATTTTCATTAGAGGGATGCTCAAGTTTTTTTCTATTTGAGTCCACTGATGTGAACATAATTTAGAACCCTCTCTGAATGGTTTGAAGTAAGTATATAAACTCACGGAATCTATCACGGAGAGGTACCTTTTAGCTAGTTTTTTTTTATAAAAAATTAATTCTTAAGATTTATGATGAATCTGTAGTCCTTTTTTTACTTTATTCTTCAAAAATAAAATTTATGAAAAGTCATCTTTTTTATTGCTTTAACACTTTAAAACGTTAATAAAAGACTTGGCAAAATCTCAATTAAACGTCTCAATAGAACATATACATCTAAAAAATTGGAGATAAGTCAAGAAAAAATAAAATACAAAAGAATTTCAAAAAGAAAAAAAAACCTTTAATTCTAATTACAAAAAAAATCTAAGCAATTTTACAGATTCTATATTTCCCTTACCTTGGACAATATGGCCTTATGAGGCAAAAATCCTCGTTGTTCTCATTGGAATTTGGTCAATATTAGGAATATGCATTCTCGGATCATCAAGCTGGTGGGTGGCTAGTAGGGAAATGGGAAATTGGGCTTACTTCTTAAAAAAACAAATTATTTGGACAATTCCAGGCATTAGTCTATTTTATTTTGTCCTGAATACAAACATTAAAAATCTTTTAAAATTTTCAAGAATTATTTTTTTTATTTTATTTTTTCTAATATTTCTAACCAATATTACTGGAATAACAGTTAACGGATCTTCAAGATGGCTAGTAATAGGAAATTTACGTCTACAACCATCTGAATTAATTAAGCCTTTTCTAATTCTAGAAGCCTCTAACCTTTTCGCTCATTGGAATTTGATTAAGAATGATAAAAAATTAATTTCAATATTCTCTTTTGGATTATTAATTTTATTAATACTAAAGCAGCCTAATTTAAGTACTGCATCATTAACTGGAATTCTTTTTTGGGTAATGGGTTTATGTGGAGGCGTAAAATTAAGTTCTCTCTGCTCATTTGCCTCATTAGGATTTATTACTGGATGTATTAGCATCCTCAATAACGAATATCAAAAACTTAGAGTTACTTCATTTATTAATCCTTGGAAATATCAACAGGAAAGTGGATTTCAATTGGTTCAAAGTTTATTAGCTATAGGTTCAGGTGGTATATTCGGACAAGGTTTTGGCTTGTCTATTCAAAAATTACAGTACCTACCTTTTATGTACACAGATTTTATTTTTGCCATTTTTGCTGAAGAATTTGGTTTGTTAGGGTGTTCTCTATTCCTGGGTTTTCTAGCAGTTTTCTCTTATATAACTGTAAGAATTGCTCTAAAGTGCAGGAATAACTATACAAAATTAGTTTCTATTGGATGTGGTGTATTGTTGATAGGTCAATCAATAATGCATATTGCTGTAGCGACAGGTTCAATGCCTACTACTGGTTTACCACTACCTTTCATTAGTTATGGTGGGAATTCATTAATTGCATCATTTTTTATTGCAGGGATGTTAGTGAGATGTTCATTAGAATCTACAGGCTTCATAGGTATGATTAGTACACGAAAGACTCTTAATTAGTTAGAATTTATAAGATTTAAGTAAAGTTATCGAATCATTTAATTTAGTTATTTCAGAATTATCTCAAAAGGGTAATCTGCTTATGCAGAATGGCCTTGATAACCCTGGACCATCTACTATATTTTTGGTTTTCATCGCAGGACTTTTAACAAGTCTTGGCCCATGTTCATTATCATTACTTCCAATCACAATTGCTTATATAGGAGGAACACAGAAAAATAAATTTAAACTTATTAGTTTTTCAGGAGGAGTCGTTTTTTCACTCGTTGCGCTTGGTGCTGCCAGTGGATTCTTAGGTAGGATATATGGGCGAATCCCATCTTTTTACACTTCGATCGTTGCTTTGATAGCAATAATAATGGGTTTAAATTTACTAGGTATTCTAAAGTTTCAGTTCCCGAATGGACCTGATATAAAAATAATTGAAGATAAAATACCAACATTTATAGCACCTTTTGCCATAGGAACTACTTTTGGACTAGCTTCTTCACCTTGCATTACTCCAGTTTTAGCAACTCTTCTTGCTTGGGTATCGCAAGCTAAAAATCCAATAATATCTATTATTTTTTTATTTTTCTTTGGGATAGGACAAGTAACCCCATTAATCGTTGCAGGAGCTACTGCAGAAAACTTAAAACAACTTTTGGCGCTTAGAAAATTTAGTCAAATAATTCCGACTTTAAGTGGGATATTTCTGGTTTCCCTAGGGTTATTAAATTTATTATCAAATTGGATTTGAATGATTATTTTTAAGAATCTAATATTAAAAATATCAAGTTTAAGATTTGCCATATCACTGATAATTTTCATAGCTATTACAAGCGGCATAGGGACTTTTATACCTCAAGGTAGTAGTGATAAATTTTATATTGATAATTTCGATAATGCTCCCATTTTTGGATTTTTAGATGGAGGCAAAGTCTTAAAGCTTCAGTTGGATCACATATATACAAGCTTTTGGTTTTTATTTGCTTTAATTCTTCTTTGCCTTTCTCTAGCAGCTTGTAGTTTCAGGAGGCAAATCCCTTCATTAAAAGCCTCATTAAAATGGATTGAATACAACAGCGAAAAAAAATTTAGCAAACTGCAACTAACTACAAGTCATCCAATCAATCAAGATGGAGAACATTTATCAAAAGTAGAATTATTACTTAAAAAAAAAAGGATGGAAAACATACAAATTTAAAAGTCATATTTCTGCAAGAAGGGGTTTAATTGGGAAAATAGGTCCTTTAGTTGTACATATCGGATTAATAGTCTTACTTATAGGCTCAGCATATGGAAGTTTTACAAGTCAAACAAAAGAACAATACTTACTGCCTGGAGAAAGTTTGGATCTTGTTAATGAGAGCACAAACTCAAAAGCAAATGTAAAATTAGTCAATTTTTCTATAGAACGAGAAAGTGATGGTGTACCCAAACAGTTTATTTCAAAATTAAATTTTTCTTCTGAGGATCTAAATCTAAATGAAATAAAAACCACCAAAGTTAATCACCCAATCAGGTTTAAAGGATTAACTATTTATCAAGCAGATTGGGCAATATCAAATGTTGTTTTGGAAATAGATAATATCCTTTATCAATTACAATTAAAGGAGATTCCCGAAATCGGTAATCAAGTTTGGGGTGTTTTAATTGAATTAGGATCAGAGACTAAAAAAAATTTCCTTTTAACAATAGATAATGAAAATGGTCCACTTAAAATTTCGAATATAGAAAATTTTTCCGGGATTAATCTCTATACCAATGACAATCCTATAGAAGTTAATTCTTCAAGGGTTTCTCTGAAAAAAATAATTCCCAGTAGTGGTTTAATAATAAAAAAATGATCCGTCTATACCATTTATTTACTTTTCTTTTATTTTAATAATTTTTGGAACAATAATAAGTCTTATACCAACTAACCAATTATGGATTCTTGTAAATAAAGAATCACAAAAGTTATCTATTGGAGGCCTTAGTAATAAAAATCTAGTTGGTTTTAAAAAAGAATTTTTTAAATTATCAGAAGAAATAAAAAAATTTTAATTTCTTTTCTGACCACTAAAAATATCTAACTGCATAGAAACATTACCTCTGGGGTTAAATGCAGCGTTTAAATGTATCCAGTGAGGTAGACCTTCATTCACTAAATCATCCATAATTCTATTCACAACTTCCTCATGTGATATTTTTATATCTCTAAAATTATTAATATAAAGCTTTAAAGACTTCAACTCATAGACTCTCAAATTTGGTTGATAAATGATATTTAGCTTTGCAAAATCTGGATAACCAGAAAAAGGGCACTTACATGTAAATTCAGGTAACTGAATAGAAATTTCATAAATTCTTTTCTTGTTCGGATTATCGAAACAAATTATTTTTGATTCTTCAATAATTCTTTCACCATATAGCGGTTTTTGAGTCGAATCTTCTAATTTAGCTGTATTCATTTTTTTAGAACTTTTTTACTAAACCTATATAAAAACTATATATAAAGATAAAAATTCGCAAATGTATCAACAAATCTAAGTATTACAATTGACTAAGCCAAAAGCTGTTAAATCTTATTTTTGTATCAGTCGTAACATTCATAATGTCAGCCAAAAGGGTTATATGTGTTTAGTTCAATGAAAAATTAATGGACATTTGTTTGATAACTATCGATAACAACTTAAATAAATCCCTTCAACCAAAAAAAGCGCATTCGGAATGTTATGGCTTCAAACACACTTTGAGAATGATCAATGGGAAGCTTTGTCAAATAGTACAGTAATAATTTCTGAAGAAAATTCCCAACTTTTAATTGAAGACGCCACGAACGCAGGCCTTAATATTGAATGTTTTTTCTGATATTTCAATGTTGGATGTTTTCCCAAAAAACAATTAAAATAGAAATGTTCAATCTTTAATCATGAAGAAAATTGAGGCAATCATACGTCCATTTAAGCTGGAGGATGTAAAAATTGCATTAGTAAACTCCGGTATTGTTGGAATGACAGTTAGTGAAGTAAGAGGTTTTGGAAGGCAAAAAGGACAAGTTGAAAGATACAGAGGTTCCGAATTTACTGTTGAATTCCTTCAAAAACTTAAAGTAGAAGTTGTCGTAGAAGATGAAAAGGTTAACTCAGTCATAGATGCAATTGCTGAAGCAGCAAAAACGGGAGAGATAGGTGACGGAAAAATATTCATCACATCAATTGATTCTGTTGTAAGAATTAGAACTGGCGATAAAGATGAAGAAGCTCTTTAATTCAAAGAGTTTCATTTACTAAATTTTGTATATATTCACTATTAATTTTTTTATTTGATTGACTTCTTAGGGTCATCCAAGCTAAATATTCATGATTTCCAGCAGGACCTACTAAAGGAGAAGCTATCAAATTCTTTATATTCCATTGGAAATTCTTAGCAGCATAAATAACAGACTCTATTGCCTCAGTATGAAATCTAGGATTGCGAACAACACCGCCTTTACTGACTTTATCTTTACCCACCTCAAATTGGGGTTTAATCAAAAATATTCCTTCAATACAATCACCTTCTAATAAATTACCAATAGATTTAAAAACTAACTTTAATGAAATAAAAGACAAATCAGCAACCACAAAATTTGGCAACTCATTACTTCTAGATAAAAGATCATTAGGTTTTAAATTTCGAATATTAGTTCGTTCAAAAAGTATGACTTTTGGATTATTTCTAATCTTCCATGCAGTCTGCCCATAACCAACATCTATCCCGTAAACTAACTTTGCTCCTTGTTGCAATAAGCAATCAGTAAATCCCCCAGTAGAGATTCCTGCGTCAATACATATTTTATCTTTTACTTTAATTTCAAGTTTATTAAATGCCTCCAACAATTTTTTTCGCCGCCCCTTGATACAAACATAGGTTCGGAATCAATAAAAAATTCAGACCCAATTAATACTTGTTGTCCAGGTTTATCCCATACTTTTCCATTGATATCTCTAACCTTGCCCGCAAGAATTAAACCTTGGGCTTTTTGACGAGTTTCACATAAACCACTTTTAAGAAGATAAAGGTCTAATCTACTTTTCTTAATCATCTATTAATCAATAAAAAAGGACTGAATAATGAACTTCTAAAAGATTAAGATCCAAATTCTTTAATACCTTCCAATTTTAAATAAGAACTAAAAAATTACCCATTATTAACGAAAGGAATAAAGGAATAAATGCAAACATTGTTATATTTAAGCTTTCTAAATTAGCCAGAAAAATGTTTACATAAGAAAATAATATCCAGGCAAATATGTTCAATGGCAAGTACATCTTTAAGGTATAGAGCAATAATTCGATTTTGGTTATAAAGTTTAAATTGATAATTAATAAAAATTGTGATCGAGCGTTACACATTACCCGAAATGGGGAAAATCTGGACTGATAGCGCAAAATTCCAGAGTTGGCTTAAGGTTGAAATAGCTGCATGTGAAGCAAACTTTTCTCTGGGAAAAATTCCTGAGAATGCCATTAAAGAGATACGTTCAAATGCAAAGTTTGATGAATCTAGAATCACAGAAATTGAGAAAGAAGTTAAACATGATGTCATAGCATTCCTTACAAGCGTTAATGAATTTGTAGGAGATTCTGGAAGATATATACATGTTGGTATGACCAGTAGTGATGTACTTGATACTGGCTTATCTCTTCAGTTAAAAGATTCTTGCGAATTGTTATTAGAAGAAATTGAGAACCTAGAAAATGAAGTCAGATTATTAGCAAGGAAGCATAAAAATACCTTAATGGTTGGCAGATCTCATGCAATTCATGGGGAGCCAATTTCCTTCGGTTTTAAACTTGCTGGATGGTTAGCAGAAATAATAAGGAACAAAAAAAGATTGTTAACACTGAAAGAATCAGTAGCTATTGGACAAATAAGTGGTGCGATGGGAACTTACGCTAATACGAATCCCAAAGTAGAACAAATAACTTGTGATTTACTCGGCTTAAAGCCAGATACAGCAAGTACGCAGGTCATATCGAGAGACAGGCATGCAGAATATGTTCAAACTATTGCACTAGTTGGCGCTTCTCTAGATAGATTCGCAACTGAAATAAGAAATTTACAAAGAACTGATGTTTTAGAAGTTGAGGAGGGCTTTACAAAAGGGCAAAAAGGAAGTTCTGCCATGCCTCATAAAAGAAATCCTATTCGAAGTGAAAGAGTAAGCGGTTTAGCAAGAATTTTGAGGAGTTACGTCTTAACAGCACTGGAAAATGTTCCACTTTGGCACGAAAGAGATATAAGTCATAGTTCAAATGAACGTATTATGTTACCTGACGTATCAATCTGTTTGCATTTTATGCTCAGGGAAATGAAAGATATAGTAAGCAATTTAGAAGTTTATCCAAAAAATATGCTCAAAAATTTAAATATTTATGGTGGTGTAATCTTTAGTCAGAAAGTTTTACTTTTGCTTGTAAAGAAAGGGTTGTCTAGAGAAAAAGCTTATAGCTTAGTACAAAAAAATGCGCATCATGCATGGAATACCGAAAATGGGAATTTCAAACAAAATATAGAGAGAGATAATGAAATAATGGATTTTATTGATCAAAGTGACTTAGAAGAATGTTTTAACCCTTCAATTCATCTCAATAATTTAAGTGTAATATGGGAGAAGTTAGGTATCTAGGATTACTGAAAACCTTATCTAAGTTAAACCAGTGTTTTCAGAGGAATAATGACAAAAAACTTTAGGATTGAAAAAGATAGTATGGGAACAATAGAGGTTCCCATTGAAGCTTTGTGGGGCGCTCAAACACAAAGATCGATAAAAAATTTTTCTATTGGAGAAGAATTAATTCCAATTGAATTAATTTATTCACTCACCCTCATAAAAAAAGCTGCTTCAATCGCGAATTTCAATTTAGGGTTAATAGATAAAAGAAAAAAAGATTTGATTGTAGAGGCATGTAAAGAAATACTTGATGGGCTTCATGATTCACAGTTTCCCTTAAAGGTTTGGCAAACAGGAAGTGGCACTCAAACAAATATGAATGTTAATGAGGTAATTTCAAATATTGCAGCATTAAAAACAAATTCAGAGCTTGGTAGTCATCAACCAATTCATCCTAATGATGATGTAAATAAATCTCAGTCAACTAATGATACTTTTCCTGCTGCTATTCAAATATCAGTTGTTAATGAAATAATCAAAAATTTAGTTCCAACGATACGAGAACTTACTAAGATCCTTGATAAAAAAAGTAAACAATGGAAAAATCTCATAAAGATAGGAAGAACCCATTTTCAAGATGCAGTGCCCCTTACTTTTGGGCAAGAAATATCAGGATGGTCAGAGCAACTTAAAGATGCTGAGAATGCAATTATTATAAGTCTGAATGAATTGTATTTTTTACCTTTGGGAGGAACTGCAGTTGGAACAGGGATTAATTGTCCAAAAGGATTTTGTGAAGAGTCTATAAAATCAATTTCCGATGATACTAATCTAATGTTCTATAAATCAAAAAATAATTTTTCCATCATGGCTTCGCATGATCGTCTAGCTCAAGTAATGAGTCAGATAAAAATATTAGCAGGCGCATTATTTAAAATTTCAAATGATATAAAAATTCTATCTTCTGGTCCAAGATCAGGAATATATGAACTAATTATTCCTCAAAATGAACCTGGAAGTTCTATCATGCCGGGTAAAGTGAATCCAACTCAATGCGAAGCCTTATCAATGGTTTGCACTCAGATAATGGGTCTTGAATATGCAGTCTCAATGGCAAATTCTAGCGGCACTTTACAGATGAATGAATATAAGCCTCTTATTGGATTTAATATTCTCACAAGTTTAAAATTACTTAAAAATGTAATAGAAAACTTCAGAATAAATTTAGTTGATGGGATGGAACCTAATCAAAAGAAAATGAAGTTAAATTTAGAAAATTCACTAATGTTGGTTACAGCCATAGTTCCAAAAGTTGGTTATGAAAAAGCAGCTAAAATTGCAAACCTTGCCTTCAAAGAATCATTAAATTTAAAAGAGGCAACACTTAAATTAGGTTATTTAAACGAAGATGAATTTGATGAAACAATGAATATCAATTCAATGATTTAATTAAAAAAATTTAAGAATTATTATCAATTCTTTTTGTTGCAGGATTAATATCTTCAGAGACTTTTATAAGATCATTAGATTCAGAAACAGGAAAACGATTTATAGCTTTTAATGCTAGTTTTGCTTTGCTTTTTAATTTATTACTAACACCAATACAGTATTGCACTTGAGAAAGGACATCAATTGATCTTCTAATAATCCTCACTACATCACCTTCGTCTAATGAAGTATTAAAAACCAAATCTTTCCATTTTTTTCCTCTTGCCCATTCAGAAATAATTCCAGTCAACTCTGTTTCTAAATAGATAGGAATTTCAATATGAAACTTATTTTGTTGAAAAGAGACTAATTTTCTTAAACCATCTAATTCGTTAAAAACATCTATTACCTTTAAAGAAGGCTTGAAATTACACCAAAGATTAGGCCTCCTTACATCAACACATATAGCTTGAATAATTGCAGCTAACTCAGGAGGATCTAAATCGTCTAAATAACCACTAACTAAAACAAGACCAATCCATAATTCATTTTCACTTCTTATTGCACCCACTGTTTGTCCAACTTCCGTCAATTCCAAATCATTTAAACAACCAAAATGATTCAAAATTTGTATCAAATCGGTAAAAGTTCTCCAGTTATGATTTTCTTTATCCTCAAGAAATTTTTTTCTACTATTTATTTCTTGTTCAACATCAATAATTCTTTTTCTATATTTCTTTAATTTCTTGGAGTCTCCAAATCTGTGTGCAGGATGATCAGTAACTGTTTCTTCTAAATTATTAATTTGTTGCTGTTGTGCCAAAACTTCCGTTGTCAAATCATATTGTGGAGTTTGTAAATCATTTTTTTTAGAAACTTCAAAAATTCGATCCGCATAACACTGCGACATATCATCTCCCCTAAATACCTCTCCAGAAAAAAACATCTTTGGCACTTCAAGTCCTAAAACATCAATTGCATCCAAATCATTAAAAATACTTACTATATATGAGGGTTTTATAAGAATAAATAAATTATCAATTGTTAAACACAATAAACTCTTAATTTTTTGGGATTCATATATTTTCTTACAAATTAATCCTGGAACAATTTTTCTTTTCATTTGAGGAGCTTTGATTGAAATTAAGCTTCCATCTTCAATAAATGGGAGTGCATTAGTTATCTCTTCTGATAATTTTTCTGCTGATTGTTTTTCTAAAATTTTCAAGAGTCTTCTCTCTTCTTTAAGGCGATTTCTTAACTTTTCGTATGCATCAAAATCTTTCCATGAAACGTTAGAAGTAATTTTTTTTAATTCAATTAAATCCTTATCTAACTTTTCAATAATTATATTCTCACCTGATGATTCACCTAAATATAAAAAACTACCAAAACTTCTTTTAATTAATTCTTTAGACTTTTCTAAAGTATAACTTTGCAAGAGATTAAGTACCATTCCATAGCTAGGAGTGAATTGACTTTCTAAGGAATTTGGTTTGCTAATAGCCAGTGCACTTGCTTCTTTGGCACCTTCGAATCTTGTTTGTAATGTAACTACATATCCCTGAGTATCTTTTCCTCTTCTTCCAGCTCTTCCTGACATTTGCAAAAATTCACTGCTAAATAATAATCTATGCCCATCTTCTGTCCTTTTAGATAAAGAAGAAATAACAGTTGTTCTTGCGGGCATATTTATTCCTGCAGCAAGAGTTTCAGTTGCAAAAACAACTTTTATTAAACCTTGCTGAAATAATTCTTCAATCAATTCTTTCCATGCAGGCAATAATCCAGCATGATGAGAAGCAATACCGCGTTTTAATGCCTCGCATTGAGATTTATCTTTAATTGCTTCCTGATTATTTTTAAGATAAACATCTAATTTTTGGGATATCATACTTGCTTCTGAATAACTTACTAAAGTTAAATCTTTTATATTCTCAATTGCCTTGTCACATCCTCTTCTACTAAAAATAAAATAAATAGCTGGCAACATATTTCGTTCAGATAGTTTCGAGATCACAAAGCCAATTGAGGGAGACTTTGGTTGCATTATCCTTCCTACTTTTCCCCTTATTTTCTGCCCTTTAGGAGCTCTCCAAATCTTACAGTTTGGATGAATTCCATTACCCTTATTATTTAAAAGTGGGTGGAGGCCTTTAACACTGCAAAAAATAAAATCAAGAGGGACTGGTCTTTTATTACTATTAATTAGCGCTGTGGGCCCATGAACTTTTTCTATCCAATTTTGTAATTGATCTGCATTGGCTATTGTTGCTGATAAAGCTATTATTTGAGTTCTACTAGGGCAATGGATTATAGTTTCTTCCCAAACTGTGCCTCTTTGAGGGTCATTCATGTAATGACATTCATCAAGAATCACAGATTCTAAATTTTCTAAGGGATCATCAAATTCATCAAATTCGCCATAAAGCATATTCCTAAAAATCTCAGTCGTCATGACTAAGATTGGTGCTTCTCTATTTATGCTTATATCTCCAGTTAAAAGACCAACTTTATTCTCACCATATTGATTAGCAAAATCTCTAAACTTTTGGTTTGACAGGGCCTTTAAAGGCGTTGTATAAAAAACTCTGCTGTCATGAGATAAGCCTCTATATATAGCAAATTCACCTATCAATGTTTTACCCGAACCTGTTGGTGCCGTTAAAACAACAGAATTTCCGCTATTAATAGCTTGTATTGCTTCTAATTGGAAATCATCTAGCGGAAAGGGGAAATATTCCTCTAAATTAAGCAATAATTGTGATTGAAGAGAGGATGAGTTAACTTCTTAATATATGATCTATATAGATATTAATAAACAAAAAATACCTTGCAAACTTTAATAGTAAATCTAAATCTTTTTAATTAAATCCACTATATTTTATTTTGCCAAAATGAAAAAAGTAAAAATTCCAAAAAATAGAATCCGTAAGTTAAAAAACATTTTCTTTAGGTAAAAAATCATTCGAACTTCTAAGTTTAAATTCGCAAAATAAAAAACTTATAGACTTATGTAGTAATGATTATTTTGGATTAAGTAGGGACAAGGATTTAATAAAAGCTGCTTACGAAATAAGCTTGCTAGAAGGTATTGGTTCAGGAAGCTCTAGGTTTATTACAGGTTCAAGACCAATACATAAATTATTAGAAACAGAACTTGCTAAGTGGCTTGATCAACAAAAAGTGTTACTTTTCCCAAGCGGATTTCAAGCAAATATAGCCGCTATCCAGACTTTAGCAAACAGAAATAGTATCGTAATAGCAGATAAATTGATCCATAACTCTTTATTGGTTGGAGTCAAAGCTGCTCAAGCAAAAATGGTTCGATTTTCACACAATAATTTAAAAGATTTAGAAGATAAAATTATTAAATCTAACCCTACAAAAAATTCCATTTTAGTTGTTGTTGAATCTCTTTATAGCATGGAGGGGTCAATTGCTCCGCTCAGAGAAATATCGGAAATTTGCAAAAAAAATAGTGTTCAATTATTAGTTGACGAAGCTCATGCAATTGGAATCTTGGGCCCTGAAGGCAGGGGTTTAAGTTTTAATTGTCGTTCAGATATAACTATGATTACCGGAACTTTTGGAAAAGCATTTGGAAGCGGTGGAGCTTTTATAGCTTCCAATTCAGAAATTGGAGAATATCTTATCCAAACAAGTGGCGCATTTAGATATACAACCGCACTTGCGCCATCTTTAGCTGCTGGTGCGCTGGAAGGTTTAAAAAAAATTTTAGAAAATAAAGAATGGGGTAATGATTTATTATCTTCTGCGAATGTATGGAAAGATGAAATTATTAAAAATCTAAGTTTTCCAGTTCAGGGAGATTCTCACATTTTGTCAATTATTGTTGGCCAAGAAGAGAAGGCAATTTATCTACAAAAATATCTCGAAGAAAATGGGTTTTTAGCAATTGCGATAAGACCTCCAACTGTTCCAGTGGGGCAATCAAGAATCAGAATAACAATACGAAGAAACTTAGATTTTAATTTGCTAAAGAATTTCATTAAAGTATTAAAAGAGTTTAAATGAAACAAATTATTACTCAACATGGGTGGGGACTAAATAAATATTTCTGGGATGATTATAAAGTTGATTTTTTAAATAATAATTGGCATTGGCAAGATAATGAAAGGGGATATTTTTCGACAAATAATTATCAAGCAAAATGGATTAAAAGCGAATCTCAAAAAGAAATCAGAATGACTTTATGCCATTCATTTGGTTTTCATTTAATGCAAAAAAAAATCTTAAAAGAAGCAACTCATATTGTTCTTATAAATTCTTTTAATAATTTTCTCCCTTTAAGTAATAAGAGAAACTTTATTTTGAGGTCTCTAAAAAGAATGGAAACAAAAATCATAAAAAATGAACATAAGGATATGTTGAAAGAATTTATAAATAGATCATTTATGCCAAATCATATGAATAATAGTTTTAAAAATATCTTTTATAAAAGTCTAGAGAGTTTAAATAAAACTCTTCTTTTAAGTGATTTAAAACAACTTTACATCAATAGAGATTTTCCAATATTTTTAAGAAAAGATTGCAAAATTATTTTTATAAAATCAGAAAATGATTTGATTCTTGACAACGAATCAAATAATAACTTTTTAGATTCCTTAAATAAAACACTTGATAGGAAGCCAATTTTAATTAAATTAGCTCAACAAGGTCATTGCTTGAATAATTTAAATTTATACGAGATCTTACTTAATACACTTAATGATTGAAATGGATAGTAAGAAGTGGAATGAGAAAATAAAAAATAATTTCAATGATGCTGCATATCGGTATTTAGAGCATTCAAATATTCAGAAATTTTTTGCAAAAAAGATTGTTCAATTTATCAAAGAATTAAATCCCCAAAAAAAAGGTGAATGGATAGATCTAGGATCAGGACCAGGACTATTAGCAGATGAAATAGAAAAAAATTTTTCTTCCCAAAAAGTATCCAGAATTGATTTCAGCAAGAAAATGCTTCTTGAGAATAAATTATCTAGAAAAAAAATTTTATGGGATTTGAATAATGATTTACCTCCTGAAATAAATAACTGTTCTCTATTAACATCTAACTTTTGCATACATTGGTTATACAACCCAGAAAAGATAATAAAAAATTGGTTTAGCAAATTAACACCTGGAGGTTTTTTAATCATTTCATATCCAACAAAAGATTGTTTTCCTGAATGGAAAGATACTTGTAAAAAAATTGATATTGAATATAGTGGTCTTAATTTCCTTTGCTCTAAAGAGTTATTAAAAGATTTCAAATCAACTGAAATACATTATTCAGAACAGTTTAATTATCTTGAAAATTTTGAAGATATATATAAGCTTTTTAGAAGCATAAAAAATGTAGGAGCACAATCAACAAATTGTAAACGCAAAACAGTGAAAGAGTTAAAGGAAATTCAAAAGTTTTGGCCAAAGAATTACAATAATACAGTGAACCTTTCATGGCAAATTGAGATTCAAATCATAAAGAAATTATGAGTAGTCACAAAAATATTTTCAAATTTATAATTTGTGGAACAGATACTGATATTGGGAAAACTTTAATAAGCTCTTTTTTCGTTAGAGGATTAAATTCCTTTTATTGGAAGCCTATTCAAAGTGGTATTGAATCGCAAACTGATAGTCAAACTGTTGAAAAACTTTCACAAGTAAGTAAAGAGAAAATAATAAAAGAAGCTTATGTCTTTACAAAACCTCTATCTCCTCATTGGGCTGCTGAAATAGATCAAAAAACTATTAACTTTAACATGTTGAGATTGCCAAAAGTAAAAGGCTCATTAATTGTAGAAACTGCAGGTGGGTTAATGGTTCCAATAACACGCAATTTTTTACAAATAGATCTAATAAAACAATGGAATCTTCCGGTAATACTTGTATGTAAGAGTTCACTTGGCACTCTTAACCATACCCTACTTAGTATTGAGGCCTTAAAACAAAGAAATATTGAGATTTTAGGTTTAGTAGTCAATGGGGAACAACACCTAGATAATCCAAAAACTCTAGTTGATTTTAGTGGTATTCCTTTAATTGCTGAATTTCCTTACATCAAAAAAATGGACTCAAATAATTTAGATATACTATGGAAAGAACTTGAAATTAAAAATAGGTTGATCTCACTTTTAAACTCAAAAATAAGTTAAATGAAATCTTTGGATTCAAAAACTCCAAATAAAGATTGGCACCCAAATATTTGGCCACCTTTTACACAAATCAATAACAGCAAACCGCAAATAGAAGTAACTAATGGTAAAGATGCCCTCATATTTACTAAAAATCCTAAAAAAGAGCTAATAGATGCAATTAGTAGTTGGTGGGTAACTCTTCATGGTCATAGTAACGAATATATTGCGGATGCTATTTTTAATCAATCAAAAAAACTTGAGCAAGTTATATTTGCTGATTTTTTACATCCACAGGCAAAAAAATTGGCGGAAAGACTTAGTGAATTAACAAAACTAGAAAGATTATTCTTTTCTGATAACGGTTCTACTGCAGTAGAAGTCGCTTTAAAGATTTCCTTCCAATCATGGCAAAATAGAGGAGAGACAAGAACTCAAATAGTAGCTTTTGATGGTGCCTATCATGGCGATACTTTTGGAGCAATGGCTTTAGGTGAGAGAAATATTTTTAATGAGAATTTCGATAATCTTATGTTCCCAGTTAGGAGAGTCCCCTGGCCTTCAACTTGGATGAACGATAAAGAAGTAGAAAACAAAGAAAATGAGGCCATCCAAAAATTAGAAACTCTACTTAAAACTCCCACAGTAGCAGTAATCCTTGAGCCACTTGTTCAAGGAGCAGGAGGAATGAATATGGTTAGGCCTCAGTTTATAAAAAAAGTTTCAGAAATTATAAAAAATAATAATTCTTTGTTAATTGCTGATGAAGTTTTGACTGGGTTTGGAAGATGTGGAAGTCTTTTTGCGTTTCAAAAGGCAAAAATTGTTCCTGATTTAGTAAGTATTTCAAAAGGCTTAACTGGTGGATTTTTACCAATGGGAATAACTTTATGTAAAGAAAAAATTTTTCAATCCTTTATTGATGATTCACCAAGAAAAACTTTTTGGCATGGACATAGTTTTACTGCTAATCCTTTAGGTTGTGCTGCGGCAAATGCTAGCCTTGATTTATTAGAAAAAGAACCACACAAATACCTTTCATTTGAAGAAAAACATTTATCTCACTTAATTAAATTTAAAAAATTACCTTATATAAAAAAAATAAGGGTATCTGGCACAATTGCTGCCTTCGATTTAGATATTGGGAACAAAAAAGGTTATTTCAATAATATTGGGAAAGAAATAAAGAGTCTTGCAATGGAGCAAGGTTTATTTATTAGACCTCTCGGGAATGTTATTTATCTCTTGCCACCTCTCTGTATAACCGATGATCAATTAGAAAAAAGCTACTGGATAATAAGGCAAATCTTAGAAAATCTTTAGATAGAAATTTAAGGTCCCTGCAGTATTGCATTTTCCACATCTTCTCTATTAATGCAATAGGAAAATAGTCTTTTAGTTTCTTGTCCTTCACTTTCCCAGATAACACTCAAATCTTCTTGTTCAAAAATAATAGTTGCATTCCAATTTGAAAGTAAAAGATACCATTTAGATGGATTATTAATATCCTTCACAGCACCTAAATTAGTTAACCACAATTCCAATGATTGCAATGAATTTTGATTGATAGGTTTTTTAGAGGGATTCACAGACTTTTAAAAAAAATTATTTAATTAGCCAAAGCGGTATTGTCTCTAATTCTTTTCCAGTAAAAGAAGCAATAAAAATTGAACAAATTAAACTTATAGAAATGATGATAATTAAAAGAAACAACGAAAACAATTCTCCATTCGAAAAAGGTCTTCTATTTCCTAATAAATTTTGATTATTAGAATCGATTACTAAATTATTTAAAACATTAGTACTATTTGTACTTCTAGAGTTTTCTTTTAGTTTGTCATCATATATTTTCCTTAAATTACTATTATTTAAATGTTCATAAGCTTCAAGAACTTCTTGAAATTTACTTTTAGCAACTTCTATTTCTAATGAAGTTGTATCGGGATGCAACTCAATAGAAAGTTTACAAAATGCCTTTCTTAATTCATGATTGGATGCATTTTCATCTACACCTAAAATTTTGTAATAGGAAGTTTCCCCTTTCAAAATAATTTTTTATTAATATTGTAATTCTAATAAATTTTTACTAAATAGAATGTATTTAATGGATGGTTAAAATTCATATTTATAGCGAAATGAAAAAACAAAACATCCCAGAAGAAATTCTTTCCTTAATAACTGAAGAAGAAATAAATTTATTTCAAGAGTTACAAATTAAAATTAAAGAATTAAATAATAAAACTAATCTCACAAGATTAACTGATGGGGATGATTATTGGGTATCTCAAGTTTTTGACAGCATTTGGCCATTCAAAGCTTTCACGAATATTAATTTTGATAATAAAAAATTTTTAGATATTGGATCAGGCTGTGGCTTCCCAGGTTTAGCTTATGCCATAACTCATCCTAATTCTGAGATATACCTAATTGATTCTCTGAAAAAGAAAACAGATGCAATAAAAAATTTAGTTGAACAGATCAATTTCAAAAACAATATTCATGTAATCAATGATCGTATTGAGAACTTAGCCCACCAATCTTCAATGAGAAATAATTTTAATATTGCAACAACTAGAGCGGTTAGTAATCCATCAACAGTTTCAGAGTATATATTACCAATGTTAAAAAAAGAAGGGTTTGGAGTTTTATATTGTGGCAAATGGACGAATGAAGAAAGCAAAAATCTAGATAAAACTTTAGAAATTTTAGAAGGTAAAATTAAAGATAAAAAAGAGATACTATTACCAAGAGATAAAGGCACCCGAAATATAATTCTTATTCAACAAAAAAGATTATGCCCTGAAATTTACCCAAGAAAAGTTGGCAAACCTGAAAAAAATCCATTATGAAATTATTTCTTTGATAATCTTTTAACATCCTTATCTCCAAACTTTTCTTTTAAATTTCTCAATTTTCTTATGACCTCTTTTGGATTTATATGACCTTCTAATACTTTCAATAATTGCCCTTCAGAAACATCTACATCTAGTAAATTTGCGTTGAATCCTGGGAACCAGTGGCTTCCATTACCAAGTAATTGATATCTAGCTCTTGCATATCCTTCCATACCCAACCAATCAATTAAATTTGAAAGCCAAAGCAGAACAGGAATATTTATATTTCCCGGCGTATATTCCCAACTTGGTAAATTTCTATTCCAATTTTGATGCCACTCTAGACCTAAGCAATTAATTGATTCCTGCCTTAATTTGTTAATTATCTTAGGCACATACTTCTCAGATTCTGATAATAAAGAGACAGCTTCTAAATGCAGCGCGAAATCCGTCTCTTTTGCAATTCCCACACTTAAAGTATGGACATTTTGATTTCTTAAGCAAAAAAGATCATTAAAAACTATAGGATGAAGTGGTTTACAAAATTCCAACATTTTTCTTGAGGGAGTATGAAGATGTCCCCCTTTGTCAGTGGGACTTATTATGAAAACCCCAAGATCATGCTTATTGGCTAAATTAATAACCTTTGTATTTTCTTGATTAATGAAATACCAATGCAAATTTACATAATCAAATAAGTTTGTTGATATGGCCTTTTCAATAAGTGAAGATTTTCCATGGGTTGAAAATCCAATAGATCCAATTAATTTTTTTTTTTGAAAATTCCTCAAAATATCAATGCAACCTCCATCTCGAATAGCCTGATGTAAATGTTCAGCTGTATTAATACCATGTATTGCTAACAAATCAATTTTTTTAACTTGCAGTTTTTTAAAACTAGATAATACATCTCGCTCAAAAATTTCTGGATCACTATTTGGTGGAATCTTTGTTTGAATTATGTTTGGGATTTTCTTAGTATTCTTAAAACACATCCCTAGTTGCACCTCAGAAGTTCCATAGTACTTGGCGGTTTCTACATGACTTAAGCCATATTCTGTTGCAAGATCTAATAAATTTTCTACTTTATTTTGTTCTTCATATGAAACCTCAGAAAAATCTAATTGATCCCAACTTTTTTGAAATCTCATACCACCTAAAGATAAAACAGGAATCTTCAGATTGGTTCTACCAAATCTACGATATTGCATCTTTTGATATTAGTGCTTATTCATTCTCGGTGGCTTTCCAAATGTTTGAAACATATCCCTATCGAGACTATTCTCTAAATCATCCAATTCTTCAAATTTGACCCAATGAATACAATCAACAGGGCATGTATCTATTGCTTCTTGTATGACATCAGAACTATCTCCATCTTGCCTAATAGCTCGACTTCTACCATGAAATTCATCAACAGTGAAAGTGTTCGAAGCGACGTGGACACAGTATTGACACCCAATACACTTAGCTTCATCTACCCATACAGCTTTTTCGGCTAACTGACCACCTAAAACAGGCTCCCACCCTGAAATCTCAATATTTTCTTCAGTATTATAAAATGGATCCGTAAAATCCATATCTTGACATTAGTTTTCCCACTTGGTTAAGACCAATTCAATAGAACCATCAGTTTTATTTTTTTGTTCTACGATTTGATATCCATCTTCTTGCGATTTAGAAATAATTGTTTGGTAAGCATACATTTGTGTAACTTTTGAGATGAATCTTTCTACTGGAATCTCAAATTTCCATAGATCAAGGTCTGTAACTAATTCATATGCATTAGAATTATTATCCCATTTAAACCCAACTTGGGTATCACCAGGCAAAAGCATACTTATATCAACGGCAGTGAATTGACCTTTATAACCTTTTACAAACTTTTCTTCTTGATTAATACTATAACCGAAATGATTTAAAGCCTTAATTAATGGCTCTGCTTCTTTAAGCTGGGTTTTAATCGTACTAAAATGTGACATTAGATTCGTTATTTAATTGTGTTAAGTTTTCATTATGGTTAGAGATGAAAGCATCAGATGTTCTATTCATAACTGTTACTTTACCGAGAGCGTCTTCGAGATTTTTTGTAGCTTCATTACATGAGTTACCTGTAAACCCCTCAACAGTCTCTTCGACTCTACCGTCTTGATGAATTTTGAATCTTAATGTTTTTTGAGGCATTAAATTCAAGTACTAAGTACTTTTACTTTATATAGAATAACGAAAAATTTTTGTTTCAGTTGGTACAAGTTAATTTATTTTAATTTTTATATTGAATATCTGATAATTTAATTGATTGGATAGCTTCTGTTGTAAAAAATTAAATTATTTAATTATAAAAACCTTGCATTCCCATTGAATCCAAGGCAGTTTTTGCTTCTTCCATAACGGAGGGTTCTTTGTCGAAAAGAGCTATCTTGGTGCATTCATCAACGAAACTTTCTTGAAATGAATTATCTAATTTTTCATACAATCTACACAATGACCAGATGCAATTACTTCTTACACCCGGTTCATTATCTATTTTTAAACTTATTAAAAGTTGTTCTGCTGCCAATTGAGCATTTTTCAAAGAAACATTTCCTATTTCAGCTAAAGAACTAGATGACCATAATCTTACTGCGGCTACATCGTTCTTCAAAGCATTTATTAATGGCTCCAAAACGATTTGATTATCATAATTAGCTAAGCTCCAAGCTGTCGCTCTTCGGACATAAGCATTATCGTCAGTCTTCAAAAGACTAACAAGTTTCTCCACCGCGCTAGGACATGGGTTACGACCCAAAGCATATACAACACTCATTCTTTCAACAGGACAAGGTTGATCAAGTAATGGTAACAAAAGGGGAAAGGATCTCGAATCTCTATATTCACAAAATATTCTTAATCCCTGTATTCTCTCTTCTCTGTTACCTTTTAGCATTTTTAATGCTTCATTGCATTCCTGAGTTATGTTTAAACCTTTTGGAAAAGAATCTTCATCAATTTGTTCTAAAGGATCTATTTCAATTTCTAAGGCCAATTCTTTCGCTAAAACATCTGGATCAACAGCGATATCAACCAAGCTTTCTTTATTAGGATCCCTATTTTTTGTCATTTTAAAAAACTAAAAATATTAATTTATGGGTGCAGGAGTCATCATATCTCCTGGCAACCAAATTCTTGCACTAACAGCAAAAAAGGCAATCCCAAAGAGTGAGACAATAGCGAAAGGTAAAATTTTTGTTTTAATAAAACCCAAAGATTTAAAATTATTTAACACAATAATAACCTGTTTAAGAGACTTTTAAAAAATTTTTATAAGATAATATTATTTATTTTTTTGCATTTTGTCTTAGCTGACCACATGCAGCATTTTTATCTAGACCTCTGCTTTTTCGAATGCTCACAGCGATACCATTTTTTACAAGTCTAGATTGAAATAATTGGAGATTTTTTAAACAGGTTCGTTGAAATTCAACCTCGTCAATTTGGTTATACTGTATTAAATTTACGTGACATTGAAAACCTCTCAGCAAATTACTTAACTCATGAGCATGTTCTAATTTGTCATTCACCCCACTAAGCATTAGATATTCAAAACTTATCCTCCGACCAGTTTCTCTTACGAATCTCTTACAATCTTCGATTATATTTTTGATTTCATAGCTTTTTGCACTAGGTATTATCGTCTCTCTTGTTTTTTGATTTGAAGCATGTAGGCTAATTGCTAAGGTAAATTGACAATTACCTAAAATTTGAAAAGACTTTGCTGATAATTTACTTATCATTTTTGGAACAGCCACTGTGCTTACGGTTATCTTTCTCTGACTGATCTGGAAATCATTATTTATAGATCTAATGGACAAAAGTAAGTCATCAATATTCAATAAAGGCTCGCCCATACCCATAAAAACAATATTAGTCACTTTTCTATTCATTTCATTTTCGATAAATAAAATTTGATCTAAAATTTCACTTGATTTTAAAGATCTCTTCAAACCTTCCTTGCCAGTTGCGCAAAATTTGCAGTCCATTGGGCAACCAACTTGACTAGAGAGACAAGCAGTTAATCTTTTTTCAGTTGGTATACCAACGCACTCAATACTTTCATTATCGTTTGTAGAAAGTAATAACTTTAAAGTACCATCGTTAGCTAAGTTTCTTTCTTTAATAATCAGCTCACTTACCTTAAAACCATCATCCTTTAACTTCTTCCTAAAATCTAGAGGCAAAACTTCTATTTGATCAATATTTTTGTTCTTATTTCTATAGTTATAAATCCAGCTATATATTTGGCGACCCCTAAAAGCAGCCTGCCCATAATCTAAGGCTATATTTTCTAAATCCTTAATACTACTTCCAAGAAGATTTTTCAAACTTTGTAGTCTTTATTTAAAAACTATTTTTACCATAACAGCAAACCATGTTTTAGAAAGAATTCTGTAAGAATAAGCGCAATAAAACCTATCATTGCCATTCTTCCATTAAGTCTTTCATTATAAAAATGGAAACCATATCGTGGTAATTTTCTTTTAGGTACAATCTCTGGCTTAATCATCACTTACAAATTAAAAAGTTATTCTAACCATTAAAAATAATAATAGATAATATTTATTCATCAGACAGAAGGCCCTCCTCCTGCAATCCCTCCAATGCGGCAGGATCTGGTAATTGATCTTCAGAAAATTGATTTTCAGCATTAGGCCTTGCAAAGGCTGCGAAATTACTCGAAGAGGGATCGATTCCATGTCGATTTCTAGTTGTCTCCAAATCTTCATCACTAGGATCATCAAGTATTGCAGTAGAGTTTACCGCAGGTGACTGTGGCATATCAACTGTATAATCTGGCCTTAAGTTCTGTGCTCTTCGGTAACCACCAGATTCTTCTGCAAGAATATCGGGATGAGGACCAGCTTCTGAGGATAATTCTTCCACAAAACCGCTAAAACCTGTACCTGCAGGTATTAGTCTACCGATGATAACATTTTCTTTTAATCCTCTTAACCAATCAGATTTACCTTCAATTGCAGCCTCTGTAAGAACCCTTGTTGTTTCTTGGAAAGATGCTGCTGAAATAAAGCTATCTGTATTGAGAGAAGCTTTAGTAATGCCCAACAAAACAGGAGTAAATTCTGCTGGAGCTCCTCCTGTAATTGCCATTGCTTGGTTTGTATCTTCCACTTGCCTCAACTCTATGAGTTCACCAGGCAAAAGAGTAGTATCCCCAGCATCTTCTATACGGACCTTACTTGTCATCTGTCTAACAATAACTTCAATATGCTTATCATCGATTGCTACACCTTGAGACTTGTAAACATTTTGTACCTCACTTACCATACTTCTTTGTAGTTTTGATATGGATTCTCGAGCTGCATCTATAAGAGGTTTTTGATCTTTTAAATCATTGAAATAGCAATCTAATAGTTCATGTGGATTAATTGGACCATCAGTTAAAGATTCTCCACCTTCAACTTGTTGTCCATCACTAACCATTATATTTTTTCCAATTAATAGTTGATATTCATTAACTAAATCATCTTTTTCAATAACTGATAAAGAAACTGATTCTTCATCATTACCTTGTTTAATCTGAACAATTCCAGATTTTTTACATAGAATTGCTGAATCTCTGGGTCTCCTAGCTTCTAATAACTCTTCAATACGAGGTAATCCTTGTACGATATCTCCAGTTTTCTGCCTTTCAAAAACAAGTAAAGCTAAACCATCTCCCCTAAGAACCAAGTCTCCATCTTTAACATGCAAAACTGAATCAGGAGAAACCATATAAGGCCTTCCAAGCCTTAAGGTTACTGAATTATTAGAAATCTCCTCTACTTCTCCACAAGAAGTTGATTTAACAGAATCACTAATAGGATCATTATCAACTACACGATCACCAATTTTAACTACTGCTTTGTCACTAATTTTTATTTTTATTTTATCTTCTTCTCTTTCAACAATTAACCTTCTTATTGGCTCATCATCAACAACATTCGGTAATTGAACCAATCCCTTCTCTTTGCAAAGAATTTGAGTAGTAGCTATTACATCTCCTGCTTTTACTACCTGATTATTATTGACTTGCAGTTCTGTATGTGTTGAGCCATGACTGGAGTCAGACATAGTATCTCTTCTTACAAGAATAGACTCCAATATTACTAAATTTAATCTATTGATTGATGCATCATTTTTATCTTCTATCGACTCGACGTCAATAGTCATTTGAGGAGTAGCATCAAAGCTTTCAATACTTAAATGTGTTCTAAGTAATTCAACCCCTTCGACTGATTTTATCAATTCGCCGTCTTTATAAGTAAGCCTCTGGATAGCTTTTAAGCCTAAATGTGGACCTTTTTCCTGCTTAACATGTGATAGTTGTGGTAATTGCGCCTGATCAGGAATAATAAATTCTTCTACAGTTCTTAATAACAATCCTCGACATTTTGGTGTTTCTAATTTTTGAACGAATAAAATTTCTTTATTATCAACACCATCTAAAATCTTTTCACCTGGATTTACAAGATTTCCTTCTTCTGTAAATCTATTCAAAACTTCATCATCATCACACTCATGAAAAGTTCCATTTCTCACAGTTATTTCACGAAGAATATCATTTTTTTGCGTAACTGTAACAATGCCTGAAGTTTGACTAAAAATATCTTTTACAACTTCTGTTCCAGCTTCAATCCATTTCATATCTTCAATCATTAGAAGAGATATATCTTTATTAATTTCATGCGTCTCTTGGGGAATCCAGAGCAATGTCCCTCCTTGACTTACTTCAAAACCATTTTTAGATGATCTCGCTTTTTTGACGCTCAATCCAGGTGCATATTTTACTAGACCGCCAGTTTTTGTACGGAACCTTTCATCAGTTAAATCAGCTATTACCTCACCATTACTAATTTTACTTCCTGGGGAAATGTTTAAACGATAAGATGTACCATCACTAGATTCCAAATTATATATTTGACCTGAGTGAGTAGATTCTTCAATTAAATTAAAATTAGTTAAAGTCATTGAAGTAGTGACAATCTGAACTTCTCTTGAATCTCCTATTGATTCTCTTAATCGAACTTGTCCGCCAAACTCACTTGATTGACTTGCTTCTGCCAACACTGTCCCTTCATCTACTGATTTGCCAGGTGATATAACCGGTCTTGCATTTGGTGGTAAGTTATAAACATCTCCAGCTAAAACCCACAATCTGCCTAATCTTTGAGCTTTTAAGGTAATATTACCCTGCCTATCTGTTACCTCCTTTGGTTGAATAACTTTGTCGTACCTAACTTGACCAGCCAAATCACAAATAACATCCTTTGTTGCTTTTTCAACGCTCTTTTTCACAGCTCCAGCAGTAATCTGAGCAACAGTTATATCAGAACTAATTTCTTCACCGTCATCTACAAATAAAAGCGATCCACTAGAGACTTCAATTTTTTGAGCTTTGCCAGAATTATTTCCTAGAGGAACTATTTTGAGTATGAAATCTACTTCTGCTTGTTTAGCTTCTACTCCATGTGGAGTTCTATAACCCCTAACCTTTGCTTTTGAACTAAATTCAACTTTACCAGAAATTTTTGATCTTACAACTCCACTTTCAGCAGTTGATACACCTCCAGTATGGAAAGTTCTCATTGTCAATTGAGTTCCTGGCTCGCCAATCGATTGAGCAGCAATAATTCCAACTGCCTCACCTAAATCAACCAAATGATTATGAGCCAAGGCCCATCCGTAGCACCTCCTACAAACGGATCTATTAGCTTCACATGTTAATGGGGATCTTATTTTTACTTCACTAATAGATGCTTTCTCAATTTCGCCTGATAATGCAGGATCTATAGCAGTATTTTGAGGAACAACAAGGTTTTCTTCAGCATCAAAAATATCCTCAGCGGTAAGCCTACCAAGAAGCCTTGCTCCAAATTTACCATCTTCAGCTTCAACAACTATTGATCGTTCTGTTCCACAATCTTCTTCTCTTACAATTACATCCTGAGCAACATCAACTAATCTTCGAGTTAAATAACCAGAATCGGCAGTTCTTAAGGCAGTATCAACCAAACCTTTTCTTGCTCCATAAGAAGAAATTACATATTCAGTAACAGTGAGTCCTTCTCTAAAATTAGTTCTTATTGGCAAGTCAATGATTTCTCCTTGAGGATTAGCCATCAATCCCCTCATACCAACAAGTTGTCTTACTTGAGACATATTACCCCTCGCTCCTGAATTAGCCATCATCCAAACGGAATTTAGTGGATCATTTTGATTAAAATTATTCTTTACAGCATCTACCAATCTTTCATTAGTTTCAGTCCAGGTATCTATAACTTTTGTGTGCCTTTCAACTTCGGTAATTTCACCAAGTCTGTAGCATTCTTCTGTAGCAGATATTTGCTCTTCAGCTTGTCCTATTAAATCTTGTTTAGCTTCTGGAACTTTTAAGTCATCAACTGAGATAGAGACCGCAGCTTGGGTAGCATATTTAAATCCTAAATCCTTTAGATTATCTGCCATGGCTGCAGTTATAGCTGTTCCATGAGTTTTATAAGCCCAAGAGACTAAATTTTTTAAGGCTTTCTTATCAACTACCTTATTTTTAAATGATGGAGGCGTTTTAGCGAGAGCAGGCATTGAAACTGGGTTATTTTTTTTTGAGTTTTTAGTAGTTTTACGTACTCTGGATGTTTTTTTAGATTTAGATGAAGTCATGGTTTTTAAATAAATGAAAAATAGTTTTTAAAGATTACGTTTTAGATACAGAATCTATGATGGTATAGTTCATAACAACTCTCCCAACAGTTGTGAGCACAAATCTACTTATTAGATTATTGTCAGAGTCAAATCTGTCCCTTCTTAAATTCCAGATTTCTAATCTTGAGCCATCCTCTAACTCTTGAGTTTTTTGTGGACTGCGCATTTCGTCTTCATCTTCAACTTCTCCATTAAATCTAACCCAAACCCATTCATGCAGGCTGAGTCTTTTATCTTCAAAAGCAAATATGACATCTTCTAATGAAGCAAAAGTAGTCTTGCTATCTCCGAATTCTGGTTGTTTATAATTCGGTTGCAAAGCCGTCAGATAATAAGATCCTAAAACCATATCTTGTGATGGAGTCACAATTGGTTCCCCAGTAGCAGGAGACAAAATATTATTACTAGCCAACATAAGCATACGTGCTTCGGTTTGTGCCTCTAAAGCTAAAGGAACATGAACTGCCATTTGGTCTCCATCAAAGTCAGCATTGAATGCAGGACAAACTAAAGGATGAAGTTGTATTGCTCTACCTCCAACCAATTTTGGTTCAAAAGCTTGAATTCCCAATCGATGAAGGGTAGGGGCTCTATTTAAGAGAATTGGATGACCTTCGATAACTTCCTGAAGTACCTGCATTACTTCGTCATCAGCTTTTTGTATTAATTTTTTTGCAGCTTTAATATTATTCACAATATTTTGTCGTATCAATCTATGGATTACAAAAGGCTGAAAGAGCTCTATCGCCATTTCTTTTGGGAGACCACACTGATGCATTTTTAGTTTAGGACCCACCACTATTACAGATCTTCCTGAATAGTCAACACGCTTTCCAAGAAGATTCTGTCTAAATCTTCCTTGTTTTCCTTCAATTATGTCACTAAGGGATTTAAGAGCTCTATTATTTGCTCCAACAACAGTCCTCCCCCTTCTTCCATTATCTATAAGGGCATCAACTGCCTCCTGAAGCATTCTTTTTTCATTTCTTACTATAATTTCGGGAGCTAAAATTTCTTGAAGCCTAGCTAATCTATTATTTCTATTTATAACTCTTCTATATAAGTCATTTAAATCTGAAGTTGCAAATCTTCCTCCATCAAGCTGAACCATAGGTCTAAGATCAGGAGGTATTACTGGTATTGCATCTAAAACCATCCATTCTGGTTTTGCATTAGTTGCAATAAAATTATCAATAACTCTTATCCTTTTTATAAGCTTTGCCCTCTTTTGCCCTTTGCTATTAGTAATTTCTTCTCTAAGCTCTTCGGCAACCTGATTTAAATCAAGGTCCTCAAGTAATTGCTTAAGTGCCTCAGCACCAATTCCAACAAAAGGTTCATTTTCTATAGTTGAATCTTCAGCATAAATTTCATCTTCAATTTCCAGCCACTCATCCTCAGTGAGTAATTGCTTATATTTAAGTTCTTTATGATCACCTGGATCCAAAACGACATAACAATTAAAATATACTATTTGTTCTACATCCCTAAGCGGAATATCCAAAAGTATTGCAACGTAACTAGGGATTCCTTTCAAATACCAAACATGGGAAACTGGCGCAGCGAGTTTTATGTAGCCCATCCTATGTCTTCTGACTCTACTTTCAGTTACTTCAACCCCACATCTCTCACAAACGATGCCGCGATGTCTTACCCTTTTGTACTTTCCACAATGGCATTCCCAATCTTTAGATGGCCCAAAAATCTTTTCACAAAATAATCCATCCATTTCTGGTTTAAGTGTCCTGTAATTGATAGTTTCAGGTTTCGTAACTTCACCAACTACTTGTCCATTGGGCAATGTCCTCTGACCCCAATCCATTATTCTTTGTGGAGAAGCTATCGAAATTTTGACGTAATCAAAGTGATTTTCAGTTCTTAAGTTGCTGTTTGTCATTTTTGGCGAATTTAAATTAAAAGGTTTTAATTGAGTATTTAATCTTCCTCATATTCAGAGGTTCCGAGTGATTCGTAAGTCGGCCTTGATGGAGTATTTCTTCTCGGATTGATATCTTGCATTAAATCTACCTCTTTTCCTTCGTCTGTATAAACCCCTATATCCAAGCCTAATGATTGTAGTTCCCTCATAAGAACTTTAAATGACTCAGGAGTACCAGGCCTTGGGATCGGTTTACCTTTTACGATTGCATTAAGCGCTTCATTTCTTCCTTGCATATCATCAGATTTAACTGTTAACAATTCTTGAAGAGTATAAGCGGCTCCATAAGCTTCAAGAGCCCATACTTCCATTTCTCCTAGCCTTTGCCCACCTTGCTGAGCTTTACCGCCCAAGGGCTGCTGCGTAACCAAAGAGTAAGGACCAGTGGATCTTGCGTGAATCTTATCATCCACCAAATGGACTAATTTGAGGAAGTGCGAGTATCCGACAGCAACTGGCTGATCAAAGGGTTCACCTGTTCTACCATCTTTAAGTAATAACTTTCCAGGGTCTTCAGGATTATAAACCCATGCTTTACCTGGCTGTTTGGAAGCTTCCTCTAAAAATGCTTGAACAGTTTGATGTGATTTTTCAGCTCCATACATTTCATCAAATGGAACAACTTTAACCCGGCAATTTAAGTTGGAGGCTGCCCAGCCCATCAATAATTCAAAAACTTGACCTACATTCATCCTACTTGGAACTCCTAAAGGATTAAGAACTATGTCCACAGGGGTTCCATCAGGTAAATAAGGCATATCTTCTCTTGGTAGGATTCTGCTAATAATTCCTTTATTTCCATGCCTCCCTGCCATTTTGTCACCCACTTGAATTTTCCTTCTCTGGGCCACATATACTCTAACAACCATGTTAGCTCCTGGAGGTAATTCATCACCTTGTTCTCTAGTATAAATACGAACATCCAAAACCCTTCCCTTTTCAGTTTTAGGTACCCTGAGGGAATTATCTCTAACATCTCGAGCCTTTTCACCGAAAATAGCTCTTAACAGTTTTTCTTCAGGTGGTTGGTCTGATTCCCCTTTTGGAGTCACTTTTCCTACAAGAATATCTCCACTCTCAACAAAAGCACCAATCCTAATAATTCCCATCTCATCAAGATTATTCAAGCTTTCTTCGGAGATATTAGGAATCTCTCTTGTGATTTCTTCAGGCCCTAGCTTCGTTTGTCTTGCTTCAATTTCATATTTTTCGATATGTACTGAGGTATATAAATCATCAGTTACCATCCTCTCGCTCACAAGAATGGCATCTTCATAGTTGTATCCCTCCCATGGCATGTAAGCAATTAAAACGTTTTGGCCAAGGGCTATTTCGCCTCCTTCACATGCGGAGCCATCTGCTAAAACCTGTCCAGATATAACTTTATCTCCAATTTTCACTATAGGTCTTTGGTTGAGGCAGGTATCTTGATTTGATCTTTGATATTTCTGAAGATAGTGAAAATGTTCAATACCTTGCTCATCTTTAACGACAATCTCATTAGCGTCTACATAAGATACAGTTCCATTAACTTTTGTTATTGGAACCATTCCAGAATCTCTAGCAACTTGAGATTCTAAACCTGTACCAACTAAAGGACGTTCTGGCCTTAGCAATGGAACGGCTTGGCGTTGCATATTTGATCCCATGAGAGCTCTATTAGCATCATCATGTTCCAAGAAAGGAATAAGTGAAGTAGCAACTGAAATCACCTGAACCGGAGAAAGCTGAACGTAATCAACTTGATGAGGAGGGACTTTTTCAAAATCCTGTCTATATCTTACTGGTATTAGATTTGCAATTATATTTCCGTCCTTGTCTGTCGCGACGTCGCCCGGAGCCACCCTACACTCATCTTCTAAATCAGCAGAAAGATAAACCGGATTACCTTCCTTATTAACTTTACCGTTATTAACTTCCCAAAAAGGTGTTTCAATAAAACCGTACTCATTAACTCTTGCGTGGGTAGCTAAAGAATTTATAAGTCCTGCATTTGGACCTTCAGGAGTCTCGATAGGACATAATCTTCCATAATGTGAAGGGTGAATATCTCTTACAGCAAAGCCTGCTCTTTCTCGAGTTAAACCCCCTGGACCTAATGCTGATATTCTTCTCTTGTGTGTTAATTCAGCAAGAGGATTAGTTTGATCCATGAACTGACTTAATTGACTGGAGCCAAAAAATTCCTTAATGGCAGCAACCAAAGGTTTGGGATTGACTAGTTGAGCGGGAGTTAAAGAATCTGTTTCTCCTACAGTCATTCTTTCTTTGATAATTCTTTCTAAACGATTAAGTCCAACCCGAACTTGATTTTGAAGAAGTTCTCCTACAGATCTAACCCTTCGATTACCAAGATGGTCAATATCATCCAAACTTGCGCCTCCAATATCCAATTCAAGATTAATTAAATAATCAATAGTAGAAAGAACATCTTCATGGGTAAGTGTTCTCACATCGTCTGGGACGGTAAGTCTCAATTTTTTATTTATTTTATATCTACCAACTCGGCCTAAATCATATCTTTTGGGATCAAAGAATCTACTGTGTAGTAGCTGTTGTCCGCCTGAAACGGAGGGTGGTTCACCGGGACGTAGCTTCTTGTATAGCTCAAGTAATGCCTGATCTTCTGAATTAATACCCTCGTCATTAGCTGACTCAATTGAGCTTTGATAAAACTCTGGATGCCTAAGTTTATCGACAACATCATTATCTGAAAGACCCATCGCTCTCATAAGAACATGAGCATTAATTTTTCTAGTTTTATCAACTCTCACATAAAGTAAATTATTTTTGTCAGTCTCGAATTTTAACCATGCTCCTCTATTAGGGATAACGCTAGCGTTGTAAGTTCTTCGACCATTTTTATCAAGTTCATCTTTGAAATATACTCCGGGGCTTCGAACAATTTGATTAACAATAACTCTTTCTGCTCCATTAATAATGAAAGTTCCTCTTTCAGTCATTAACGGTAGTTCGCCAATAAATACTTCTTGTTCTTTAATTTCCCCTGTCTCTTTATTAATTAACCTGCAAATTACATACATCTGGGATGCAAATGTAGCATCTCTTCTTTTGGCTTCCTCAACATCATGTCTAGGTCTTTTTAATCTGTACTCTTCACCGATGAAGTGTAATTCTAATTTACCTGTGTAATCAGAAATGGGGGAAAAATTTTGTAATTCTTCTATTAAACCCTTTTCCAAAAACCATTTAAAGCTTGCCCTTTGTACTTCAACTAAATCTGGTAGATAAGTAGCTGTTTTTGCTACCTGTAAAGCGCTACTGCTCATCCAAGAAACCTGCGATTTTGTGAGATTTACTATTTACTTTTAATTTACTCAATAATTAGTTCTTTAACTTTTCACCCAAAATGAGATCAACAAATAAATCTCGATATCAACAAAAAAACAATCTAATAATAAAGAATTAAATTTTGTTTAATGCTGATAAATGGTAACTGTGTTTGTTAAAGTCAAATAATTAAGAAAAATTTCCAGTAATTCCTTATCCTAACAGCTGCTACGTCCACTTAACAAGTCAAATTTAAACAAATCTTCAGCATTCTTACATGACTCTCTAGCAATTGTAGTTAATTCAGTAGATCTTAAATCCGCCATAAAATTGGCAACATTTTCAACAAAAGCAGGTTCATTTCTTTTACCCCTATGAGGGACAGGAGCTAAAAATGGTGAATCAGTTTCAATTAAGTATTTATCATTTGGAACTATTTTGGCACACTCATGAATTTCATATGCTTTTGGAAACGTTACGATACCACTAAAACTGATATAAAATCCAAAATCCAAGAAATGCTTCATTTCTTCTGGTGTTCCTGTCCAACAATGAAGTACACCATCAGGGCATTTTCCTTTATTAGAGAGATCACTACATATTTCAATCATTTCATTTGCAGCATCTCTGCAATGGATAATTACGGGCAATTGAAGTTCATAAGCTAATTCCATTTGCGGAATAAGTGCTTCAATCTGCTGAGTTTTATTATCATTTTTAAAAAAATCCAAGCCTAATTCTCCTATAGCTACAACTCGTCTATCTTCTAGAGCTGATTTTCTTAGAAGAGATTTTGAACTTTGATCCCATTTTTTTGCTTCTAGCGGATGCAAACCAACTGAATAGTAAATTTCATTAAATTCATGGGATATTTTTTTCAACTTTGGAATTTCTGTTAATTCACAACAAGCATGAACCAATTTTTTTACACCTCTTGAACGCAATCTTAAAAAAACATCTTCAAGATCTTTCTCAAAATTTTCAAATATCAAATGACAGTGCGAGTCTATGAGTTCTATATCGCTCATAATTATGATCTGTCTTTTTACTTAGTGGTAAGAGTAGTTTTTACAAAATTATTGATTTTCGTTTTTTTATTAGCACCGTTGTTTTTGTGAAGAACATTTTTTTTAACTGCTTTATCAATTAAGCTAAAAGCTTTATTAAGACTTGTTTTCACTAAATTTTTATTATCCTCATTAGGATTTTTTTTATATTTTTCGCAGTTCTCTAATGTTTTTTTGGTTAAAGTCCTAACAGTAGATTTATATGACTTATTTATTAAACGATTTCTTTCGGCAATTTGTATTCTCTTTTTTGCTGATTTGTTGTTAGCCACAGAGGGTGAATTAATAGAAGATTTTTATCATAACAAATAAATCGACTACTAATCAATCATATATAATTTAGAAGAGATTAAATTGGGTTTTGAGCCTTTCTATTTGAAAAAATTAAGCAAATGAAGATCATAAATAATAAAAAAGAAGCAATTGAAGAATTAAAAAGGATTTCTACTCGAACTAATTCAGAGAACAATAATAAGGTAAATAGAATTGTTGAAGAAATTATTCAAGAGGTAAAAATTTCTGGAGATAAAGCGGTAGAAAAATATACAAAAAAATTTGATGGTTTTGAGCCTGACCCTATGCAAGTGAGTGCGGATCAAATAAAAAATGCATGGGACGAAATTGATAACAATTTGAAGCACTCACTTGTGGTAGCTCATAAAAGAATTCAAAAATTTCATGAAAAAGAAATTCCTCAATCTTTCACTATAAAAGGTGAATATGGTGATATCGTCCAAAGAAGATGGAGACCAGTTAAAAATGCAGGTATTTATATTCCTGGAGGTAGAGCTGCTTATCCAAGTACAGTATTGATGAATGCTATACCTGCAAAAGTAGCAGGAGTAGAAGAAATCATAATGGTATCTCCTGGAAATAAAGAAGGGGAAATTAACAAAACTGTTTTAGCTGCAGCTCACTTATCAGGGATCAATAAAGTATTTAGAATTGGAGGAGCTCAAGCAATTGGTGCCTTAGCATTTGGCACAAATCAAATCAATAAAGTTGATGTTATTTCAGGTCCAGGGAATATTTATGTTACAACTGCGAAAAAACTCATTTATGGCTCTACAGGGATTGATTCTTTAGCTGGTCCAAGTGAAATATTAATCATTGCAGATGAAACAGCTCAGAGCACTCACATAGCATCTGATCTACTAGCGCAAGCAGAACATGATCCTTTAGCTTCATCAATACTTTTAACTACATCAAAGAACCAGGCAAAAGAGGTTTTAGAAGAACTTTATAAAAAAATAGATGATCATCCAAGAAAAGAAATTTGCATGCAATCAATAAAAAATTGGGGTTTAATTGTAATTTGCGAGAATTACGAATCATGTGTTGAACTAAGCAATAACTTTGCCCCTGAACACTTAGAAATCCTTACAGTAGATTCAAAAAAAATTCTTGCAAGTATAGAGAATGCAGGAGCGATATTTTTAGGGAAATGGACCCCAGAAGCAGTTGGAGATTATCTTGCTGGACCAAATCATACTTTACCCACATCAGGAAATTCTAGATTTAGCGGTTCTTTAGGGGTTGAAACTTTTATGAAAAATACTTCAATTATAGAATTTAATGAAGAAAGTTTAAAAGTTAATAGCCTTGATATTATTAATCTTGCTAAAAGTGAAGGCTTACACAGCCACGCTAACTCTGTAGAAATAAGATTTGAAGATTAGCTAGTTCTTGAGGGTGAGTAAACCATTGGAATGTTGTTTTCAATTTTACCAACTAATACTTTGTCCGTAAGATTAACGAATAATCCATTTTCTAATACTCCTGGAATATTATTAAT
>JAOOLS010000020.1 GCA_028408915.1 Prochlorococcus sp. AH-716-J09
AGCTCAGACAGTCAGTTTCAGCTCACTCGAAAATTAAAACTACCTCAAGAATTGAAGAAGAGACCACAATTCCCATTAGTTAGGCAGCATGCCACACCTCAAGGTCAAGTAACCGATGTATTTGTTCCAATGTTGTGGAAAGGCAAATATCTTGGAACCTTAGCTTTAGGAGTCACACCTAATAAAAAAGCACTAGCCAGTGCTGCCTTAACTAGAGAAGTAACCATTGCGGTTTTCATCTCCATTTGGGTTTTAGTAATACTTGGAGCTGTATTTAATGCACTGACAATTACAAGACCAGTAAGAGAATTAGTAAGAGGTGTTAGAGAAATTTCAAGAGGAAATTTTAAATCCAGAATTTCTTTACCCATGACAGGTGATCTTGGAGAACTCTTAAATGGATTTAACCGAATGGCAACACAGTTAGAAAATTATGATGAAGCTAATATAGAAGAACTAAAAGCGGCGCAAATCAAGCAGCAATCATTAATAGCTACAATGGCTGATGGTGCAATATTATTGGATTCACAAGGCAAGATTGTACTTACCAATCCAACAGCAAAGAGATTATTTCGTTGGGAAGGAAGATTTCTAGAAGGTAAACATTTTTTAAATGAAATCCCCGAAATTTTATCCAACGACTTACATACAAATATAGAGTCTATTTTAAATAGGGAAAAGGAGAAGGACGATTTAAGATTCAGTTTAGGAGAACCAGCAAGAACCTTAAGAATTGTCTTGCAATCAGTCTTAGATACAAATAAAGTTGAATTAAAAGGAATTGCCGTGACAATCCAAGATTTAACTAGAGAAGTTGAACTTAACGCGGCACAAAATAGATTCATAAGCAATGTATCGCATGAATTAAGGACACCGCTTTTTAATATAAAAAGTTATGTAGAGACCTTACATGATTTAAAAGATCAGCTGTCTGATGAAGAACAAATAGAATTTTTGGGAATTGCAAATTCAGAGACTGATAGGTTAACAAGGCTTGTAAATGATGTATTAGATTTATCTAGATTGGAGTCTGGGAAAATTGTTCAGCTAGAGCAAATGGACATAAAACCAGCAATAGAACAGACTCTTAGAAATTATAGACTTAATGCTTCAGAAAAAAATGTTTCATTAGCTCATGACATAGAGGAAACTATTCCTCAAATTCTTGGAAATTTTGATTTACTTTTGCAGGTTTTTGATAATTTACTAGGAAATGGATTGAAATTTAGTCCAAAAAACAGCACCCTAATTATAAGAGCTTATACTTGGCCAGATTCCTGTCCCGCTTTCCCTCCAAGTATTAAAAATGGTGCAGCCCCTCAATGTGAATTAGTTTCACCACTTCCAAAAGTAAGAATTGAGATTGCAGATACTGGCTCAGGGATATCTCAGGCTGATCAAGAAAAGATATTTGATCGATTTTATAGAGTAGAGAATTCTGTTCATACTGAGCAAGGAACCGGTTTAGGTTTATCTATAGTGCGGGGAATAATTGAAAAACATGGTGGGGAGATTCGTATGGCTAGTGAATTAGGAGTAGGAACAACGTTTTGGTTTGATTTAGCCTTGGCACAATCTGATAAAGATGAATTACTAACAAAAGCTATTAATAAGTCAAATTCTTTTCCAGGATCTGAAAATAATGAAATTATCTAATTATTATCTATTCCTCTAAAAACATTTTGAACATTTTGATCAGGCACAACTCTGTGAGGGGCACCACTAAATATTTGTTCAAAATTAGAAAAAGAATCCCTTATTTCTGGACCACTATTTGTAATGATAAATTCTCTTATTCGTTTATCATGCCATGATCCCCGCATTTTAAAAACATTTAAAGCTCGTGCCATCTCACCTTTTATTTCTACATATTGAAGCAACAAAATCGTGTCTGTAATTGTTGAGATATGAGAATCAGTTATAGAATGACTTCCCATAAATTCTTCCGCAGTATTAGTAAAAAAGCCTGCTATTTCCTCTTGTTTTGTATAACCGGTTACAGCAATTACAAACTGCCTAAATGCATTCAAACTTACACCTCTGGCTAATGCTGAGAGAGAATCAATTGCCATTCTTTTTGGTTTAAATTGATTAATTTGCGTTTTTATAATTTGTAAGTGATCCTCTAAACCAGTTGATTCAGGATATGCACAAATAATTTTTAATAATCCATCACTTTCCATTTTTTCAAAATCTATACCCCAGCTAGTAGCATTTCTAAGCAATTGAGCCCTAGATTCTTCATATGCAAAAAGTATTGCTCTTTCATTATTGTTATAAGCATCTTCAACAAATTTCGATACAAGCATTGTTTTACCCGTACCAGTTGCTCCAGTAGCGAGAATAATGGAATCTTGAAAATATCCTCCACCACACATATCATCAAGATCTTTAACTCCAGAGCTAATCCTAATATTTGAGGATCTCTGCGTTAATCTCATTGCGCCTAAGGCAAACACACTTATTCCATCCATTCCCATAGTAAATGGATATTCACCTTTCATATGTACAGTACCTCTTAACTTCAGAACTTCTAGAGTTCTTCTTCTCTTCTCTGATTCAAGAACATTTCTTAATAAGACTACATTATCAGATACAAATTCTTCTACACCATATCTTGCAATTGGTCCGTAATCATCCACCCTTTCTGTAGTCATGACAGTTGTCACACCTATTTCTTTTAATCTTGCTATCAATCTAAATATTTCCCTTCTAACAACGTAAATGGCATCATACTGTTGAAAGACAGCAGTTATTGAATCTATTGCAACTCTTTTAGCTTTATATTTTCTAATTGCATAACTAATTCTCTCAATAAGACCAGACAAGTCAAAGTTACCCGCCACATCCTGACCATCAGGATCAGGAGATGCGTCCAAAATAAAAAGTTTATTTTGATCAATTAATTCTTGTAAATCCCAACCAAAACTTGCGGCATTTCTAATAATGTCTAAAGGTGATTCCTCAAATGTTACGAAGATTCCAGGCTCATCAAAATTGCAAATTCCATGATGTAAATATTGCAGAGAGAAAACAGTTTTACCGGTTCCTGAGGTACCACTAACGAGTGTACTTCGAGATACAGGCAACCCACCCCTACAAACATCATCAAAACCTTCTATTCCAGTTGGTAATTTTTGTACTTGCATTTTATTTGATTTGCCAAATTTCTTATCATTCATAGTTTTGTGCTAATTAAACAAAATTAAAATAAATTTTCAATTTATTTTAAATTTTAAAAGTTTTATATGTATTATTTATCTCCACTATATTCAGTTTCAGTTAATTCATCAAAAAGAAGATCTAAACCAATTAAAACTTTTTCTCTATCTGAAAGATCACCTATTATTTTTCTAACTGGTGGCGGTAAAATTTTAGCTAACGTAGGAGTGGCTAAAATTTTATCTTCTTCTGCAAGTTGTGGTTGCTTAAGTACATCGATAACCTTCAAAGCATAAACTCCCTTGAATTCATTATCTAAAATTTCTCTTAAGGTATTTAAAGCTCTCATCGAATTAGGAGTATTTCCAGCAACATAGAGTTTTAAAATATATGTTTTCCTTGCTGCCATCGTTATAGTTCCTGAATAGATATAAAAGATTTAAAACAACCCTTGACTTATTACACTACAAAATAAGAAAATAAACAAACTAATATGATTGCTTATTAGGCTTAATCAAATAATTAATTTGAGCCTAATAGCGTCTTTAAGATATGACAAATTCCAAAAACTCCTCAAAAAATTCTTCTGAAAGTAATGAATTGTATGCAATAGCAGAAACTTCAGGTCAACAATTTTGGTTCGAAGTTGATAGATACTATGACATAGACAGGTTAAATGCAAAAGAGAAAGACAAGATAACACTGGAAAACGTTTTAGTTTTAAAGGACAATGATTCTATAAATATTGGTAAACCTTACGTTAAAGACGCAAGAATTGAATTAGAAGTAGTCTCTCATAAAAGAGATAAGAAGATTCTTGTATACAAGATGCGTCCAAAGAAAAAGACAAGAAGAAAGATGGGTCACAGACAAGAACTTACAAGAGTTATGGTAAAATCTATTAAGATATCTAAAAGTGTTCCTAAGTCTTCTTCTAAAAATGAAGAAACTGTCAAAAAGGAAACTAAACCAAAATCCCAAAAATCTACAAATTAAACACTTCTAATGGCACATAAAAAAGGAACAGGTTCTACTAGAAACGGAAGAGATTCAAATTCCAAAAGATTGGGGGTGAAAGCTTATGGAGGAGAAAAAGTAACTGCTGGATCAATTTTAATTCGCCAAAGAGGCACATCTTTTTTGCCGGGGATTAATGTCGGGAAAGGTAAAGATGACACCCTTTTTGCACTTAAAGAAGGAACAGTAAGTTTCGAAAGCATTAAAAGAAATTTAAGAAATAGAAAAAGAGTTAATGTCGTTATCTAATTTTCTTATAAGCTCTTGTAGTTATAAGAATAGGATGAAATACTTCTAAAAAATTTAATTGAAGAGTTTCAAAAAACTTTTCAACAATTTGAATGTCGTCGATATGAAACGGATATTCATTTTTTTCTCCTTTAAAAAAATACCAATTAAATAAAGCAATAGAATTATGATCCATAAACTCATTGAAAATCTTAATTTGAGAAGCTGGATCAGCAAGATGTTCCAAAACATCTAAGCAAATTATCGTATCAAATTTAGATATTTGTGTGTCTTTAATTGTCTTGCAAAAAGAAAGTTTTTTTTCGACTCCTAATTTCTTAGCTCTGTATTCAACAAAGTTTCTATTTGTCTCATTAATATCTACAAAAAAAACATGCTCAACTTTTGAAGACATAGCGTTAGCTAGGGCATGCGTTCCAATACCTCCTCCAAAATCTAAAACCAAATCTCTAGAAAATCTCTGCTGAAGTTTTAAAGTATCAGAGATATAGTTCTTGCTTGTGATGTGCCAAGCAGCTAAATCAGCTACATGCCGATCTCCAACTATTTCAGTATAAAAATCTGAGACATCATTCAAAGCATCTCCAGGATGTGAATTTGCTAAATTCATCTTTGCATTTGCAAGGAATCCATCTAAATCACATTCTCTAATAGATAAGTATTCCATTAAATGTGATTTCAAATTAAAAGCATTGTATAAAAACTCTTTTAAAATAAAATTATTGTTTTTCAATTTCTTTCTCTAAATTTCCAATATCAAAATCATAGGATGGTTTTAAATCTTTCTCAAAGTATTCTTAATATTAAAAATGGAAACTAAAGATGGATTCTTAGTAATTAATAAAGATAAAGGATGTACTTCACATGATTGTGTTAAACAAATAAGGAAGTTACTTAATACGAAAAAGGTCGGTCACACAGGAACTCTTGACCCAGAAGTTATAGGAATATTACCAATTGCGATAGGCAGTGCAACAAGATTTATTCAATATCTCCCTCAAGGTAAAACTTACATAGGACAAATTAAATTAGGGATAAGAACTAACACTGATGATATTCACGGAGAAATAATTAATCAAAAAAGTTGGCCTAAAATCAGTGATGAAAAATTAGATCAATACTTAAATAGATTTAGAGGCATTATTAAACAAATTCCGCCGAAAGTATCTAGTGTGCACGTTAATGGTGAGAGAGCTTATAAGAAATCTTTCAGGAATGAAGTTTTTGAATTAGCACCAAGAGAAGTAAAAATAGACGAACTTACTTTGATGAAATGGGACCAAATAAACGGAATCATAGAAATAAAAATCAAATGTTCAGCTGGCACATACATAAGAGCAATTGCAAGAGATTTAGGAGAAATTCTTAATTCCGAGGGTTGCCTTCTACAACTAAAAAGAATTTCAGCTTGTGGATTTGATGAACAAAACTCGATAAAAATATCTGATATCGAAAAAGATAAAAAAAACTCGAAAAATTTCATTATTCCAACAATTTCTGCTCTTAATCACATTTCATCATTTGTTTTAAGTACCGAAGAACAAATCAATTTTTGGCAAACAGGAAGAGCGATTAGAGTTGATATTAATTACTTCCAGGAAAACAAATCTTTTGACTACAAAAAACCTATAAAAGTAATAGATAAAAAACAAATACTACTTGGGATAGGTTTCTTAAATGTAGAGCAATCTAATATAAATCCAAAATTAGTACTTAATGCTAAATAACTTCTATAGGTAATCTTTTCTAAAAGGTTTAATCTGCACACCCTTATAAAAATGCTTTAATATTTTTTCAGCTTTTTGGCCTCTAGACGCCAGATATTTAGCCCCCCACTGACTCATTCCTACTCCATGACCTGATCCTTGTCCAAAAACTATCAACCCTTTCTTTTGAGGAGTATTGTTGTTTAATTCTTCCTCAAAAAATTTAAATCTGATAAAATTACTGTTCAGGCCTAATCTTTTTCTAAAATCTACCCCAGACATTTGATCAGAACCATAAGCCCCAATAAGTTTTAAATTTTTTACCCTCCCTGTACGAGTAATGTCTAGAATCTCTATATTTTTTAAACCTCCAATCTTTGGAAATAAATTTATTAATTCATTACTCGAAATTTTTTTTTGCCATCTAAATTTTGGATTATTTTTATCAAAATCTTTCACACTTGATAAATATGGATATTTATTTTTCCATACATCTTGACTATTTTCTGTCATTCCACCTGAGCTGCTATGAAACAAAGCATTAATTAATTTATTTTTATACGTTAAAACCAAAGATCTTGTACTTTTAACGGCTCTGATAGTTTTATAAGTTCTTGATTCTAAGCCATTATAGACTTGATTTTTCTGGGTTGAATCTATATCAAATAAATTATTTCCCTTTTGCTTTAAAGCATAAGTTCTTGAGGCAATTGCTTGTGCCTTTAATGCTTCAATAGGCCATTTTGTTGGCATTTCTGAACCCACTACGCTATTAAGGTATTTTTCTATTCCTAAAACATTTACCACCAATATTTTTGAATCAAGTACAAAGAGATTAAGCTTACCAGCAAATCTCTTCTGACCTACCCAAATACCTCTTCCATCAGAAGAACTCACTTGAAATTTTTGATTACTTTTTAAGTCATATTTTTTTTGTTTATTCTTATCAAAATATAAAATTTTTCTATTTTTCTCATTTTTCATAGTTAGACCTTTTATTCTTTTGCTTGAAAAATATTTACCCTCTATGGTTAAAGGAATTGATCTATCTGATCTGATCCTTAAATTGTTATTTTTTGATATCAAAACTCTAATGATTGGTTCTCTAGATGCAAAAACACTTTCACTCTGAAAAACACAAATAAATAAAATACTTATCAGGCAACATTTACTATAGTTATTTTTAAATTTAAGTATCACTTTGTTTAAAAACTAATGCTTAATTTGCCTAAGTTTGACTAAAAGTCTAAATTTAATCCAGATATAACAATAAAAATATCATAAATAAGTGAATATCACCTTTTTAGGAACAAGCTCAGGTGTCCCATCCTTAACGAGAAATGTTTCTTCCTTAGCACTTAAATTATCACAGTCATCAGAAGTTTGGCTTTTTGATTGCGGAGAAGGAACGCAACATCAAATAATGAAAAGCAATATTAAATCTTCACAAATCAAGAAAATATTTATTAGCCATATGCATGGAGATCATATTTATGGTTTACCTGGACTTTTAGCTACCTTAGGTTTATCAGGAAATAGTGAGGGTATTCAAATTTACGGTCCTTCAGGGTTGCGAAGTTTTATAAATTCAGCACTTAAAAGTAGTTTTTGCAAATTGTCTTTCCCATTAAATTTTGTGGAAGTTGAAAATTTTGCATCAGAAAATAAAATCCTATTTGAAAACAAAAAAATAAAAGTAAATTGTGCCTGTCTTAAACATAAAATACCTGCTTATGGTTATAGGGTGAGTGAAAAAGATAAACCAGGTATATTTGATATCAAAAAAGCAGAGTCTCTAAAAATAGCACCTGGACCAATTTATTCGGAACTGCAACAAGGTAAAAAAGTCGTATTAGCGGATGGTAGGACATTCGATGGGAAAGAATTCTGTGGACCTCCTAGAAAAGGTGAAAGTTTTGTTTATTGCACAGATACAGTGTTTAGCGAATCAGCTGTTTCACTATCAAAAAATGCCGATTTACTAGTACATGAATCGACTTTTTCAGAGGAGGATGAAAGCATGGCCTACGAAAAATTACATTCCACAACAATTATGGCTGCCAAAACAGCATTATTATCTAACACAAAAAAATTAATTATTACTCATTTAAGTCCAAGATACACCAATAAAAATACAATCACGCCAAGCGATTTGCTTAAAGAGGCTCAAAAAGTCTTTCCGAATACTGAACTTGCAAAAGATTTTCTAACGGCAGAAATAAAATAAACTGCAACAGTTCGTGAGAAGAAGGGTCGCAAATGACCAACCCATGGAATAATAGTCATAGGTTTTCTATATTGATGTTGATCGAAATGGTTTCTATGTTTTCATCACTACATAAGTCTTTAAAAAGACTATTTATTTTTCTTCCGTTAATCATTGGTTTACTCATTAATCCAATCTCTGCAAATGCACTTTATCCTAGTGATCCTTCATCAGTTGACGTGCTAAAAGATGATCTTCACGGTGCCGACCTGCATAATACTGAATATGTTAAATATGATTTATCTAATCAAGATTTAGGAGAAGCTAATCTTCAAGGCGCATATATGAGTGTAACAACTGCAAAAAACTCTAGTTTTAAAGGAGCCAATATGAAGGACCTTATTGCATATGCAACACGCTTTGATAATGCTGATTTTACAGATGCGAATCTTACCAATGGTGAGCTAATGAAAAGTGTTTTTGATGGTGCAATTATTGATGGAGCAGACTTTACTGACGCAAACCTTGATTTAAAGACAAGAAAATCACTTTGCGAGAGAGCAACAGGTACTAATTCACAGACAGGAGTAAATACGGCCGATAGCCTAGAATGTACTGGCCTAAAAGGTTACACACCTCCTAAACCAAAAGCCTAATATTTAATCTAATTAACTTCAGATGGGTAGATATTGCCAGGTTCCCTTGAGCCTGGCTTTTTGCTGTACCACCATTCTTGTATATCAGAAGAAAATTTCTTTGAAAAAAGAGTTATGACTGTCTCAACAGGTTTTGATCCAGGCTCCAAAATCTCTACTGAGTAAGATGGGCATTTTCTTGAAGCCATATCTGCAACGAACCTAGACCCTATTCTTCTCCAACTAGGCTCCTTACTTCTCCAAGCAAGCCTTGAACAGGGCCAGGGTAACTCTTCCCTATCATAAAGTCTGCAACATGGTCCAATAATCTTATAACTGTACTGACCTCCATAACTTGATTGAACAGTGCCAGACTTGAAAAATTCAAATTTATCCATTTACAAAAAAAGCCACCTTTATAGAGGGTGGCAGAGAAATAATCAATAATCAACTTAAAAAAGTTAAATTTTTATAATTAGTACAATTCTTCCTCAGCATGAGTTGTAATTGTTACGTCAGATGTTGGATAAGCAACACAAGTAAGAACAAAACCAGCTTCTAATTGGTCATCATCCAAGAAACTTTGATCTGATTGATCAACACTACCTGAAGTAACTTTTCCAGCACATGTTGAACATGCTCCAGCTCTACAGGAGTAAGGAAGGTCGATACCTTGTTCTTCAGCAGCATCGAGGATGTATTGGTCATCAGGTACTTCAATAGTTGAATTGAGGCCTTCACCTTCGCTGATGAGAGTAACTTTGTAAGAAGCCATTTAAATAAAAAATTGTTGGTAATTAATACCTATCAAATACATTTTTAACATCGATTTGGTCGATATGTGAGATTTTGAAGTAAAAAATGACACAATAAAATGTATGAAAGAGTATCCATAAGAAAAACTTATGCTTAGGTTGGATTGCTGGCTTTTTGCGCAGAAATGCATGCCCAATCTTTTCTAGTTGATACATCCAGTAATTTCAAGTCATTTTGAATTAATATTTTAATAATTTCATCCTTTTGTGAATTCAGAATTCCACTGAAAATGACTTCCCCATTGTTTCTCAAGCACTTATAGATATTTGGAATCATTACTTTTATTACTTCAGCAAGAATATTGCATAAAACAAAATCAAATTGTTTGAGTTGATTTTTTAAAATTACCTCATTAAATGGTCCCAAATATGTATTTAATTTGTTTAAATTACCGAAATTTAGTTGGAAATTAGATTTTGTTGAATTTATAGCTAAATAATCATTATCCACTGCACAAATCTCTTTAGCGCCACGCAATCTTGCGGCGACACTCAAAATTCCGCTACCGCTCCCAATATCTAATACTTTTTTATCAGAAAATAAAATATTCTCCATTTTTTCCAAGCAAAGATAAGTTGAAGGATGACTTCCTGTACCAAAAGCTGCTCCAGGATCAATTTTTATGATTTGTTTATCTTTAAATTTTTTATTTAGATTTATCCAACAAGGCAATATTAAAAAGTGATTTCCTACTAATTCAGGAGACCAATATTTCTTCCAACTTGTTAACCAATCCTCCTCTTTGATAATACTCCAGTCAAAAAATTTATCCTTAGGGGGATTAATGTTTAGAAGTTTGCTAATTATTTTTTCAAAACCACTTCTAGAACACTCATCCCAATCATCAATTGGAAGCCATATATTAACTTCTTTTTTATTTTCATTTTTAATCAAATATTCAAATGAAAAACTGAATATACCTAGCTCATTTAATTTCCAAATAATAATTTCTTCAGAATCACTTTCTATCAGAAAAGTAAGTTTATACCAATCTTTAGTTTCCATTAACTAGGTCAAGCCACTTTATAGAGTAACTGGATTAGCGTTGGTAATACCATCTACGTCAATAATGGTATCAAGCAACTTATTAGGTATTGGATCATCAATACTTAGAACCATAACAGCTTCCCCTCTAACAATTTTGCGCCCAACTTGCATTGAGGCAATATTTACATTATTGCTACCTAATAAAGACCCCAGCTTGCCAATAATGCCTGGCATATCTCTGTGCCTAGTAACCAACATATATCTGCTTGGTGATACATTAACTGGGTATTGATCAATACTAATAATTCTTAATTCCCCATCAGCAAAAATGCTTCCCGCTACGCTATGGTCGCCGTTATCTCCATAAGTGGTTAACTGAAGCGAACCACTAGCAAATTCAGGTCTTGCCTCATCTTTATTCTCGACTACTGAAATACCTCTTGAATCTGCTTCTAGCGAAGCATTCACATAATTAATCCTATCTCCCAAAGCTTTACTTAGGAGGCCTTTTAGACTAGCTATTATTAATGGCTGAGAAGGATGTTGAACAAATTCACCTTGAAGCTTTACTTCTAGTTTCTGTATCTGCCCACCTGAAAGCTGGCTTATAAGCAGACCCATGGTTTCAGCTAACTGCAAATGAGGTTTCAGACTATCCATAATATCAGGGCTCAAACCTGGAATATTTACTGCAGTTCTAGCAGATAAACCAAGCAAGACATCCCTTATTTGTTCCGCGACATCAACAGCTACATTTTCTTGTGCTTCCCGAGTAGATGCTCCTAAGTGGGGGGTAAGAATAAGATTCTTTTCAACCTTCAAAAGTGGTGAATTAGATTCCAAAGGTTCTTTAGAAAAGACATCTATCGCAGCACCTGCAATCAATGATTTATTTAAAGCTTCTGCTAATGCCTCTTCATCAATCAAGCCTCCTCGAGCACAATTAATTAATTTTGCGCTACTTTTCATATTTTTAAGCACCTCCATGTTTACTAAATTCTCTGTCTCTGGTGTGCGAGGTAAATGCAAAGTTACATAATCAGATTGTTGGAATAAATCTTCTAGATCAGATAGTTTAACTTGGATTTGTTGAGCTCTTTCAGTTGAAACAAAGGGATCATATCCGCAAACTTCCATTCCTAATGCATTAGCAACTTTTGCTACATGAGCACCAATTTTCCCTAAACCTACTACACCCAATTTTTTCTTATAAAGCTCATTCCCAACGAATTTCTTTCTCTCCCATTTACCTAACAAAGTACTACTATTAGCAATTGGAATATGCCTAGATAAGGCCAACATCATAGCTATAGTATGTTCAGCCGCTGCTATTGTGTTACCCCCTGGAGAATTAACAACAAGGACTCCTTTTTGCGTAGCAGCCTTAACATCTACATTATCGACTCCAACTCCTGCTCTCCCAATGATTCTCAGTTTACTTGAAGAGTTTATAATTTCTTCGGTTACTTGAGTACCAGAGCGAATCATTAAAGCATCATAATCTTTAATAATGGAAGCTAGCTCAGAGTCTGAGATTCCTATCTTCTGATCAACCTGAGCAACTTGTGAAAGAATATCGATTCCTGTTTGATCAATTGGATCTGTAATGAGAACTTTTGTCATTTAAGATTGGTTCTTTAATCTTTTACTTTAACTTAATCTATAGTGTATGTATCTTATTTTATTAATTTGAATAACACACAAACATTTGAGGATTGAAATTTGACTAAAAGTATTGTCATATTTGAAGACATTAATAAATGTATCCAGCTATTTGATGTTTTCAACGAAAAATCAGTAATGCTCTCTGAAGCTATTTTGATCCCACCAATAAGTGAGAAAATATCATCAGACGAAACAGAATTGCTAAATGCGAAATCAAATATCTTATTCAAATCTCAAAATTTTGAAGATATAAGAATCTTAAATCCTAAATTGGATAGGAAGATCCGGCAAAAAGATATGAGTAGATGGCTAATGCCGTTTGGGTTTGTAGCTGGAATAGCTTTTTCTAATATGACAAATTTATCTACCTTCAGCTTTCTTGGTCTAAATAACATCGGGGAATCATTATTTGGAGGTCTTTTAGGGATGGGTTCAGGATATTTAGGAAGCATTGTTTCTTCTGCAAGTATCAACATTAATAGAAATAAAGAGTTAAGATCAATCATTAATTTTAATAAAGAGGGTAAATGGCTTGTTCTACTTGAAAATCAAATTGGGACCGAATTACCTTGGGCTTTAATAAAACAATCAGAAGCAAAAGATATAATTTTTTTAGAAGGCTAAATGATTGACTTAAAAGAAATCTTAATAAATTCAAACTACAAAAAAGAAACTGAGGAATTAATAAATATTTCTAACTTAGCTTACAAACACTGGGAAACTTATTGGACTGGGTTTAATTCAACTTATGTTTGCGAAGAGATTTTAAAAGATTTTGAAAATTTAAATGATTTCAAATTTTTTATTTATGGAGGATTCTCCTCTTCTCAAAGATCTAGGATAGCTTGCTTTAGAGGAGATAATATTCCTGAAGAGGGTGCGCTAAAAAGTAATTTTCCAGCTCAAGGAATAAAAATTATTGGAAATTTTTTATTTGATAATGCTACCCAAGACGACTTTAGATCCCTCTTAATTGAAAATGGGGTTAATCAAATGAAAGTTGGAGATATATGGACTATTGGCGATAGGGGGGCACAAGGGATAATTGATAATTCAGATATTAAGCATTTAGATGAAAAGATTTTTTATTTAAGAGACGTAAAAGTAAAAGTTAATGTAGTAGGTATAGATGAATTACAAATACCTTCTGGAAGATCAAAAAAACTTGTCAATACAGTAGAAGCTTCAACAAGATTAGATGCTATAGCATCAGCTGGCTTTAGGGTATCACGAACCAAAATCATTGAAAGAATAGAAAATGGAATGCTCAGATTAAATGGAAGCAAAGTTAATAAGCCAACTATTAATCTAAAAATCGGCGACAAACTAGAACTTGAAAATAAAGGATTTATCGAAATTCTAAATTTAGAAATAACCAAAAGAGATCGATGGAAAGTTAAATTACTTAGAAAATGAAACGCAACCTGCTATTTTCTTATAAGGGGGATTAAAAATTCCTCAATTTGGGCGATTAGCTCAGTGGTAGAGCACTACCTCGACACGGTAGTGGCCACTGGTTCGAATCCAGTATCGCCCATTAAAACCTTTGACGACCTAGGTTATATCCACAAAAAATAATTTCATTTTTTAGATTATTAAAAAAGATGAAACTTAACCAAATAATTAATCTACATAAGGGCCTCACTGCATTTGTAGTTGTAGGTCTTATGATTTTTTTTGATAATTTTACGATCGCTCCCTTCGTTTATTTAGCTCTGCATGGTACTTATGGATTACTTTGGCTTCTAAAAGAAAAGATATTCCCAGATCCTTATTTTAGAGAAAAAATCAATTTTTTAACTTCAGTTACTGGTTTTATTTTCCTTGGAAGTTACTGGGTAGCTCCCTACATTCTTATCTCATCTCAGAAATCTGTTCCAAATATCGTAATAGCTGCATCTGTATCTATAAATATAATTGGTGTGTTTCTACACTTTGCTAGTGATGCCCAAAAATATTTTTCTCTTAAATTAAAAAAAGATCTAATTAAAGAAGGATTTTTCAAAAATATAAGAAATACAAATTATCTAGGAGAAATACTGATTTATCTATCATTCGCCATACTTTCAATGAGTTTCATACCATTAGTAATTCTTGCAATATTTTTCTCTATAGTTTTTCTACCAAGAATGATAAAAAAAGATAAATCGCTCTCAAAATATGATTCATTCGAAGAATACAAAAAGAAAAGTGGTCTTATATTGCCTAAATTAAATGCCTGATAACAACTTACCCAGTTGGAGGCAAGATTTAAAATCTTCTAGAAAAAAAGAGGGAAAATCACCCTCTAATAGATGGATACAGCTTGCAACAGTCAGCGAAGAAAATGAGCCAAGATTAAGAACAGTTGTTTTCAGAGGATGGCATAAAGATAGTTCAATGATTATTTTTACAGATAGAAGAAGTGAAAAAATTGGGCATTTAAAATCTAACCCTAATGCAGAAATATTATGGTTCTTTTTGAAAACCAAATCACAATATAGATTCAAAGGAAAAATACATGAATTAAGTGATAACAAAAATTATTGGGATTTATTATCAGAAAAATCAAAATCTTCTTGGTTTTGGGGATCTCCTGGAGAGAAAATAAACCCAAAAGTCCAATCTACTTATGAAATTTTATCCAATCTACCCAAGTCAGAAAATTTTGTAGTTCTAAATTTTGAAATCGATTCAGTAGATCTTCTTAAATTAGAACAGCCTGTTCATAAACGATATCTTTGGGAAAAGATTAAGAAATGGAAAAAAGTTGAAATTAATCCTTAAATATTTCTAAATTGTATATTTAGGTTGAAAAACATTTAGTGATCAGTCAGTTTAAAAAAAGTATTATCCATATGAATTTCTCAGAAATTCCAGAAAACCCTCTTATTTTTTTATCTTGGGTAACAGCTATAGGGCTATTTATAAGTCTTTCTGAAGCAACAATTAAGATAAAACTTGAGAAGAGGAACAGTTATAGAAAAAGGTTAGAGCTAATCAATAATCTTTATCCTAAAAAATTAGCTTGAAGTGTCTGAAAGTATGTTCGCTTGCAAAAATTGAAATAAGCCACCTTTACTTGTTTCTTCTTTAACTTCAACTTGCTTGGAAGATTTTGCATTTGTTGAAGGTATAATTTCATCCTCATCTTCTGATTTCAAAATTCTTATGATGACTTCATCTAAGGAGAAATTACCGGGACCAGTTAATGCAATTGAAGTTGCTGAGGCGAAATATAAAAGTAAAAGCTCTAGTAAGAAAATATTAAAACCTGAAGTAACAAGTGCATGATATATAGCCACAGAAATTGTTCCAACAATTGCCAATGCTCCGAATCTTGTGGCTAAGCCGATAATTAATAACCAACTACCACCTATTTCAGAAAATGCCGCTATGTATGATAAAAATATTGGGAATGGGAGATGTAATGGTCTTACAAAAGCATCAGCGAAATTTTCTATGTTTGCTAATTTCTCATAACCGTGGTGTATAAGAACAGTTCCAGTTATAACTCTAAGAATTAATAAAGCAGTATCTTTGCTAAACGACTTGGTAAGAATTGTTGAAAGCACTATTAAAAAATTATCCTTAAGTAAAAATAACTAGTCACAGTATCCATCGTGGATTAAAGAGCAAAAGTCGTACTTAAATAAGTATTTATACTTAGTTACCAAAGGGGTTATTTTCTGATTGGGAATTCAACTAAGTTAAATATTATTTTT
>JAOOLS010000021.1 GCA_028408915.1 Prochlorococcus sp. AH-716-J09
AGACCATCCAATAAATGAAGAAATAAATATTGTGACGATTAAAGGCAAAATTGCTTGTTGGGTAATTTCGAGGCTAAACCATTCCCTCCAACTACTAAAAAATCTTTCTCTTTGAAATTTTCTTTTTTCATTTTCCAATAATCTCGCTTTTTTTGCGAAAGATTTTGTCACCCACTTTTCGAAAGGAATCTTTTTTATAATCGCCATTTTTCTCTCCACTTCTAATAATTGTCCAGAACTAAGATGAGGATGAAATGTACTTATCAATTCAAGAGTTTTTAAAAACATCTCAACAGTTGCATCTTTTATGAGCTTTTGCTCAGGACTTAAATCAACCCACTCTATTTCTGGATAAAAACGGGTTCTGTTTGGTGAAATTTGATCCTCTGACATTTGACCAGGTTCTCTGAGCCATCTATTAGTATTTTCGTCAAATCTACGCCAATATAAAAAAGGATTAATAAAAATTGTTTTACCAGATACTTTGACTACATCTTGTTGAAGATGATTAGTTATCTTTCTTTCAGAATTTTTCAATTTTATCAAAAGTCAAAATTAATAATCTTATTAAAGATTATCTTTTATTCATTATTTTTCCAGAGATATGAAAAAAATTATCCTATAAATACTAAGTTATCGATAATTGCCAACGCTTCTTTAAATAATTACAGTATTCACAATTTAAGGAAGGTTTTGGGAAAACATCAGAACGTAATAAATTAACTGCATCAATTATCTTATTTTCTACCCATGAAGTAGAACAATCTAATTTAATTAGATGTACGTCAAAATTTAATTGGTTATTAAATAATTTTTCATTTTTCTTTCCATTGAAATATAAAAGATAAGCTTCTTTAGCTACTTGAAAACCGTTTTTTTTAAATAGCCACTGATACATTTCTAATTGTCTCTTATAAGCTTTTGCATATTCGTATTTATTAAAAGTCTCAGACCAATCAAAATTATTTCTAGATGTTGCTTTTACATCAACGATAATAAGATCACCATTTTTTTTCTGCCAAATATCATCCACAGCTCCACCAAAATCAAAGTTATGTTCAACTGACATATATCTTATCCCTTGGAAATTACTCCTCCAACGTTCTAAATCTTTGTGTTGGAAAGGGACAGCATCAATTCCATATTCAATAAATAAAGGGTGCGGCTCCTGAATTTTTCTATAATAATCAAATTCATTTTTACATAAATTATCTACAGCTATATTTAAAGTAAATGGTAACGATGGCGGTTTTATTTTATATTTTTTTTCCAATACACAACATCTTGGACAACTAAGATATTTCTCAACTGTAGATCGGCTTAGTTTAATAATATCGTGCATTACATTTTATATCTCATTTAAAAATTTCTTGCTTAAATAAAAAACTTTAAATTTTTTAAAAATTTGAAGACTTACTCCCACTCAATAGTTCCAGGAGGTTTGCTTGTAATATCATAAACAACTCTATTAACTGTACTTACTTCATTAACGATTCTATTTGCAATCCTCTCCAAAATCTGAAAAGGAATTTTTGACCAATCGGCTGTCATGCCATCTTCACTAGATACACAACGTAAAACTATTGGCCATGCATAAGTCCTTTTATCACCCATAACCCCTACTGTTTTTACAGGAAGCAATACTGCAAAAGCTTGCCAAATATCATTATAAAGACCTGCTTTCTTAATTTCATCTCTTACAATCCAATCTGCATCTCTTAAACAATCAAGTTTTTCATTATTTACCTCTCCCAAAATTCTTATAGCTAATCCTGGACCTGGGAATGGATGCCTTTTTATTATTTCATCCGGTAAACCTAAAGCAGCTCCCACTTTTCGGACTTCATCCTTAAAAAGTTTTCTTAATGGCTCAACTAATTTAAATTGTAGATCTTTTGGCAATCCACCCACATTATGATGACTCTTTATTTTTACAGCTATTCTTTCTCCTGTTTTGGGATCAATATTAGTCCCCGCACTTTCAATAACATCAGGATAAAGAGTACCTTGGGCTAAATACTGAAAAGGTCCCAATCTATTGCTTTCTTCCTCAAATACTCTAATAAATTCTTCACCTATAATTTTTCTTTTTTGTTCTGGATCAGTAATACCTTTTAATTTGGCAATAAACCTTTCCCTTGCATTAATATATTCAACTTTTATGTGAAATTTCTTATCAAAAAAATTCATTAAAAATTCTGGTTCACCTTTTCTCATAAAACCTTGGTCTATAAACATGCATGTAAGCTGATTTCCAATGGCTTTATTGAGAAGAAAAGCAAGAGTTGAGGAATCAACTCCTCCAGATAAGGCAAGCAAAACTTTTTTATTGCCAACTTGCTCTCTTATTCTTGGAATAGTTTCATCTATATATGTTTCAGTTGTCCAATCAGCCGCACAAAAAGAAATTTTATAAACAAAATTTTTAATTACCGTCATTCCAAACTCTGAATGCACAACTTCAGGATGAAATTGTACGCCAAATAATTTCTTTTCATCATTTGAAATTGCTGCATGGAGTGTGTTCTCGGTATGAGCAATTTTATTAAATCCGTCAGGCAGACAATTAATTGAATCGCCATGACTCATCCACATTATAGATTTATCTTCTACATCAAAAAGGAGGTCGGATTCTTGATCTATATTTAGTGGTGCTCTACCATATTCAGCTTTTTTGGTTGCTGAAATAACAGATCCTCCAAGTTCTTTGACCATTAGTTGCATTCCATAGCATATACCAAGAATAGGAATTCCTAAATTAAAAATTTTTTCATCACATCTTGGAGCATTTTGTTCATATACAGAATTTGGTCCTCCACTCAAAATGATCCCTTTAGGATTAATTTTATTAATGTCCTCAATTGAAATAAAATTGCTTACTACAAGAGAGAAAACATTAGTTTCTCTAATTCTTCTCGCAATCAATTCAGAATATTGAGATCCAAAATCTAAAATTAATATTGAAGGATCTCTTTCTTTTTTTAAAGATGTTTGACTCATGTATAAAAGTTAGCTCAATTTATTTACAAAAGCATAATGAATCCAAATTAATCTCATTGAAAATAAGAAATATACTTACTACCATGAATTCCAGCCCATCTTATTTTCCTTTTTCTATCAAAAATTATTGAGGCGATTTCCATATCAGTTTTTACATACCTATTTACATATGCAGAAGAACGCTTTTCAATCGTCATTGATAAATTCTTGAATAATTTATCAGTTAAAGATTGATTAAATCTTTCAAGAAGTAGTAATGCATCCTCAAGATTATTTAATTGAGATAATTCAAATATTATTTCAGTTGGTACCTTTTCTTGAACAGCTAAATAAACAAGAATCTCAATTCTTGCATCAGCTAAATGATTATGTGTATGAAAAATACCTCCTGCTAATTTAATTAATTTTCCGTGATAACCAAAAAGAATTACAGTTTTAACTTTTTTTATTGCAGCATCAACTAGTAATGGTCCTATCCAATTTCCTATTTTGATAATTGGCAAATTAATATTATAAGTTTTGGCTAAATTTAACCCATTTTCACCAATAACAAAAACAACTTCTCCTCTAAAATCATTTTGAATTAACTGAGCTAGATTAGTTTTAGCTTCTTCTAATTGATCAGGTGAAGCACTCGAGTAAGTCTCAGCAGAAGTACCAATAATAGATAATCCATCAACAATGCCAAATGACTTATTACTAGTTCTTTCAGCTAAAAATGCGCCTTTTGGGAAAATAATTTCTAATTTCAAATTAAAGCCCTCAGGAATTTTATCTAATAAATTTGCATATAAAACTTCTTTTGCAAAATTAGAAATGCATATCTCTGATGTAACTTCTTTTATACCTACACCAGAGCCTGCAATAATATTTATTGGAATTGTTTGAACAGTATTATTGAAAGAAATTTTTTCTAAAGAAACTATTGTCCATATTTCTAGGTTTTGTGTAATGTCAAGATCTAAGCCTGACTTTGCAAAGGTAATTCCTAATGCATGCGAGTCATCTTTAAGTAAACCAACAGAATGAATTTCAATTTTTATTTCTTTTTTTTCATTAGGAATTTTTATAAGTTCATAATTCTCAAACGGTAACCCTACTAGTTTTTTTAATGCTGACCTAGCAGCTCCAGCAACCCACAAAGGTAAAGAAAATCCTTTTTTCAAATCAAGTAATTGAAAAATATATAATGAGAACTAATCTAAGAATGACCTATTTAGCAAAAAGTGGCCATACAACAAAAATTATCATTGATGATTCCTGGACCCACGCCAGTTCCAGAAAAAGTTTTACAAGCATTAGGTAAACATCCAATAGGCCATCGCAGTAAAGAATTCCAAGATCTCGTAGAGAGTACTACTAAAAATTTACAGTGGCTTCATCAAACTCAAAATGATGTTCTAACAATCACTGGAAGTGGGACGGCCGCAATGGAGGCTGGAATAATAAATACCTTAAGTAAAGGAGATAAAGTAATTTGTGGAGAAAATGGAAAATTTGGCGAAAGATGGGTAAAAGTTGCTAAAGAGTTTGGTCTAGAAGTAATAAAAATTGATTCCGAATGGGGAACTCCACTTGATCCAGAAAAATTCAAAAAGGTATTAGAAGAAGATACACAAAAAGAAATAAAAGCTGTTATTTTGACTCATTCTGAAACCTCAACAGGTGTAATTAATGATCTAAAAACTATAAGTTCGTATATTCGCAAACACAATACAGCTTTATCAATTGTTGATTGCGTTACAAGTCTTGGAGCTTGCAATGTACCTGTAGATGAATGGGAATTAGATATAGTTGCTTCAGGATCACAAAAGGGATACATGATACCTCCAGGGCTTAGTTTCATAGCAATAAGCCAAAAAGCATGGGAAGCTGCAGAAAAATCTAATTTACCGAAATTTTATTTAAATTTAAAATCCTACAAAAAAAGTCTTCTAAGTAACAGTAATCCATATACTCCAGCAGTTAATTTGGTTTTTGCTTTAGATGAATCTTTAAAAATGATGAGAGAAGAAGGCTTAGATAACATTTTCTTCAGACACAATAAACATAAATTAGCAATGAGCAATGCTGTAAAGGCTTTAAATTTAAAATTATTTGCTGATGAAAAATACTTGAGCCCTTCAATTACTGCGGTAAAAACTGAAGGAATAGATGCTGAAGAATTTAGAAAAACTATAAAAAATAATTTTGATATTTTACTTGCTGGCGGTCAAGATCATATGAAGGGAAAAATATTTAGAGTCGGACACTTAGGTTATGTTAACGATAGAGATATTATTACTGTAGTTTCTGCTATTAGTAATACACTTCTCAACCTCGGTAAAATCTCAGCTCAACAAGCTGGTGAAGCATTAGTTGTAGCATCTAGATATCTTGAAGGAAACTAAATTAAGTTCCTGGCTCTTCAACATTTCCGCCTAATTCAACAATCTTTTTTCTAAGAACAATTGATTTTTTTTCATCACCTTTGGTTTGAGCTATTGCTAGGGCAAACTCTAATTTTTCGAGCTGGTGGCCACCCTCAATAAAAGATAATTTTTTCCTTATGCGGTTTTTATTATCTTTGCATGAAATTTGTGAAGACATAAAATTTATCCTTTAGATAATATTATGCCAAGAAAAGGGGACATTACGAGAGGAAATTAAAAATATTATTTGACTATAAACTTAAGCAAATAAATTTTTTTCTAATATTATGTCCAAACATCACTAAAAATTATGCCAAACATAAATCTCATATATTACTTTCTTGCTGGCGGCATTTTTGGAGCTTTAGCTCTTAAAACAGGTATCCCAGCAGCTCCTCTTGCTGGGGCCTTAATTGGCGCAAGCATACTAAGTATCAGTGGCAAAGTCGATATTGCAGAATGGCCAATAGGCACAAGAACAATTTTAGAAATCGGCATTGGAACAGTTATTGGTACATCATTAACCAAAGACTCATTGATGGATCTTCAAACCTTATGGAGGCCCGCTATTTTAATAACTTTTACTTTAGTTATTACAGGATTAGCAATTGGATTATGGACAAGCAGATTACTTAATATCGATGTGATAACAACAATTCTTGGTGCAGCACCTGGAGGTATTAGCGGCATGAGTCTTGTAGGGTCAGAGTATGGGGTAGGAGCTGCAGTAGCAACCCTACATGCAGTAAGGTTGATCACTGTACTTCTAATTCTTCCTTTAGTTGTGAAATGCTTGAATATGTTTGGAGTAATTAAATCTTAAATTTCTATAGACATATTCACAATAAAAGATATTTTTAAATAGAAGATAAATGGCTAATGCAAAGATTCAGGGATAAAAAACTAATATTAGTATCGTTAGGAGTTTTCACTTCTCTATTCCTTACTAATGCAAAAGTTAATGCAAGTTCATTTGGTGCAGAAATTTTTTGTACAATGCGAGATGGCGGTAATGACCATGAAAGTAGTTGGGATGCAGCTTATTCGTATATCAAAAAACAAAAAGGAGGATTATTCAAAGTTTCACCTAAAAATGCAGCAGCGCGAATTACTGAAACAGTTATTAGAGAAAAAGAAAAATTTAGTTATTGCGTTGAATATTTAGATCAACTTCATCCAAATAGAAAACTAATACGAGATTTAGAAAAAGAAGAAGAAAGAAAAGAAAAAGAAGCAAAAAATAGAGAAAAGAAAAGAAAAGAATTAGAAAAAGAATTAGAAGAAACTAATAACGAAATTTCTGAAGATTTTAATGATGAAACACTTGATAGATATAGTTATTAATTAAGGTTTCCAAAAGATAATAATTTGTTCCAATTTTAATAAATACTTTTTTGTATCTAAACACACTAAATCATATTTTTACTGGCAAATTTAAGCTAAAAAGCATAAATAAATGTTGACTTTTATTATATCCAAGCGATTATTTATTTAACTAATTATTCTGAATGCATATCAATGATGCGGTGTTTTTAGAGGACTTATGTCCTAAGTTCAGATTAAGACAATGGCGAAAATCTATTCATAAGTTTACAGGCAAAAGTTGTATATATTGCGGAAAACCATCTGAATCTATTGATCATGTAATACCACGAAGCCAAGGAGGCTTAAGTACTACAGAAAATTGCGTCCCTGCATGTCTTTCATGTAATGGGGATAAATCAGATGAAAATGCTTTATATTGGTATAGAAGGCAAAAATTTTATGATCCCCGAAGAGCAATGGCTATAAGAGCTTGGTTAGAGGGAGATTTAAGATTAGCTATTAGATTACTACAATGGGCCAATCCTAATTTTAAGATAAAAAATAAAAGTTACATAAAAGATGAATCAGAATATAAAGCAGCTTGACTACCAAATATTACATATTTTTCTAGAGTTATAATTCTCACATATATTTTCCAATTTTTTTGGCGATTCTGGGAATATTAAAAATATCGAAAATGAAATTAGAAAGACAAATAACTTTTGGTAGAATTTAAAACTAATCAAAGTTACTTCTTTCTCTACAAGAAGGGGGTAACTTTTACTAATACTGAAAGTTTTGGATTTTAAATCGGGCTCAAAAGCTATCTTCATCATTAATTAATACATATGTACTACTTTAACCCAGCATGAAGAAACCTGCAAGTATACTCGGAAATAAAAATAAATTTTTAATCTTGGGATGTGGTTTCAGCGGTAGTTTTTTTGCACAAACAATTAGAAAATTCGGCTGTACTGTTTTAACAAGCTCAAGAACTGCCAGCAAAAATCCAAATAGTTTTATTTTCAACAGTGAAAACGGGGTCGTTCCTGATAAAGAAATTTTTGATGGAGTCACGCATATTCTTAGTTGCATACCTCCCGACAAAAATGGAAATGATCCCGTACTAGAAAACCTTCAAACTAAACTACAAGATTTACCACTTGAATGGGTTGGATATTTATCTACCACAGGAGTATATGGAAACACAGAAGGTGGGTGGGTTTCTGAGTATGATCAGCCTAATCCTTTTCAAAAAAGGAGTTTTAATAGATTAAATTGCGAAAAAAAATGGATTGAATCTAATTTACCCGTGCAAATTTTTAGATTACCTGGTATCTATGGACCTGGAAGATCAACGTTTGAAGCAATCAAAAATCAAAAAATTCGAGTTATCTTTAAAAAAGCTCAAGTATTTTCAAGAGTTCATGTTGCAGATATCACACATGCGATTATTTATTTATTACAAAATAAAAATTGTTTAAAGTTTCACCAAATCATTAATATTGCAGATGATGAACCCTGTTCTCAGATAGAAGTTATTCAGTATTGCTACGATTTACTTGGTTTAACAATGCCAAAGCCAATATTATTTGAGGATGCAAAAGATGAATTATCACCTATCGCTCAATCTTTTTGGATGGAAAATAGAAGAATTTCGAACAAACTTTTATGCGAAACACTCGGATATAAACTAATTTATAAAAATTATAAAATTGGCTTAAAAAATTGCTTTCTGAATAGTTAAAAAAGAAAAAACTTTTTATGAATTTTCAAAATACAAATAAAATATTGAAAGTAGTATTAAGCGTAGGAGATGAGTCAGGTATTGGACCTGAAGTAATCTTAAAAGCGCTTTATTCTAATGAAATACCAGAAAATATTGACTATGTATTAGTTGGATCAAAAAAAAACCTTCAAAATACATATAAATATCTTAGATCCTTAGGACTAGAAAAGATTGCAAATCCTAAAAATTTAAATATACATGATCTCAAAATTTCTTCATCAGATAATGACACTAAATCAAGTTACGGTGATTCAAGTTTCCAATATTTAACAAAAGCAATAGAAATTGTAAAACAATCCCCCAATTCAGCACTTGTAACTGGACCAATTTGTAAGAAATCATGGTCCCTAGCAGGTCATTACTTCTCTGGTCAAACTGAGGTATTAGCAAAATCATGTGGAGTAAAAAACGTTGGCATGTTATTCACAGCAAAATCACCAATTACAGGTTGGAGATTTAATACTTTACTAGCTACAACTCACATAGCCCTTTCTGAGGTTCCCAAGAAATTAACTACAGAATTAATCCACTCTAAATTGGATCTTTTCAAAGATTTTTGTAATACCTATACTGACAATCCTAGTTTAAAAGTAGCAGGATTAAACCCTCACGCCGGGGAAGAAGGTATTTTAGGCCATGAAGAGAGAGATTGGCTCAATGATGCATTAATTACTTGGAATAAAAAGAATAGAGGTATTGAATTATTAGGCCCTTTATCACCAGATAGTTGCTGGAATTCTTCGGTAAAAGCATGGAATAACAAAAATGCTGAAAAGCATGATGGCATTCTTGCTATGTATCATGATCAAGGTTTAATACCAATGAAAGTGATAGCTCTTAATTACTCAGTAAATACCACAATCGGTTTACCTTTTATAAGAACATCTCCAGATCATGGAACAGGATTTGATATTGCTGGCAAAGGAATTGCTCAATCTCAGAGCATGATTGAGGCTATTAAGGCTGCCGTAGAAATGACTAACAATTCAAGACTGCTTAACACGCATTAAAACTTGGCCAAATTCAACTGGTGTTCCATTTTCAACGAGAATCTCTACTATTTCAGCATTAAATTCAGATTCAATTTCATTCATTAATTTCATTGCTTCCAAAATACAAATAGTTTGACCGACCTTAACAATATTGCCTATATCAACAAACGGCTCTTCACCAGGCGCTGAAGCTCTATAAAATGTCCCAACCATAGGAGAAGTTATTTCAATTAGATCAGAACGTCCTGGGGGTGCCACCTGAGGTGCTTCAGGCTCATTAACAACTGGAAGGTTATCATTAATAGTTTTTTGGTTAGCAATTGTCTGCTTATCAAATGAAGTATTAGAAACTAAATTATTAATAACTTGATTCTGATCAAATACGTTCCTTTTTATTTCGAGTTTAAAATCTTCTCCCTCTAGCGAGAACTCTTGTATATCACTTGTAGAGATTTTCTCTATTAAGCGATCTAAGTCATCATGATCTAATTTCATAGCCATCAATTTTCACGTCCAAGATAACTGTCATTACGAGTATCAACTTTAATCATTTCTCCCACAGAAATAAATAAAGGAACCATAACTTGAGCACCTGTTTCTAGAATAGCTGGTTTCGTGCCCCCACTAGCAGTATCACCTTTAACTCCAGGATCAGTCTCTGTAACTTTCAAGGTAATAGATATTGGAAGTTCTACTTCTAAAACTTTACCATTATGAAAAATTACATTAACCTCCATTCCCTCTTTTAAATACTTTGCACCTTTACCGATTTGTTCAGGAGTGAGTCTTGTCTCTTCAAAACTTGTCATGTCCATAAAAACATAATCACCAGACTCCACATAAGTATGCTGCAGGTTAGACTTCTCAAGGATAGCCTGTTGTACTGATTCTCCGGCTCGAAAAGTTTTTTCAACCACGTTGCCGGTTTGAACTGATTTTAATTTTGTTCGCACGAAAGCAGAACCCTTACCAGGCTTGACATGTAGAAATTCTACAACACGCCAAACTTGTCCATCCAATTCGATGGTAGTACCTGTGCGAAAATCGTTACTGGAAATCATTCCTGTATTACATCCCCAAGGATCATAAACCTGCAAGAGTGCTATGCAAAAATTCTTATCAAATCAGAACAAACTTTTCTTAATTCTATCGATTGTAATTTTACAGGTTTTTCTCTTAAAACCTATTCGAGTATTAGCTGATTTACCTACTGGAAATGCAGTAAAAGACCCTAGTGCAATCCTCAGAAACGCACTCCCTATCAAGCAAGTTGAGTTGCAAGAACTTCAACACAAATTGGAAGATACTAGTGACCTTGTAAGAGGGGGAAGATGGCCCGCTCTTACGAAAACTGTTACAAAATGTCAATCTTTACTAAAAAAATACCAGGGAAAAATTATTCAAGAATTACCAAACGATAAAAAGAAAATTGCTGAAAAAATATTTTTAGGGCTCAAAGAAAATTTTGATAGTCTTCAAGATTTCTCTAAATCAAAGGATAAATACTCATTCATAGCAACCCGAAGAGATGCTTTAGATAAAATAGGTGGATTAGAAGAATATTTTCTACCAAATGAATTTCCATACTCTATTCCGCAGGAATTTGATAATTTACCAAGATTACTTGGCAGAGCAAAAGTCAATATAAAAACCTCCAAAGGGGATATGCAAGCTATTGTGGATGGATTTAACGCGCCACTTACAGCAGGAGCATTTATAGATTTATCTTCAAAAAATTTTTACAAAGATTTACCTATCAACAGAGCAGAAGAATTTTTTGTACTGCAAACAGGTGATCCAATTGGGGCAGATATTGGTTACTTAGATCCTGAAACAAACGAAGAACGTCACGTTCCCTTAGAAATTAGAATTCCTAATGAAAAAGATACTTTTTATAATCAAACTTTTGAAGATTTAGGGTTTTATACAGAGACGCCAACATTACCTTTCGCAACACTTGGAACTCTGGGATGGTCCCACTCAAATACTGCAGTTGATGATGGCTCATCGCAATTTTTCTTCTTTTTATATGAAGCAGAATTAAATCCAGCAGGTCGCAATTTAATTGACGGGAGGAATGCTGCCTTTGGTTACGTTGTAGATGGATTTGATGTATTAGAAGAGCTAACTAAAGATGACACAATAATTTCAATTGATGTTCTAGAAGGGATTGAAAACCTCAAATTAAATGCATAAAGAAATATTAGAAGAAATAGGGGAAAAAGAATTAATAAATAGGCTAGGAAAATTTATGCCTAAAAACCAAATTTCAGACGACTGCGCTTTAATCAAAACTAAAAATGAAAATTTACTTGTTAATACTGATTCTTTGGTAGAAAATGTTCATTTCAATGACATTACTATTTGTCCTAGAGACCTTGGGTGGAAAGCAGTTGTAAGCAACATCTCTGACTTATTATCTAGTGGAAGCAAGAAAACTATTGGTATTACAATAAGCCTAGTTTTACCTCCTAGAACTGAGTGGATTTGGGTTGAGGAATTATACAAAGGAATAAATAAAGCATTAAAAGAGTATGGCGGCGTGATTCTAGGAGGAGATTGCTCAAAAGGGGATGAAAAAATCATTTCAATTACGGCCTTTGGGATTCAAGGTGAACTTGAATTACGAAGAAACGCATGTAAACCAGGGGAGATAATCTTAACTACAGGAATTCATGGTCTTAGCAAACTTGGATTTTTGATACAAAATAAAATTAATTTCGATAATAATTTTTCTCTTAATAAAAGATTAATCATTAAGTCTATTGAACATTTTTGTCGCCCTAGAGTTTACCCAAATTTTCAAAAAAATCTCCTCAAGACTCGTTCCAACAAAAAAATTAGGAGAATAGGATGCACTGATAGCAGTGATGGTCTATTTCAAGCCCTACAAGATTTAGCAATAGCTAGTCACTGTAAAGCAATCATAAATTATGGAAAAATACCCAAAGATAAGGATTGGCCTAAAGGAGATAAATGGGACGAATATTATTTTTTTGGAGGTGAAGATTATGAATTGGTTTTCTCATTGCCGAAAAAATGGGCAAAAAATTTAACTAAACTTGATAAAGATATTAACGAGATTGGTTTTTTTGCTGATGGTGATCCATCAATAGAATTTAATGATAATAATAAAAAAAATAAATTATTGAATAACACACCTTTTAGACACTTTTAGTTACTCCCAATTCTTAGCAACAATCTCTGCTAAATCTACAACTCTCTGACTATAACCCCACTCATTGTCGTACCATGCAAGGACTTTTACAAGGTTATCTCCGATACACATAGTAAGGTCACTATCTAGGATTGACGATTCATTGGTACCTGCATAATCGCTCGACACTAATGGTTCATCTCCATACTTAATAATGCCTTTCATTGAGCTTATAGATGCTTCCTTGAGAGCATTATTGACTTCGTCAGCTGTGACAGATTTAGAAGATTCAAAAACAAAATCTACTGCTGAAACGTTAGGCGTTGGAACTCTCATTGCAATTCCTGTTAATTTGCCTTTCATTTCTGGGTATACCAGTGCTACTGCTTTTGCAGCACCTGTAGAAGTAGGAACGATGTTTGTGGCAGCAGCTCTAGCCCTTCTTAGATCTCTATGACTATTATCTAAAATTCTTTGATCCCCTGTATAACTATGAATTGTAGTCATCAAACCTTTGTTAATCCCAAAAGTTTGGTCTAAAACTTTAACTACTGGAGCTAAACAGTTCGTAGTACAACTAGCATTGCTCAAAATATCATAATCTTTGTGCTTATATGTATCAGCATTAACTCCAACTACAAAAGTACCAACACCATCCCCTTTACCAGGAGCAGTTAAAATTACTTTTTTGGCTCCAACCTCTAAGTGCTTACTTGCACCTACGTCTGTATTAAATACTCCAGTAGATTCAATAACCAAATCTACACCCCAATCTTTCCAAGGTAGATTCAGTGGGTTTCTATCAGAGAAACATTTAATTGTCTTGTTATTAATTACAAAAGTATCATCAGTGTATTGAATATCAACACCATCAAGTTGGCCAAGGACTGAGTCATATTTTAATAGATGAGCATTAGTCTTAGGATCTGATGTAACGTTAATTCCGACTACTTCAATATTGGTGTAAGCCCCTCTACTAAGCCAACAACGCATAAAGTTTCGACCTATTCTACCAAAGCCGTTAATTGCAACACGCAAAGTCATAACTAATAATTTCTAAATGATTAACCTAAGTTGCTGATCATACTGAATTTTGTGCAATAACGTAAGGTTTTTTTGATTTATTAAGCAAATAAGTCTAGTTTTGTATTAATTCAAGGAAAAAAACATTTTTTTTTAAGAAAAAATAGCAAAATTTTACCTAGAAGTTATTTTGATTTAAGTAAAAGATAAACATTGGATAAAAAATTACTTTTAAAAAGTCATTTCCATTTTATTGGGATTGGAGGTATTGGAATGTCAGCATTAGCAATGGGTTTACTTAAAAAAGGTTGTTCAGTTTCAGGATCTGATTTAATTAAAAACAATGAAACTAATAAATTAGAGAAATTAGGTGCAGTAATCTTTACTTCTCAAGAACGACAAAATATTGAATTTGTTATTTCAAAATTTACCAACAAATTGATTAATTTTGTTGTAAGCTCGGCGATCAAGCCAGAAAATGAGGAATTTTCGTACTGCAGAGAAAAAAATTTATCAATAAAACATCGTTCAGAGATACTTGCGATGCTAATGCACACTTATACTACATTGGCGGTAGCAGGGAGCCACGGAAAAACATCAACCAGTACATTTCTTTCTACAATACTTGAATTATGTACGCATAATTCTTCTTCAATAACTGGAGGAATAATTCCAATTTACAACTCTAATTGTCATTTAGAAAATACAACATACTTAGTAGCTGAAGTTGATGAATCTGATGGGACAATTAACAAATATATGTCTGATATTGGAATAATCAATAACATTGATTTTGATCATTGCGATCACTTTTCTAATTTAAGTGAAGTCATATCTTCTTTTAAAAGTTTCGCTAAAAATTCTAAAAAATTATTACTTAATTTTGATTGTGAAAACTCAAGAAATAATTTTTATTCTAATTTTAACTGGTCAAACGCTACGGTTAAAAACATAGCTTATGCAATAATCCCGACGGAAATTAATTCAAAGTATACAATTGGTAAATATTATGAAAATGGAAATTTTATCAGTAATTTAAATATTCCTATTCCAGGATTACACAATCTATCGAATATCACCGCAGCAATGGCAGCCTCAAGAATGATAGGAGTAGATTTTATAGAAATTAAGAAAAACTTAAAATATCTGAAACTGCCAAAAAAAAGATTTGAATTCAGAGGCCAAATAGATGAAAGAAGTTTATATGATGATTATGCACATCACCCAAACGAAATAAAAGAGACGATTAAATTAGGAAGATTATTTATTAAGCAAAAGAATAATAATGATTCTCCCAAAAGTAGATTGATTGCTTTATTTCAACCTCATAGATACTCTCGAGTAAAACAATTTAGTAAAGAATTCGCTGAAGAATTATCAAAAGCAGATATTATTTATGTAACAAGTATTTATGGAGCAGGAGAAGTTAACGAA
>JAOOLS010000022.1 GCA_028408915.1 Prochlorococcus sp. AH-716-J09
AGATTATGGGATTTCAGATTCTTCTTTAATGACCATTTATTTTTCAGAGGCTGACGATGATTTATACAATTTGATTGATGGACAAAAAGTAAATTATCATTGGCAAAACTATGCTTTTTCACTTAAGAAAAAATTATTAAATGACGAAGTAAATGGCTTTGGGATGTCTTTAATTCCCACAATTGAATATTGGAGGCAAGCTAGTGGATCTAAAAACTCTAAAAGTATTTTTAATCAAAAAGATAGTTCATACGGTAGAGATAGATTTGACAATTTGATTGGATCATTATCCTTGCCAATATCAAAAAAAATTAATAAAAATTTTTCTGCTTTAATTATCCCAGGGGTGACATTCTTACCTGAGAAGTTAGGTGCCAAAGGAATTGGCAAAAATACGTATGGTAATAATTTCTATATTGGATCGGGTCTTGTCTTTGATGCCACGGAAGATCTTAATCTTCTTTTCTCATATACGACTCCTTTAGGTCCAGGTAATAATTATTTTGATAGCGATCTAAACTATGCCAGAAAGCCTATTTATAGCATTGGTTTGGGATGGGATATTAATCCTAAGATTGGAATTGAAGGGAAAATAACGAACTCATTTGGGGCTACTCCATCTACTGGATTATTAACTATCCCATCAGATAATATTCCACTCTACTCTGCTAACATCACTTACAGTCCTTACGGAAATGATACAAACCTTACTGCACTAAATGAAAGAGATAAATCAATTAGTAATGGTGGAATCACTGTAAATAATGCCTTAATTCCTAAAGCGGGGACTTCGCAAGTTAACTTTAATTATGATGAAGGAGGAAATTTATTTGGTTTTTATGGATATTCCTTATCAAATATTTTCCAAGTTGAGCTTCTGAATATTGGTAGTTTTGATGGATTAAATTTTGGAGGGGATAAGAATTCAAATTTATATTCAACTTACTCAGGTGAAAATAATTTCAATTTTAGGTTAGGAGGGAAACTATTAATTTTCAGTCCACAAAAAAATGATCTTTATTGGGTTTCATTAAGATCATCAGTCGGAAGAAATAATGATACTAATCAAGGTTATGTATTCTCAGAATTTATTAATACTTTTAGAGTCAAAAATTGGTTAGCCTTTAATGTTAGCCCAAAATACTTTTTTAGTGGTGTTGAAAGTTTTGGAGGGATAGGCTTATCAAGTTACATAAATTTATTTGATAATTTAATGCTTATCCCAGAAATAAATACTTCAATTAAAAATAATTCAGATTTAAATTCTACTTTTGCATTGAGATATTCTTTCTCACCTGAAAAGTCCTTAGATTTATATTATTCAAATGCAGCAGGAGTTCAAGACATAGGACAAATTCTTAAAAATGAAGAATATAGATTTGGAATTAATTTGAATATTTTATATTAAAAAAAATACAAGATTTAGCTTTCCCAAAAGGGGTCAGTAGTTAAAGAAACCTGTAAAGTGCATTTTTTGTTATTTTTAATTTCACTTATACAAGCCCTTACTGTTTCCCCATTTACATCTATTTCACAGGCTCCACAACTTCCTGTGAGGCAGCCAGTAGGGATTTCTAAACCCGCTTTTTCAGCAGAAGAAAACCAGTCATCACCATCTGAAACAAATGTTTCTTTATTATTTGGCCATATTACTTTTATATTGTTTGTTTCTTTCAACTTAAAAATGATTTGAGATTTAAATGTTTGTTGAATTCATTCGCAAGATTATCAATGATGGATTGTCTCTTATCTTTATAAGATATTGATTTTTTATTTAATATTGGTATATTTTTACTTTTCCTTATTAAATTAATATATTGAGCTCTCCAATTGTCATTTTCAAAGATCCCATGAATGTATGTTCCTGCGATAGTTCCGCCTTTATTGTTTTCTTTGTACCAACCAAGATCTGAATCTTCAAAAATAGGATTAATCTTTAATGAACTTTGGATTTCATCTAATACAGTTTGACCATTATGAATTTCAAATCCTTTAATTTCTGATTGGCATGGCCAAATAGATTTAGATTTGATTTGACGTGTTATTTTTTTTTTAAAGAAAGTCGTTTTCAATGGTAGTAATCCAATACCTTGAATTTTTTGTTCAGAAAAATTTTTGGAACCTTCTTGAAAATACGGATCTTCAAGTTTAGTACCTAACATTTGTAAACCCCCACATATTCCAATAATATTTCCCTCGTTATTTGAATAGTCCCTTATATCCTGAGATAAGCCAGAATTTTCAAGAAAGATTTGATCTTTAATCGTTTGTTTACTGCCCGGCAGAATAATGAAGTCATACTTACTTAGGTTTTGTGACTTTCTAATCCATTCAATTAATATTGTTTCTTCATTTTCTAGGGGATCAAAATCCGAGAAGTTACTAATAGATGGTAATTTTATAATTCCAACTTTGATTTCAGGATTTTTAGAAAGTGATTTTTTTTCTATTAAATCTAAAGAATCCTCTGGAGGAAATGAATCATTTAACCAAGGAATAATTCCAATAACAGGGATTTGAGTTTTATTCTCTATCCATTTTTTCCCATTTTCAAATAATGATAGGTCTCCTCTGAACCTATTTATGATAATTCCCTTAATAAGTTTCTTTTCTTCAGGCTTCATTAATTCGAGAGTACCAATTATTTGTGCAAATACACCACCCCTTTCAATATCAGTAACTAATATGCAATTTGCATTTAAATATTTTGCAACTCTTAAATTAGTAAGGTCTCTATGAATTAAATTCATTTCTACTGGACTTCCAGCTCCTTCTATAATTAAACGGCAATCAGGGTTTTTTTTATAAATAGAACTTAGACTTTTCTTAATTACTTCCCAACCTGAAAGAAACCAATCTTTGTAGTAATTTTTGGCAGTTGTTATTCCTATACTTTTGCCAAGGTGAATGACCTCACTTATTGAATTACCTTGTGGTTTTAATAAAATAGGATTCATCTCTGCAGAGGGATTAATACCACAAGCAAAAGCTTGAAGTGCTTGTGAATATGCCATTTCTCCACCTTCCCAGTCAACCCAGGCGTTGTTACTCATATTTTGTCCTTTAAAAGGTATTGGTTCTTCTCCTAAATTTTTAAGAATCCTGCAAATAGCAGTAACCGTTAACGATTTTCCTGCTCCACTGGAAGTGCCTAGAACCATTATTGGTTTCTTTATTTCATGTAATTTCGCTTCTAAATCCATTAGAATAAATATCAATTTTGAAATTTATTAATTAGTAAATTGAATTATAATTTGGTAAAAAATTTGTGTTAATTCTAGCCTCTGCTTCCCAATCTAGAAAGAAATTACTGGAAAATTGTCAAATTGAATTTATACAAATATCAAGTGACTTTGATGAAACTACTATTCAAGAAAAGAATATATGTAAATTAGCTTTGGAATTATCTTTTCAAAAGGCTAATAGTTTATCTGAAAATATTCAAAACTTATCATTGCCAGAAGAATTTAATTATGGACCTATGGAAATACTTGGGTGTGATTCAATTTTTGAATTTAAAGGAGAAGCTTATGGAAAACCATCTAATAAAGAGGAGGCATTTATTAGATGGAAAAAAATGTCTGGAGAATTTGGATTTTTACATACTGGTCATACTCTTATAATTGGGAATTTTGATTCAACTCCCAAAAATTTTAAAATCACTGAAATAATAAAAAAAAACAGTAAGTTCAAGAGTTTATTTTTCTAATTTGGAGGATTGGGAAATCAAGAGTTATGTAGATACAAATGAACCTTTATATTGCGCAGGAGGATTTGCCTTGGAAGGTATAGGTGGTAAATATATAGAAAAAATAGAGGGTTGTTTCAGTAATGTAATGGGCTTAAGTTTGCCATGGCTCAGAGAAAATTTATATAGTTAATAAAATTGAGCAAAAAAAAACCCTATCTAAAGATAGGGCTTTTTCGATGAAATAGAAATTAATCTAGATCAGGCATTTCTAGAGCTGGTTCACTCTTTCTGTCGATTCCTTTTTCGAAACCAGCAGCGGCAGCTCTAGCACGTCCAGCATGCCAAAGGTGACCGATGAATGTAAACCATCCTAGGAAGAATTGAGCTGCAGCTAACCATTGTCTTAAGTTAACGAAGTTAACAGCATTAGGCTCTGTAATGATTCCACCAACAGAGTTGATAGAAGCGTTAGGAGCGTGAGTCATATATTCAGCCGCTCTTCTTACTTGCCAAGGCTGAATATCATTTTGAATTTTCTCAAGGCTTAATCCGTTAGGACCTCTTAAAGGCTCTAACCATGGACCTCTGAAATCCCAAAATCTCATTGTTTCACCACCAAATATAATTTCACCAGTAGGAGATCTCATGAGATACTTACCTAGACCTGTTGGTCCCATTGTTGAACCTACGTTAGCTCCAATTCTTTGGTCTCTCACAAGGAAAGTAAAGCTTTGAGCCTGTGAAGCTTCAGCATTTGTTGGGCCGTAAAATTCTGAAGGGTAAGCAGTGTTGTTAAACCAGATGAATGTTGAAGCAATAAAACTTGCTACACAAATTCCACCTAGAGCATAACTTAATAGTCCTTCACCATTCCAGATGAATGCTCTTCTTGCCCATCCGAAAGGTTTGGTAAAGATATGGAATATTCCTCCAATAATTGCAGTAATACCCACATATACATGTCCACCAACAATATCTTCAATGGAATTAACACCGATTATTGAACCAGCTCCTCCCCATGGAGATCTAAATAGATATCCAAGAATAACTCTTGGATCTAAAGTTGGGTTAACAAGTCTTACTTCACCACCACCAGGTGCCCATGTGTCATATGCACCGCCAATAAAACACCAGTTAACTGACCATGCCAAAGCACCTACACCTAAAACAATCAAATGATATCCAAGGATATTTGTCATTTGATTTTTATCTCTCCAATCAGTTGAGAAAAATGGAAAATCTTCTTCTAGTTTTTCTGGACCTGCTAATGAATGGTAAATACCACCAAAACCAAGAACAGCAGAAGCTATCAAGTGAACCACACCAGCTTGGAAGAAAGGCATGATATCAGTAACTTCACCACCTGGGCCTATTCCGTAACCAAACATTGCGACGTGTGGCATACAGATTAAACCTTGCTCCCACATTGGTTTATCAAAAGTGAAATGATTAACCTCAAAGAGCATCATTGCTCCGGCCCAAAAGACAATTAGTCCAGAGTGAGCAATGTGAGCTCCTAATAAACGACCAGATAAGTTGATTAATCTAGCGTTGCCTACATACCAGGCATAACCAGTTTCCTCAATACTTTGGTTGGGAGCTCTTAATAAATTATTAAAGGGCGTTTCCACGTGGAAGAACCTCCTCAGGGAATACAAAGTTTTCGTGTGGTTGATCCACAGAAGACATCCATGCTCTCATACCTTCGTTCAAAAGTATATTTTTTGTATAGAAAGTTTCAAATTCTGGATCTTCTGCTGCACGAATTTCTTGGCTTACGAAATCATAAGCTCTTAAGTTTAGTGCTAAGCCAACAATACCTATTGAAGATGTCCACATACCCATAACAGGTACAAATAACATCAAGAAATGTAGGAAACGCTTGTTTGAGAAAGCAATACCGAAGATTTGACTCCAGAATCTATTCGCTGTAATCATTGAATAAGTTTCTTCTTCTTGTGTTGGATCAAAAGCTCTAAATGTTGAACTTTGTACCTTACCATCTGTGTAAATACTTGTATCTTCATACAAAGTATTTTGTACTGTAGCTCCATGAATAGCGCAAAGTAGAGCACCACCAAGAATTCCAGCAACTCCCATCATATGAAATGGATTTAAAGTGATATTGTGAAAACCTTGAATGAACAGGATATAACGGAAGATTGCTGCAACACCGAATGAAGGTGCGAAGAACCAACTATGCTGTCCTAAAGGGTAAATAAGGAAAATACTTGTAAATACTGCAATTACTGCTGAGAAAGCTAGTGCGTTGTATGGTCTAATTCCAACAAGGCCAGCAATTTCAAACTGACGAAGCATAAAACCAATAAGGCCAAATACTCCATGTAATGCAACGAAGTTCCAAAGGCCACCAAGTTGTAGCCATCTTACGAAACTACCTTGGGCTTCAGGACCCCATAAAAATAGTAGACTGTGCCCCATGGCATCACCAGGGGTGCTTACAGCTGCTGTTAAGAAGTTACAACCTTCAAGGTATGAACTTGCAACTCCGTGTGTGTACCATGAGGTAACAAATGTTGTTCCGACAAACCAACCACCTATAGCAAGATATGCACAAGGAAGTAGAAGTAGTCCGGACCAACCAATAAATACAAAGCGGTCGCGCTTCAACCAATCATCGAGGATATCAAACCATCCTCTTTGTGGGGCGCTACCAACTGCGATCGTCATGAGAAATCGTTTTTAGCTTCGGGATACGCAGTGACTGTAACAAAGATTGAGAGTAATGTGGGGAAATATTTGTATATCTGAAATGCCTTGTAAAGCTTTCCTGACTTTTTTATTAAAAATTAGGTAAGAATACTCCCTAAGTTTGTTAAATTAACTGAATTAGGCTCTAAAAAAGATAAAAATGAATTCAGACCTCACGTCTTTCGATAAAATCGAACAAAAAATTGGCGGATCAAGAAAAATTTCTAACTATATTATTGGAGGAATGCTAACTATAGGGGGTATTGGTTTCCTTTTGGCCTCTGTATCTAGCTACACTGGAAGGGATTTATTACCTTTAGGAAATCCTTCAACTTTATTGTTTATCCCTCAAGGAATAATAATGGGAGCATACGGACTAATAGCTAATTTATTAAATTTATACTTGTGGTATTTGGTTTACATAAACTTTGGTTCAGGAAGTAATTACTTCGATAAATCAACAAAATCTGTGGAAATAAAAAGAAAAGGATTATTTAAAGATATTGAAGTTAAATTGAATTTCGATGAAATTAAATCGGTAAAGTTGGATATTAGTGAGGGATTTAATCCTAGGAGAAGAATCGCTTTAGTATTAAAAGGTAGAAAAAAACCTCTCCCTTTAAGTGGTGCAGGTGAACTTAAACCACTTCTTCAAGTTGAAGAGGAAGGTGCTCGACTGGCTAAATTTTTGGATGTTAATTTGGAGGGCTTAAAATAAAAAAAAATTATTTTATAAGAACATTATCTTTTATACAAATTCTGTTTTTGTTGCAAGCATGTAGTTATAGAAATAAGGTTGATTCAAATTATTACTGCCAAAAACTTAGATTTAGTTGTATTCAGAGTAATAAAAAAGTTAATTTTAAAACTACAAAAGGTGATTTTGAGGTTGAATTATTTGGTAAAGATAATCCATTAACAGTATCAAACTTTCTGGAAAACATAGAAAATGATATTTACTTAAATCAAAAATTTTATAAAATAATAACTCATCCCCAAATAATGTTTATACATGGTGGTGTCAATACTAAAAATAAACTTTATTTTGAACGAAATCAAAAACTGAATAAGACAAGTCCATCAATACCTTTAGAAATAAAATTCAAAAAAGAAAGTAAACCAAGATATAACTATCAAATAAAAAATCCTAATGAAACTTCAGATTTAGTTAATATTTTTGAGAATGGCTCAATTGCAATGGTTAAGAGCGGCAAGAATAAGTCTTCATCAACTGAATTTTTCTTTGTGACTACTAAGATCCCAGAATTAGATGGAAGATATTCAATTTTTGGAAAGATTATAAAAGGATTAGATGTACTCAAAAAAATTAATGAAGAAGACTACATCAAAGAACTCCAGATAATTAATTAAATTTCTAGAGAATATTTGTTTATTTTCAACATTTCTGTATTAACTCCTGAAGAGCGTTTAAGTGCTACCTTACCAGTCCTCGCTATTTCTAGGATGCCATATGGCTCGAGTAATTTCTCTAAAGCAACTAACTTCCCAGGATCTCCAACTACCTCGAGAGTTAATGCCATATCTGATACATCAACAACTTTTGCACGGAAGATCTGAACTATATCAAGGATATTACTCCTGGTATCTTCTTTCGATGAAACTTTTAGTAACATCAATTCCCTCTCAACAGCTGCGAGATTAGTGAAATCTACAACTCCCAGAACATTAAATAACTTATTAAGCTGCTTAGTCATTTGTTGAAGAGTTTCATCATCACCTTCTACAACCATTGTTAACCTTGAAATCCCTTTAGATTCTGCAGGTCCAACTGCAAGGCTATCTATGTTGAATCCTCTTCGAGCAAAGAGGCCTGAGATTCTACTCAAGGCTCCAGATTCGTCTTCTACAAGAACTGATAATGTATGTTTCATATTTTAAAAGATTTTTAAATCTCTAATCCATTCATAAGAGATTCTATTGAATACTGATGGATCTTCATCATGTATACAATGACCTGAATTGGATATTATTTTTAATTTTACCCATCTATGAAAATTTGCAATCTTTTTACCAACAAACAAAGGTATGAAATTATCTTTTTCTCCCCAGATTAATAAAAGAGGAACTTTTTTTGAGGCGCTAAGTTTTCTCAAAAGGTAAGAAGCTTGAAACTTTTCATCTCTTGAAGACATTCCAATACACATCGCTCTTAATGATCTAGCTGAAGTTCTCCTCAAAACTGGTTTTGTCACCAAATCTATTAGTTCGCCATCAATATTGTCTTTTTTGAAATAGGCAGAATTTAATCCCAGTTTTATAACCCCTAATTTTGTTATTAAAAATAAAATAATCTCTAAAGGGAAAAATATAAAAAATATTGTTATGAATACATCTTGAAATTTCTTTAATGGCGATTTTTTTGTTTTTGACTTTTTATTTTCTTGGATTTGATCTGGCAGAGGCGATGCAATAACTGTTGCAATTTGATCATCAAATGAAACAGCACATGTTAAAGCCACCAATGATCCAAGGGAATTACCAATAAGAATTACTTTCCTAGAGTTCTTTGGTCTAATTACCTGTGATATAAAGTCTTTCACTTGATTACACCAAATCTTATTATCTAATTTCCCAATTTGTCTTATCCCAGGTTGATCTGAATCTCCAAATCCTATTAAATCTAAAGAATATGAGGCACAATTCCTTTTCGCGAAAAATTTTATATTATTCCTCCAATGTTTTCTACTAGCGCCAAATCCGTGAAGAAAGATAATTGGAATTTCATTATCTTCGCCTGAAACACTCCAACAAACTTTAAAACCATTCCAATTCCAGAAGTTAGGAAAATGAATATTTTTTTCAAAATTATTATTCATATACTCAAAAAATTTTCAAGATATTTGCATTAATCTACTTTTTTAACAAATAAATGTATATTGGATGTAAATTATAGTAATCATTAATTATTACTATGGCAAAAGAAATTTTTAGTATAGCGGCAGTTTTTTGGATACTGATACCAATAGGATTGGTTGGTGGAGCATTATTATTAAAGTTTCAGGGAGATTGATTCTCACGAACACATTACAAATTGAGTTATGGTCTACAGGTTAAGTAAATCTTAAAATATGAAGATTCTTTTAGTAGGAGCAACAGGGACACTTGGGAGGCAAATAGCTAAGCAAGCTATAGAAGATGGACATGAAGTTAGATGCTTTGTAAGAAACCCAAGAAAAGCTTCCTTTCTTCAAGAGTGGGGTTGTGAATTGACAAAAGGAAACTTATTAAATTCTTCTGATATTGAATATGCATTGCAAGATATTGAAGTTGTTATTGATGCAGCTACCAGTAAACCAGATGATCCTAAAAGTATTTATGAAATAGATTGGGATGGGAAAGTTAACTTGTTCAATGCTTGTGAATCCTTAAATATAAAAAGAGTAATATTCCTTTCAATTCTTTTAACAGAAAAATTTAGAAACATCCCATTAATGGATATTAAATATTGTACTGAAAAACTTCTTGAGAAATCAGATCTAGAATATACAATTTTCAAATGTGCAGCTTTTATGCAAGGAGTTATAAGTCAATTCGCAATCCCAATTTTAGATAGTCAAGCAGTATGGATGAGTGGAACTCCAACTAAAATCGCATACATGAATACTCAAGACATGGCAAAAATTATTGTCGCAGCAGTTAATAATCCAAAAACTCATAGAACATCATTGCCATTAGTTGGTCCCAAAGCATGGGATTCAAACGAAATCATATCCTTATGTGAAAAATTTAGCGAAAAGAAAGCTAAAATTTTTAGAGTTTCACCTTTTCTTATTAGTTTCACTCAGAAAGTAGTTTCTTTTTTCCAAGACTCTTTAAATGTTGCTGAAAGATTGGCTTTTGCCGAAGTAACTAGTAGTGGTGAATCATTAGATGCTGACATGAGCAAAACTTACGAAATATTGGAGGTTAAAAAAGAAGATATGACCTCACTAGAGAGTTATATAAAGGAGTACTACCAACAAATACTTAAAAGATTAAGGGAAATGGAAGCAGATCTTAATATTGAGGAAAAAAAGAGATTACCTTTTTAATATTGCAATTTTAAATTTATATAGTATATTTGTACTATATAAATGCCATTGATTATGTCTGTTTCTAAATCTAAAAATCTTGAACGAAAACTAGATAATTTTGCAAAGGAAGCAAAAAATGAATTGAATAATGTTTGCGGATCTTCATTATGGGAAAGCCTTGGTTTTGTTTTTTTTGATCAATTAGAAGATTCTGAAAAAATTGCGAAAGCAAATTTTTATTATGGTCAACTTCAAATTATTAATGAAATTAAATTTTCTGTTTGAATTGAATTTCATATTTAATAAGTGTGTAATTTTTCTTAAATCAATTTTGGCCAATCTTTTTCTGATAATATGAACTTAGTAAAAGATTAATTAATGATTGAAACTTCAGGTGTAATAGAAAAAGAACAGGGGAACGGTTTTTATTTGGTTACATTAGAACAACCTGAAGGACATCAATGTTTATGTAGAGCTGCAGGCAAATTGACTAAATTTAGAATTAAATTATTGGCTGGAGATAAAGTGTTAGTTGAGATAAGTCCTTATGATCTCTCTAGAGGGAGGATAACTTATAGAGAAAGAAACGCGGGAGGCTCTAAACCTACTACTAATAAAAATAATCCTAAGAGAAATAATAAATAAGAAGATACTCTAGATAATATTTTTTATCGCTTCTTTGAACTCACTTCTTTGTTTAACACCTTGCCATTGTTTTTTTAATAATTTTTCTTTAAAAAGTTGAACAGTTGGTGTGCCGTTAATACCAGCTTGTTTTGCAATATCTTGATCTTTATCAATATCTATTTCAACGCCAAGAACTGCACCATCAAGTTCTTTAATTACTCTTTTTAACTGAGGTTTCAAAACATGACATGGTCCGCAACTTGGAGAACTAAAAATTACTAAGATAGGTTTTTTACTCTCGTGATAAAGTTTTCTTAATGCATAACTGCCTTTTTGCCATTCAGAATTTGAATCGAAAGTATCTTCATTAACTTCTTCTTCATTAAAATCTGATGAATTAAGTTTTTTTTCTGGTACGGGTGATTCTCTGACTATAGTTTTTGCTAAGTTTTTCTCGGCTAGCCACCTTTCGGTAGCTAATGCTGCCATGCAACCAGTTCCTGCAGCGGTAACTCCTTGTCTCCATTCAGAATCAACAACATCACCTGCTGCGAATATGCCTTCAATAGATGTTTCTGGTCTCCCTGATTTGCAAGCGATATATCCTTTATTATCCAAATCAATTTTGTTACCTAAGAACTTCGTATTTGGTGTGTGCCCTATCGCGTAAAAAAGACCTTTTATATTGATTTCTCCTTTTCCTTCTTGGGAGTGAATAGTTTCTATTCTCTCAAGCCATTCAGAACCATCCGCTTTATCAACTTTTGTGTTCCAATGAATTTCTATCTTTGGATTTGCTTTTACTCTATCTACCATTGCTGCGCTAGCCCTTAATTTTTCTGATCTAACAATCAAATGCACTTTGCTTCCATACTTTGTGAGATATGCTGCTTCTTCACATGCAGAGTCACCCCCTCCAATAACAGCTAATTCTTCATCTCTAAATTGTGGGGTCGCTCCATCACATATTGCGCAAGCACTTATTCCTTTACTCCAGAATTTATCTTCATTGATCACACCCAATCTATTTGCACTTGCTCCAGTTGCAATAATAATTGAGTTAGATTTTATAATTCCGTCTAAAGTTTTTAATTCAAAGGGATGTGAATCGGTATTAATTGATACTACATCACTTTCGTATAAATTAGTGCCCCATCTTTCTGCTTGAGCCTTCATTAGATCCATCAATTCAGGACCTAGTACTCCATCTGGGAAGCCTGGATAATTTTCAACAAATGTTGTAGTCATTAATTGCCCACCAGGAATTCCACCAGAATTAAATCCTGTTACGAGCAATGGTTGAAGATTTGCTCTTGCGGCATAAATTGCAGCCGTATAACCAGCAGGACCAGAACCAATAATTACAACATTTTCTACGTTAGAAATTTTTTCTTTATTTGCCATTTTTTACTAATTTCATTATTAATAATAATAAACAAACCCAAACAACGTAGGGCGGGTTTCACTCGTTCGATTTATTGTTTAATCGTTTACTTTTTGATCTGATAATTTTTTTAATTCCTTTGGGAAATTTAAAACAGAATTTTTTAAATTTTCGTTCTTTTCTCCAATATGTAATATCCACTCTCTAAATTCTTCTGCAATTGCATAACTGTCTTCATATCTCTCTAGAGTATCCATTGAGGCAATTCTGTTAGTAGCCCAACAGGTAGCTATGTCGATCCTTTTTCTAATGAAATTGTCCATTGAAAGCTATAGGTTGTATATAGATAAACACATCAGTGAACAGATATATTGTCTAATAAGTTACAACTTTGTACTTCCAAACAATAATTTAATCTTTAGTTTATATTTGAGCCAGTTTTTGAAGAAATTATAAAGAAAATATAAAGAAATAAAGTTAAACGGCCTCGCTATGATTTGCAAGCAGCCTTTCAACTTCCTCAAAACCCTCTTTAGCTGAATTTATTGCAAGTTCCTCGCTAACTTTTTCTTCTGATATTAATTTTGCGGATATTTTCTTTAAAAGAGTTTCTTTCTTTTCTCTTAGTGAACTAACAATTTCTTCTTCAATGATAGATTTTATTGCTTTAGAAATTATTTTTTTGTCATTTGCCTCCTCAAACGTTCCCTGGACTAATTCCTGAATAAATAATCGATGCACCTCACTACTTCTGAGAAAGCTTTCAGTGGCATTAATAATTCCTTCAACAAGAGCTTCATCAGGCTCAGAATCATTTTCTGCAAGCTTAAATTCCCAATCTAAATGTCTTCTTTGCCAACCTGCCGAGTGGAGACTTGGCATGACTGTCTGTGAATAAGTATCAACTGACATTTCATAAATTCTCTCTGCTAATTTCTCGCACCAGTCTTTCCCATGCTTTTCTAGATTTTTCTGCATAGCTTGCCTAGGGACAGCATGACCACCATGATGACTGTGACATACTCCATCTGGACATTCGATTGCTTTTATACTCATTGGATTATTTAGTACTCATATATTCTAGATAGCTATTTTTTATAGAAAAGAAAATATATTTTTAACAAATATCCAAGACTTTTGACTTTCTTCAATTTATATTTAGTATGTTAAAAAAATAAATAAATTGACAAAGATACTTATTCCTTCCGAAAAAAGCTCTGGTGAAAGGAGAGTTTCAGCTACTCCAGAAGCGGTAAAAAAATTAAAAAGCCTTGGATGTGATGTTTATATTGAAAGTTCAGCTGGAAAATTATCAGGATTTAGTGACTTATCATATGAAGAATCTGGTGGAACAATAATAAGTAACTTAGATCAAAAAATTTGGGGTGAAGCTGACCTAATATTTTGTGTTCAAACTCCATCAGAGGATAATTTAACTAAATTAAAGAAAGGCGCTGTTCTTCTTGGTCTTCTTAACCCATATGGTAATAAGGAGCTTCTCAAGATTATAAATAGTAATAAGATTTCAGCTTTATCACTAGAATTGCTTCCCAGGATTAGTAGAGCTCAATCTTCTGATGTTCTTTCTTCACAGGCAAATATCGCTGGATATAAAGCAGTTCTTTTAGCTGCAAGTGAGTTAGATAGATATTTCCCAATGCTTATGACTGCAGCAGGCACAGTTCAACCTGCCAAAGTAGTGGTTCTTGGTGGTGGCGTTGCAGGATTGCAGGCAGTTGCGACAGCAAAAAGACTTGGTGCAATAGTATTTGTATCTGATATTAGACCTGCTGTTAAAGAACAAGTAGAGTCCCTCGGAGCAAGATTTATAGAACTTCCTGAAGTGGATGAAAAACCTGGAGAGGCTGGAGGTTATGCAAAAGCTGTAACACCCGAATTCCTTTCAAAACAGAAGGCTACTTTAACTAAATATTTATCTGAAGCTGATGTTGCTATATGTACTGCGCAAGTTCTAGGTAAACAGGCCCCTATTTTAATAGACGCTCCCATGATTGAAAAAATGAGACCTGGTGCAGTAATTATTGATTTAGCAGTTTCTCAGGGAGGGAACTGCGCAGGAACAAAATCAAATGAAACTATTATCAAAGATGGTGTAAAACTTATAGGGGCGGGCGAATTACCCTCTTCAGTTCCTTATGATGCAAGTTCACTTTATGCTAAGAACTTAACATCTTTAATTACACCATTTATAAAAGATGGTGTAATTAAATTAGATAAAGAGGATGAACTCATTTCTGGATGTTTATTAAGCGATGAAGGAGTTGTTCTTCAAAATAAAGTTTTTGAAAATTGAGGTTTTAAAATTATGTCTTTTATAAGTCTTCTTTGGGTTCTTTTACTTGGTAGTTTACTGGGCCTAGAGTTAATTGGAAAAGTTCCT
>JAOOLS010000023.1 GCA_028408915.1 Prochlorococcus sp. AH-716-J09
CAAGTATTAATAAAGACTATAAATTAGATAATAAAATTCTTGGAAATATACATCCTAGTGAAATAATAAATTTTCATTCAATTAAAAAAGAAACTAAAAATTATTTATGCATATTAAATTCAGATGGAAGATTTAAAAAAGTTTTATTTGATGATGACATGATTAAAAGCAATAGATCTTTCACTATTACAAAATTAAAAAATAATTTAAGAACAATTGATTCTTTTATTTCTAATGAAAGCAAAGATTTAATAATATTAACCTCGATAGGAAGAATTTTTAAATTTAATTTATCAAATAAATTTTTAACTCCAACTTCTAAACAATCCCAAGGATTAATAATTGCGAAACTTTTACCATCTGAAAAAATCGTTTCTTGTTGTACATTTAATGATGGGGAAAATATTTTTTTAATATCTAAACAAGGAAAAATCTTTTGCATAAATAGTAATGAAATTTACTGCTCAAACAAATACAGTTTGGGATATTTGAATGAAAAAACCCTACTTAAAAACGATTACTTCCTCAAAATACTGGCAAGTAACCATTACATTGATATTGAAACTAACAAAAATAAATCTGCAAGATTAGACCTAAATAAATTAAATTTCAAATCCAATAAATCAAACTTTTTAATTGATTTTTTAAAATTAGATAATGATGAATACCTTGAAAATTGTTTCCGACTTGAAAACTTTCTTGACTAAGATTTATATTCATTTTCAACCCAATTTAAGTATTCTTGATTGACTGTTCCAGTTACATAATCACCAGTAAAACAACTCATCTCTAAACCTTTAATAGGAGAATCACCAATTATAGATTTACGCAAACTTTCAACACTTTGATAAACAAGATTATCAATTTCAAGTTTATCGGCGATTTCTCTTATTGTTCTATTATGAGCTATTAATTCGTCTCTATTAGGCATATTAATTCCATAAACGTGAGGATAACGAACAGGAGGAGCTGCTGATGTAAAAAAAACTTTATTGGCTCCTGCATCTTTAGCCATCTGGACAATTTCTTTCGAAGTAGTACCTCTTACTATCGAATCATCAACTATTAATACATTTTTATTTTTAAACTCTGTACTCATGGCATTTAATTTTTGCCTTACAGATTTCTTACGTTTCTGCTGACCAGGCATTATGAATGTTCTGCCAACATATCTATTTTTAAAAAAACCTTCCCTATATTCTATCCCTAACTGTCTTGCAACTTGCATTGCCGCGGGTCGAGAAGAATCAGGAATAGGCATAACAACATCAATATCTCCAGAATTGATTGTTTCTTTTATTGTTTCTGCTAAATAATCTCCCATCTTTAAACGAGCTTTATAGACTGAAATTCCATTCATAATTGAATCTGGCCTAGCTAAGTAAACATATTCAAAAGCACAGGGAAATAACATTGGGTTTTCAGAACATTGCTTCGAGAAAAACTCCCCATCAAGATTTATAAAAACAGCTTCTCCTGGATCTACATCTCTCACTACTTCATAATCATTATTCTCAAGTACTAAAGATTCGCTTGCAACCATCCATTCTTCTTTTTTTGTGGTTAATGAAAGTCTTTTCCCTATGACTAAAGGCCTAATACCAAAAGGATCTCTAAATGCTAATAAACCATGTCCTGAAATTAAGGCAATTGAAGCATATGACCCCTGAATCCTTTTATGTAAAGATTTGACCGCATTAAAAATAATATCAGGTTCTAATTCTTGATTATGAATTTGTTCTTGTAATTCTGTCGCAAATACATTTAACAACATTTCAGTATCACTTGAAGAATTTGTATGCCGCTTGTCGACGTTAAATAACTGTTTTTCTAAATCTCTGGTATTAGTCAAATTTCCATTATGTATCAATACAATTCCATAAGGAGCATTAACATAAAAAGGCTGTGCTTCTTCTACACTTTCTGCTGATCCCTTTGTTGCATACCTAACGTGACCCAATCCAATTTTGCCAATTAAATTCCTCATATCTCTAGTTCTATAAGCAGTATTAACCTGACCTTTAGCCTTATGTATATGAAAAACAGTATTTTCCATTGTTGCTATACCTGTTGAGTCTTGACCTCTATGCTGCAAAAGCAAAAGACTATCGTAAATTTGTTGATTTACATCATTTGAAGAAACGATTCCAACTATTCCACACATAACTTAATATCTTAAAAAGATTAATAGTTGAGAAATATTTTTCATATTTAAAAGTAATCTGAAATACTATTATTAAATTTTTCGGTTAATTCCTCAACCCTAATATTGCAAATATTTTTTTCGTTGATTTTTATTTTCAATGTGTCACTAGATACGTATCCTATTTTTTTTACGTAAACACTTGATGGAAAATTTATTTGATTTTGTTTTAAATAATTAAACCATTCATTTTGTTTAATTTTACTAATTGAAAAAATAATTCTTGACCCCCCTTCCGCAAACAATAAATTATCAATTCTGCTTAAATCTTTCTCTATTTCTATAGATGCACCCTTTGCGGACAAAATACAAGACTCTGCTAAAGCTATAGCTAAACCTCCGTCGCTTATATCGTGAGAAGAAACTACAAGACTGTTTAAAATCGCATTTCTTAAAAAAGTCTGGCAAAACTTTTCATCCAACAAATCAATTTTGGGAGGCCGACCTGTAATTTCTCCGTGAAAATATTCCAGATAAGAACTAGCTGCAATTTTTATTTCTGATTTGGAAGAACCAATTAACCAGATTTGATCTTCAATATTTTTCCATTCACTACTTATAGCTTTTTCAACGTTATCTATCTTCCCAACCATTCCAATAACAGGGGTAGGATTGATGGGAGTAATTAGATTATCTTTATTTTTAGATTCATTATATAAAGATACATTACCTCCTGTAACAGGAGTTTTTAAAGCTTTACAGGCTTCAGAAATTCCATTACATGAAGATGAGAGTTGCCAATATCCTATTTCATTCTCAGGGGAAGAAAAATTTAAATTATTTGTAATTGCTACTGGTTCAGCACCAACACAACTAACATTTCTAGCGGACTCTGCAACGGCAGCGATAGATCCTCTAAAAGGATCAAGCGCAACCCATCTACTATTGCAATCAACTGAAGCAGCGACGCCAGAAAATACTTTGCTTTTATTTTTTTTATTTTGTTCCCTTAGTCTTACTACGGCTGCATCTGACTTTCCAGGTTTAAAAACTGTATTTGCCTGAACTTGAGAGTCATATTGTTTATAAATCCATCGTTTAGAAGCTATTGATGGATTAGAGAGTAGTTTTAAAATGATTTCTGAAAAAGAAAAATTCTTATTTTCCTTCAATGAAAATATTTTTTGCTCATGAATTTCTGGTAAATCATTTTCTTTCCATTCCCATTTTTTTAAAAGATCATCGGGTGGGTTATTAATCACATTGTGAAAATTTACTGGAGTATCATCAGATAAGGCAGAAGTAGGTATTTGGGCCACGATTTTACCTTTATGAGAAATAATTACCTCATTAGTTCCTATCACTTGACCAATAACACTGGCATATAATCCCCATTTATTAAATTTTTTAATAAGATCATTAATTTTTTCTTCTTTGACGACAAACAACATTCTTTCTTGCGATTCAGATAGTAAATATTGGTATGAGGACATATCATCTTCTCTAGAAGGGACCAAATCTAAATCAATAGATATCCCTAAATTTCCATTTGCGGCCATTTCTGCGCTACTACATGTTAAACCTGCAGCACCCATATCTTGAGCTGCAATTACATCCCCTGTCTTGAAAGCATCCAAACAAGCTTCAATAAGACTTTTCTCAACAAATGGATCACCTACCTGAACAGCAGGCCTATCATCTAATGAAGTTGTAGTTAATTCTGAACTAGCAAAACTAGCACCACCAACACCATCTCTACCAGTTGTATTACCAACATATAACACTGGTGATCCTACATTTCTAGCTCCAGAACAAACAATTTCCTCGGTCTCTAAAAGTCCTAAAGCCATAACATTCACTAGAGGATTGCCAGAGTAACTATCATCGAAGTTAATTTCACCTCCAACAGTCGGCACACCTACGCAATTCCCATAATGTGCAATACCGGATACAACTCCTCGTAGTAAATCAACATTTGATGATTTATCAAGGTTGCCGAATCTCAATGAATTCAATACTGCGATTGGCCTTGCACCCATTGTGAATATATCTCTTAAAATACCTCCTACACCTGTTGCTGCGCCTTGAAAAGGTTCAATAGCAGAAGGATGATTATGACTTTCAATTTTAAAAACAAGTTTTTGATTATTTCCAACATCAATAACGCCAGCATTTTCTCCAGGTCCAACTAAAACATTTTTACCTTTGGTGGGAAACTTAGATAGTAAAGGTTTTGAATTTCTATAACAACAATGTTCGGACCACATAACGCCAAACATACCTAATTCTGTTCTGTTAGGTTTTCTTTTTAATCTTTTGCAAATTTCTTCGTAATCATTAAGTGTTAAATTTTCAACTTGTAGTGCTTCATTAAGATCATATAGATCATTATTTTCAAGATTTATCATTATTTATATCCAAGGGTCATCTTCTTTTTTTTCACTAGATGGTGTAGATGCTCTGTCATCATTATAAAAACTTTTTTGTTTAAAATCTAAGTTTTGGCTAATATCTTCATCTTCTTCAAGCCATTCCTCTAATCTATTAGAAGCAATATTTTTCATATCATCAAATCTATCAAAAATTTTTTTCCCTTTTTGCATAAATTCATTTTTAATACTTGATTTTATTAAAGATAAATCATCTAAAGAATTACTTTCACAGAATACCAATCCCGGTTGTTGATCATTGATATTATCAATAGTTAATTTCCATCTACTAGAACCTGGAATCTTAGGATTAGATCTAGAAACTAAGTAATATTTAATTTTCCCCGTTTTTATTTCAAATAAAAAATCTGCAATGACTCCTATTTTTAATCCATTTATATTTATAAGATTAGCTTCTATTAAAGTTGGGAACCTATTTAAAGTTGCTAAATCCGAAATAGCTGGATCGCCTTTGACATAAATTTCATTATCTATTATTTGAATAATTTGATTTAATCGCCAAACATTTCTTTTTAAATCAAAATTTGAAGGACGAGAATACCATCCTAGAATCCGGTGAACTGGAGGGTGCATCCAAACATTTTCACCACTTCCATAATTAAGGACCATATTACCCTTAACACTAAAATTTAATAATTCACTTAATAAAATTTCTCTAGGTAATTTCAAATTAAGAACGAACCTGCACAGGCATAACTAAATAAGTAAAAGAATTAAGATTATCTTCTGGCACAAAAACAGCTGGAGTAGTTGCAATATTACACTTTAAAAGTACATTTTCAGAAGCAATAACTTTTAAACCTTCTAAAAGATATCTTACGTTAAATGCAATATCAAAGTTTTCTCCAGAATAAGAAACAGGTATTGATTCATTTGCATTGCCAATATCTTGAGCATCTGCGCTGATTGAAGCTAAATTTGTATCATCTAATTTAATCTTTACAACACTACTTTGCTGATCAGCCAAAACAGCAATTCTTTCTAATGCATCAATTAATTTTTTTGTATTAAAATTTAGAATTTTAGAAAAAGAGTCAGGAATTAATTGTGAATAATTAGGATAAGTACCTTCTAAAGTTCTCGTAGTAATTATTTGATTAGAAGATATAAATACTACTTGACCTTTGTCATAGAAAAGCTTAATTGAATTTTCTGAGCTTCTCAAAGATACTAGTTTTTCAATTTCTCTTAATGATTTAGTTGGGATAGTTACCGATAAGTCATCAACATTTGAAGATAAGTTTTCTTTATTTTCAATATGTTCTTCCTTACCTATTAGAGCAACAGCCAATCTATGGCCATCTGTAGAAGCAGACTCTAAATAATTTGCTTTAAAAGTAAAATTGACACCTGTGAGTAGTTGCTTTGAATCATCATTACTACTAGCAAATATGGTAGATTTTAAAGCCTTTAAAAAAGAACTAGGATCAATATTCAAAGAAGTACCACTTTCAACAAAAGGTAAATTAGGATATTCATCAGAAGGTATTCCTTTTAGATTAAAAGACCCTCTATCACTTTTTATTAGGATATTATCTGAATTCTCATCTACTTCTAGAGAAACAGGAGTTTCATTAGGTAGTTTGTTTACTATTTCGGATAAAAGTTTTGAAGGTATAGTAATAGCACCACTATTTTTAACAGTTCCATCAAAAGAAGTTTGAATTCCTAGATTTAAGTCGAATCCTGTAACACTAATTTTGTTAGTTCCTTCGTCAGCTGTTAAAAGTATATTTGCAAGAATTGGATGAGTTGGCCTTGAAGCAACTGCCTTGCTTACAAGTTGAATAGCATTATTTAATTCATTTTGATTACAAATAATTTCCATTAGAATTTGGAACTTTTTACAAATACAATATACTTTTTTCGTAAATTAAATTCAATAAATTTATTTTTACTCTTCTTCTAACTTAAAAATAAATAATAAAATAAAAAATTTAGTAGTAGTAGTTCTTGTGGGAACTGTGGAATTCTTAAATTAAACTGTTTGTCTATTTAGTTTACGAAGAAAAGAACATGTGTAAAAAATTTTTGATTTGTTGAATATTATTTTCTTTTTTCGAAAATTTCTAACTTATTCAACAAATAGAATTTCTTGTTATGTACTTTTCAACAAATGAGGTTTGGTTTTTAATTGATTTCCACAGACACTATTTTTTTTGGATTTTAATATCCTAAGATTTTAGTTATATTTTTTAATGAAGGTTCAATATTTTGTCTGAATACGGCATCGTTGTTTTCTATGGCGCAATCAGGATCTTTCAATCCATTTCCAGTAAGAACACAAACAATATTAGATTCTTTTTGAATTCTATTCTTATTTTTAATTAGTCCGGCAACTGATGCTGCACTAGCTGGTTCACAAAATACTCCTTCTTTCGCAAGTATTTTATAAGCATTGATTATTTCTTCATCTGTAACTGACTGAAAGTCTCCTTTACTCTCCTTCCTTACTTTTTTTGCCTTTTCTCTATTTACAGGATTTCCAATTCTTATTGCAGTTGCAATTGTTTCTGGATCTTTAACTATTATATTTTTTACTAATGGAGCAGAGCCGTCGGATTGAAAACCCATCATTATTGGTAATTTCAAATTTCTTTTTATTTTTGAATATTCTTTAAATCCCATCCAATATGCAGTTATGTTTCCTGCATTACCCATTGGAATACAAAGCCAATCAGGAGCATAACCTAAGTCATCAATTATTTCAAAAGCTGCCGTTTTTTGTCCTTGAATTCGATATGGATTAACAGAATTAACAAGTTCTATAGGATGCTCTGAGGATAAATCTCTAACAATTTCGAGAGCCTTATCAAAGTTTCCATTAATAGATATTATCTCAGCGCCATACATCAATGCTTGCGCAAGCTTTCCTTGTGCAACAAATCCTTCTGGGATTAAAACATAAGGTTTTAATCCTCCTCTAGAAGCATATGCAGCAGCAGCAGCAGAGGTATTTCCAGTACTAGCACAAATTACTGCTTCACGGCCTTCTTCTTTTGCTTTGCTAATTGCCATAGTCATACCACGATCTTTAAAAGATCCTGTTGGATTAAGGCCATCATATTTTAAAAAAACTTTTGTTCCATTTCCAATTAAGTTGCTAATTGACTCGCTTAGAATTAGTGGCGTATTTCCTTCATTGAGGGAAATAATAGGAGTTTTTTTTGTAACTGGGAGATATTGTTTATAAGCTTCTATTAAGCCTGGCCATCTTTTTTTTCTGTAATTAATAAGTAGTTTGTTTTTTATTTTATTTAATAACACCATGGTTGTTTAGTTTGTTTTGATTTTTTCTAGAGGGGAATTGGTGAAAAAGGTTAATAATTCTGAAATCGATTCTACTTTATTCATAACTTTGCTCAAAGCACTGACATCTAAAATTACAGTTTTAGTTGGATATCCTTCAAAAAAATTTATTAGATTTATTTTTCCATTTCCTATTTTAATTCCTTGAATTACGCTTGCTCTAAGGGCCAGCATGCCAGTCCTCTCATCAGTTGCTCTGGGTGGGTGGATAATAGATGAAAGTCTTGTTAAAAAGACATTTCCTATTTCAGAATATATTAGTTTGCTTGCAATAGTAATAGGAACTTCAAAATCTTTGTTCAAAACTGTTCTAATTTCTTTATCGGGAGACCCGGTTGCATTCAAAATTCTTTTTAATTGTCTCGTAGATTTACCTTCTTTAGCAAAAGTTTTTAAAGAATTTACTTTAATTGTTCTAGAAAATATGCTGTATGTGATTTTAATTTCTTCAGCAGTATAACCCTTAGGTACATTAAAAAATAGTGGAAAAATTACTAAAATAAAAAATATTTTAGATATTGTTAATCTACTAAATTTCATTTATATATTTGCACCAGCGGCAATCTTAACAAGTCTTACTACTCCTTTTTCAGTTACTTTTTTTGCAATTTTTATACCCATTTCTCTTGTATAAGGTTCATTTATTAGTCTTGGAACCCTTTTTAGAAAAATGTCAATTGAATACCCCGGGACTTTTTGTAAAATCTCTAAAAAGTTTCTTAATGGCTCAACATACATTATAAGATCACGCAAGTTATTATTATCGTTAATAGTATTTAATTTAATTGATTGTGGAAGATAACTATTTAAACTTTTCAATATTTTTAGACTAAGTAAATCTATCTGATTTGTTAAACCTTCAACTATTTCATTTCTAAGAAATCCTCCATTTGGAGAAAAGAGAAGATTGATAACTTCGTCTAAAAGTTTTTCTAAATCGAGATTTGTTTGCTTTGCAGCGTTAGAAAGCAGATCTTCTAAACGGTCCCATTTAAATTTTTTATTATCAAAAAGCATTTCTTTAAGGCTTTCCCGTAATTGTGGATCTGGGTCTTCCATTAATCTTCTTGCAAAATATGGATAAGCTGCGCCTAATATCTTGAAGTTTGGATCTACGCTTAAAGCTATTCCTTCTAATGTAAGTAATGACCTAATTATAAGCGCATAATATGGGGGCAGTCTGAAAGGGAATTTATACATAACACCAGACATATCGTCTGTAACGCTTTTAAAATCCATTTTCGAAACTCCTTGTTCAACGGCGTTAATGAAAACATCTTGGAATGCTGGAACAATGGGTTCTAGATTAACTTCCTTTGATAAAAATCCCAATTTTACGAAATCTTGAGATAATTTATCGAAGTTTTTATTTACTAAATGTACTACTGCCTGAATTAATCCTGATCTAGATTCTCTGGAAACTTCGCTCATCATTCCAAAATCTAGATAACATAATCTTCCATCTTTTAAAGCTAATAAATTCCCTGGATGTGGGTCTGCATGAAAAAAACCATGTTCTAAAAGCTGTTCTAAACTGCATTGCACTCCTATATCAATCATTGCATCAGGATTAATTCCTAATTTTTTTACGTCTTCTAAATTTGTTAATTTTGTACCGTCTATCCATTCCATTGCTAATACTCTTCTTGAAGTTATTTCTTTATAAATTTTTGGTACGGCAATCATTTTGTTATGTTTATGCATATCTCTAAATTTTTCTGCATTTTTAGCTTCGTTTAGATAATCCATCTCTTCAAAAACTCTCTTGCCTAATTCATCAATCAAAGCAACAAGATCACTTCTTATTAATCCGATATTGTTTTTTAGCCAATAAGCAATATTTCTAACTATATAAAGATCTAAGGTTATTTGTTCTCTCAACCCTGGCCTTTGAACTTTTATTGCAACGATCTCTTCGTTTTTTAATTTAGCTTTATGAACTTGCCCTAAAGAAGCAGCGGAAATTGGCTCTTTATCAATTTCTAAAAAAATCTCATTTATTTTGTATCCTAAATCTTCTTCTATTAATTCCATAGCTTTATTGCCATCAAACCCAGGGAGTTGATCTTGCAATTCAGATAATTCTTCTAGAAGAATCCCGGGGATTATATCTGGTCTTGTTGATAAAGCTTGGCCTGCCTTAACAAATGCAGGCCCAAGTTCTACTAATAAATTTGTTAATTCTCGTGCTCTAAATCTTGCTTGTTGCTCATTTTTTAATCTTCCAGTTAATTTATCCCATCCCACGGAGAAGATATAAGCAAAAATAGGTATGAGTGTTTGCCAAAGTCTTTTTAAAAGTCTTTTAGGATTTTTTTTGTAAATTTTAGAAATTGTATCTGGATCGTAATTTAAGAGCCCAGATACCTCAATAAAATCAGTAAAATCTTCTTTCATAACTTTATATATTTAAGACCTTTATTTTTTTAAAAAAGAAGTTAATTTTTTTATATGGAAGGTTTATCATGTTAGTACAACTAAAAATAGAGAATATTGCCTTAATAGAAATTATAGAAATTAATTTCGAAAAAGGTTTGAATATCATAACTGGGGATTCAGGTTCAGGAAAATCATTAATTCTAGACTCCTTAAATGCTTTATTTGGTGGAACTAATATACCTCTAAAACATTTAATACGTCCAGGAAAAGATCATTGTGTTATTGAGGCGATATTTTCTTCTTCTTTTCAAATTGATAATTGGTTAATTAGTAATGGTTTTGAAATAACTTCTTCAGAACTTCAAATTAAAAGAAAATCTTATAAAAAAAATAATAAAATCTTATCCAAATATACCCTTAATGATTTACCAATTAATAGACAATCATTAGAAAAACTTGGAGGATTTTTAATAGATTTTGCAGGTCAATCTGACACTTTTATTTTTGATTCTCTAGATAAAAGAAGAATAATTATTGATGACTTATGTTCTCAAGAATTTAGAAATACGAGCGAAAGGATTAAAAGTATATGGAGAGAAAGTGAAAATTTAACAAGATTAATGAATGAAAAAATAGAATTTTTTAGGAATCAAGAAGAAAAAAACTTGGCAATTAAACACATGTTGAAAAGTTTAGAAGAAGCTGATTTAAATTCAAGTGAAGAAATTTTAGAATTAGAGTTACTAGAAAATAAACTTGTAAATAATCTTGAAATTAATAATTCAATTAAATCATCATTAGAAAATTTAAATAATTTCAGTCATGATGAACCGTCAGTAACTTCTTTTATAAATCAATCACTAAAGATTTTAAATAAAACATCAGATTACGATTTAAAGATTCAAAAATTTAGAGAGCAATTATTAAATATTCACGCTGATGTTGAAGATTTAATTTTTGATCTAAAATCATATTTGCAAGAAATAGAAAATTATGAATCTAATCTTCCAGAAATACAAAAAAGATTATTCTTTTTAAAAAACTTAGAGAGAACGTTTTCATTGGATTTAACTCAATTAATTGAAAAGCGCGATCAATTAAAGACGTATTTTCAACAAAATGATCAAGGTAACGAGATTTGTACGATTAAAGCTCAAATTGATAATTTACAAAGTGATTTAAATTTTTTATTTGTTAGTCAATCTACTGAAAGAAAAAAAATTGCTAAACAGTTACAAAATTCAGTAATGTCAATTTTAAGCAATCTAGGTTTAGAAAATGCAAATTTTTCAATTCAATTTTCTGAACGCAAGCCTTCTGGCGATGGAATTGACGATATAAATTTTTTGTTTTCGGCTAATCCTGATCAGAAGCTTGCTCCATTATCAAATGTTATTTCTGGCGGAGAAATGTCAAGATTTTTATTAGCTATTAAATCTAGTATTTCTAGACAATCCAATACTTTCTTTTTAGATGAAATTGATAGTGGTTTAAGTGGTAAATCACTATTTTCTTTGGTTGAGCTTATAAAAGAAATTGCAAAAAATCAACAAGTTTTATGTATTACACATCAGCCATTCCTAGCTGCTAGGGGATCAGCTCATTTCAAAGTTAATAAAAACGTAAATAATGGAATAACTTATACTTCAATTGCCAAACTAACTACAAAAAATCAAAGAAAAAATGAACTAATAGAACTTATAGGTGGAGGTTCATGCGAAGTAAAGGAATATGCTTCTAGGCTTCTTGATCGCTCAGCTGCGTAAAATAGAAAAAATTCTACTATAATAATCTTTTTAAACCATAATTTAGATTTAAGCATGGTTAATAAAGTTGATAATAGTTTTGAAGAAGATAACTCAATTAATATTAGGGGAGCTCGTCAGCATAATTTAAAAAATATTGATCTTTCTCTACCTAGAAATAAATTTATAGTTTTTACAGGTGTGAGTGGAAGTGGTAAAAGTTCTCTGGCCTTTGATACTATTTTTGCTGAAGGTCAAAGAAGATATGTTGAGAGTCTTTCTGCATACGCAAGGCAATTTTTGGGTCAAGTAGACAAACCAGATGTTGACAATATTGAAGGTTTATCACCTGCTATTTCAATTGATCAAAAATCTACAAGTCATAATCCTCGATCAACAGTTGGAACAGTAACAGAAATACAAGATTATTTAAGATTATTGTTTGGTCGTGCTGGTGAGCCGCATTGTCACCACTGCGGGATTCCAATTGCGCCTCAAACAATTGATGAAATGGTAGATCAAATCCTTCTTTTACCAGAAGGAATAAGGTATCAATTGTTGGCTCCTGTTGTAAGAGGTAAGAAAGGAACACATACAAAATTAATCAGCGGACTAGCTGCTGAAGGATTTGCTAGGGTTAGAATCAATGGAGAAGTAAGAGAACTTGCTGATAGTATTGAATTAGATAAAAATCAAGTTCATAATATTGAGGTAGTAGTTGATAGATTAATTGCACGAGAAGGAATACAAGAAAGATTAAATGATTCACTACAAACTTGTCTCAAAAGAGGCGATGGTTTAGCAATAGTAGAAGTTGTTCCAAAAAAAGGAGAAAATTTACCTTCTTATTTAGAGAGAGAAAAACTTTACTCAGAAAATTATGCATGTCCTGTACATGGCTCTATTGTTGAAGAGCTTTCTCCTAGATTATTTTCTTTTAATAGCCCATATGGAGCTTGTCCAGATTGTCATGGTATTGGTTATTTAAAAAAATTTACTGCAGATCGAGTTATACCTGATAAAACATTGCCTGTATATGCTGCAATAGCCCCTTGGAGTGAAAAAGATAATACTTATTATTTCTCTTTACTTTATTCTGTAGGCCAAGCCTATGGTTTTGAATTAAAAACTCCTTGGAAAGATTTAAGTGATTTGCAAAAACAAGTTCTACTTTTAGGATCAGATAAACCAATATTAATTCAAGCTGATAGTCGTTTTAAAACTTCTAGTGGTTTTGAGAGGCCTTTTGAGGGGATTTTGCCAATATTAGAAAGGCAATTAAATGAAGCTAATGGAGAATCAGTTAAACAAAAATTAGAAAAGTATCTAGAATTGGTCCCCTGTAAGACATGTTCTGGAAAAAGATTAAGACCTGAGGCTTTGGCCGTTAAACTTGGTCCATATAACATTACTGACTTAACTTCTATAAGCGTTTCTGAAACCCTTTATCACGTAGAGCGCATCATGGGTTTAGGTAAGTCAAAGAAGGAAAATATATCTTTATCAGAAAAACAAAAGCAGATAGGTGAATTGGTTTTAAAAGAGATTCGTTTACGTTTAAAGTTTTTAATTAATGTTGGTTTAGATTATTTGACTTTAGATAGACCAGCTATGACTTTGTCTGGTGGTGAGGCTCAACGAATTAGATTGGCTACACAAATAGGTGCAGGCCTTACTGGTGTTTTATATGTATTAGATGAACCAAGTATTGGTTTGCATCAAAGAGACAATGACAGATTATTAGAAACATTAAAAAGCTTGAGAGACTTGGGAAATACTTTGGTTGTGGTTGAACATGATGAAGATACTATGAAATCCGCAGATTATTTAGTAGATATTGGTCCGGGGGCAGGTGTTTATGGTGGGGAAATTATTGCTAAAGGATCTTATCAAGATGTCTTAAATTCAGAAAAGTCATTAACTGGTGCTTATCTTAGTGGTAGGAAGTCTATTCCTACTCCAAAAGAACGTAGATCATCTGTAAAAAAAAGTTTAATTTTAAATAATTGCTCTAAAAATAATTTAAAAAATATTTCTGTGGAATTTCCTTTAGGAAGATTAGTTTCTGTAACTGGTGTGAGTGGAAGTGGGAAGAGCACCTTGATAAATGAATTGCTTCATCCTGCATTGTGTCATTCTCTAGGATTAAAAGTCCCTTTTCCTCAAGGTGTAAAAGAGTTAAAGGGTATAAAGGCAATTGATAAAGTTATCGTTATTGATCAATCTCCAATAGGAAGAACCCCAAGATCAAACCCTGCAACATATACCGGTGCTTTTGACCCTATAAGGCAAATATTTACCGCCACAGTAGAAGCAAAAGCGAGAGGTTATCAGGCTGGTCAATTTAGCTTTAATGTGAAAGGAGGAAGATGCGAAGCTTGTAAAGGCCAGGGAGTCAATGTTATTGAAATGAATTTTTTACCTGATGTGTATGTTCAATGTGAAGTATGTAAAGGAGCTCGGTTCAATAGGGAAACTCTTCAAGTTAAATATAAAGGTTTCAATATATCTGATGTTTTAGAGATGACTGTTGAACAAGCTGCAGAAACTTTTTCTGCAATACCACAAGCTGCTGATAGATTATCTACATTGGTAGATGTCGGTTTAGGATATGTCAAATTAGGCCAGCCAGCACCTACATTATCTGGTGGAGAGGCTCAAAGAGTTAAGTTAGCTACTGAATTGTCAAAAAGGGCTACTGGAAAAACT
>JAOOLS010000024.1 GCA_028408915.1 Prochlorococcus sp. AH-716-J09
GATGTTTTTATTAACTGGCTATGAATATTTTTTAGGTTTCCTTCTCATTGCCGCAGCAGTACCAATATTAGCTCTAGTTACTAATCTTATCATTGCCCCAAAAGGCAGAACAGGGGAAAGAAAACTTACATATGAATCTGGAATGGAGCCTATAGGAGGAGCATGGATTCAATTTAATATTCGTTATTACATGTTTGCCTTAGTTTTCGTTATATTTGATGTTGAGACGGTATTCCTTTATCCTTGGGCTGTTGCTTTCAATAGACTAGGCTTATTAGCCTTTATTGAGGCTTTAATTTTCATTGCAATACTTGTTATCGCTCTGGCATACGCATGGAGAAAAGGTGCTTTAGAATGGAGTTAAAAAATTGAATCCACAATTATCCCCAAAAGCAATAAGAGAAATTCGAGAAGGAACTTGTAATCCTCTTGGTGCACCCCAAGTTACTACAGATTTAAGCGAAAATATTATATTGACAAGTTTAGACGACCTTCATAATTGGGCTAGACTAAGTAGTCTATGGCCTCTCTTGTACGGAACAGCTTGTTGTTTTATAGAATTTGCTGCCTTAATTGGATCAAGATTTGATTTTGATAGATTTGGATTAGTACCTAGAAGCTCACCAAGGCAAGCAGATTTACTAATAGTTGCAGGGACAGTAACAATGAAGATGGCTCCCGCGCTTGTAAGACTTTATGAGCAAATGCCGGAACCAAAATATGTTATCGCAATGGGTGCTTGCACAATCACAGGAGGAATGTTCAGTGCAGATTCTACAACTGCTGTAAGAGGAGTTGATAAATTGATACCAGTTGATTTATACCTTCCAGGATGCCCACCAAGACCAGAAGCGATTTTTGATGCTGTAATTAAATTAAGAAAAAAAGTTGGTAATGAATCAATTTTAGAGCGCACAAAAACAGAACAAACTCACAGATACATAACATCTGATCACGAAATGAATCTTGTCTTCTCAGAAAATACAGGTGAATATCTAAATAAAACTTCAGCTAACGTTATTCCTTCCTCCAAAAAAGAAAAAATAACTGAATTTCCTGAAAACACCGAAAAAACTGAAATTATTAATACTGTAGAAGATTAATGGAAAAAGACGGTTTAGCTAAATCCTCAGATACTTCAATAGAAAAAGAAGGTTTAATAAGCCAATCTTTGTCTAAAGATGGAATTCCAAATCAATCATTATCTGAAGATAACATAGGAATTGAAAACATTTCTGTGGAACCTAATAAATTATATGAAGCAGTATCGGCCTTAAGAAATTACGGTTTCAATTATCTCCAATGTCAAGGAGGATATGATGAGGGACCAGGAAAAAATCTTGTGAGTTTCTACCATTTTATAACTGTTGATGATTTACAAAAAATTGAAAAAATTAAAGAAGTCAGATTAAAAGTTTTCCTAAAAAGAGATTCTGATCTATCAATCCCTAGTTTGTATGAAATTTTTAAAGGAAGTGATTGGCAAGAAAGAGAAACGTTCGATATGTATGGAATAAATTTTATTGATCATCCAAATCCCAAAAGACTATTAATGCCTGAAGATTGGAGAGGATGGCCATTAAGGAAAGATTATATTCAGCCAGATTTTTATGAACTTCAAGATGCTTATTAGTTTAATTTTTTTAATTTGCGGTAAATAAACATAACTGCTCTTGCTAATCTCCTGGGATCATGTCTAAGAGTTGGAGTTATTCTTTTTGAGTACAATGGTGCTTGCAAAACATAATAACCCTCAGATAATAATTTACCTTTATTACATTTGACAGGCTCTGCACCTCTACTTTCGTAATAGTCTACTAATGGAGACTTTTCAAATTGTATCTGAGATAAGATTGAATTAAAAATTCGAGTATTAACTCCAAAATTTGATAATTGTTTTTCTATTGCTTTGATATGTTGATAAACATCAAGACCATCTGTTTCTCCAGGCTGAGTCATCAAATTACTTATATAAATTTTAGGGGCATTACTTTGCAATAAAGCATCCACTATCTCTGGTACTAAAAGATTAGGCAATAAAGAAGTGTATAGACTACCTGGGCCAAGAACAATTAAATCAGCTTCTTTTATAGATTCCAGAGCACTTGGAAGAGCTGAAGGATTTTCTGGTAGGTAACCAATCCTCGAAATTAATTTTTTAGATTTACTGATCTTGCTTTCACCAAAAATTTTTTCACCATCTTCTAATTCGGCCCATAACATTACATCAATATTTGTTGCAGGTAATACTTGACCTTGTACCGCCAAAACCTTGCTAGAGGCTTGAACTGCTTTTTCTAAACTTCCTGTAATTGTTGTTAAAGCTGACAAGAATAGATTTCCAAAACTATGACCTTCCAGACCACTTCCTCCTGAAAATCTATACTGAAATAATCTAGTTAAAGTAGGTTCTTCGTTTGATAAGGCTGCCAAGCAATTTCTAATATCTCCTGGAGGTTGCACACCTAGTTGTTTTCTGAGAATTCCACTGCTTCCACCATCATCGGATACAGTTACGATTGCTGTAATATTACTACTGTAATTTTTTAATCCTTTCAGTAGAGTAGATAAGCCTGTACCACCCCCAATTGCAACAATATTTGGGCCTCTATTTAATTTACTTTTAACTCTTAATGCATCAACTAGAAATGTATCTTTTTCTGGAACAAGAGCTTTTTGAATAGAATTAATACTTCTATTTTGTCCAATCCCAATTAATAATATTCCAACAAAAAAAATCAATGGCCCCATTAATGGAACAGGCAAAATACTTGTTAAACCTGTCATTACCCCAAAAAAGATTTCAATAAGCCAATACAGAGGTCTTAAATTTGTCCAAATTACCAAGCCTAATAATGTAGTCAAAAATCCTATAGCAGATGTAAACATCCATCTTTTTATTACCAATCCTGGCAAAAGCCAACTCAAAATCCTTAAGATTTTGTTCAACAAGACAAAATTAGACTTTTTAAAATTTTTATAGTACCGTCTGATCCTTTTTTTACCCTTATTCATTAAAAAAACCTCTTAAATTATTTTTCTCAAATTTAAAGACTATATGAATTCATTATAAATCAAATTCATACATCCTTTTTTTATTTCCAAAAATAGGCAAAATATAATATATAGATTTTTTTATATAAGTTTTGAAAAAATCAAAGCATGCAGTTGAAACAAAAAACCTCTCAATAAGCTGGGGGAAAGTTAATGTGCTTAATCAAATAAATTTTCAACTTAATGATGGAGAGAAATTAGCTATTGTTGGCCCCTCAGGTTCTGGCAAATCAACCATATTAAAAATATTAGCAGGACTAATTTTACCTACAAAAGGAGAATTAAGGATATTTGGTGAGAAGCAAACATATTTGAGATTAGATCAAAATAATCCTCCTGATGTAAGACTAGTTTTTCAGAACCCAGCTTTATTAGGATCTCTAACTATTGAAGAAAATGTAGGTTTTCTCCTCAAGAGAAATAAAAACTTATCGAAAAAGTCAGTTAAAGAAATAGTACGTGAATGTTTGGCTGAGGTGGGATTATTTAATATTGAGAATAAACTTCCAAATGAATTAAGTGGAGGCATGCAAAAAAGAGTAAGTTTTGCGAGGGCATTAATTACTGATCAAACTCTCAATGCAAAGTCTAAACCTTTATTACTTTTTGATGAACCAACTGCAGGCCTTGATCCCATTGCCTCATCAAGAATTGAAGATCTAATTAATAAGACAAATGATAAAGCTAGCGGATCATCTATTGTGGTTAGCCATGTTCTTAGTACTATAGAGAGAACTTCAGATAAAGTTTTAATGCTTTATGGAGGCAAATTCAGATGGGCAGGCTCGATTAATGAATTTAAAGAGAGTAAAGATCCCTATGTATTTCAATTTAGGCATGGAAAACTTGATGGTCCAATGCAACCCAAAGACATTTAGAAATTATGCGTAGAAGCTTACGAGATTCAATAGTTGGTTTTTCCTTATTAGGGGGCATTTTAATATTCACTTTTTTTTCTTTTTGGCTAAGAGGTGTAAGATTATCTTCAAAAAATTGGTACCTCTTTGCTGAATTTAATAACGCAAGCGGTTTATCAAAAAAATCTCCAGTTACTTACAGAGGAATCTTAGTTGGATCGATAGAAGATATCTTGTTCACGAATGAATCAATTAAAGCAAAAATAGTTTTAAATAATCCTGAAATTATTCTTCCTAAGCCTGCATTTGCGAGGGTAGTTACAAATTCTTTCCTTGGAGGAGATGTGCAAGTTGCTTTAGAAACTAGTGACAAGACAATTCCTAAAAAAATTGCACAACCTATATCCGAAAAATGCGATACCAAATTAATTATTTGTCAGGGCGATACTATCACGGGCAAGCAACTTTCAAGTCTTTCAAATATAACCAATAGAATAAGTCAACTTTTAAAAGAAACAAATCAAGAAAACTTAATTGAGAACGTCCTCAAATCAATTGATCAATTTGATAAAACACAAGAAAATCTTGATGAATTAATTTTTTTATCGAAAAAAGAAATAGAAAGAGTTGAACCACTAATAAAAGAAATTACCACTGCTGCAAATCATTTGAATAACATTTTGTCTACTATCGATGACAAAGAAACCCTTAATGATATTAAATTGACAATAAATTCTGCTAGGTCTATTTCAACCAAAATAGATGATATGAGTGATGATTTTAAAAAATTAACTGAAGATAAAGAATTAACCAAATCAATAAGAGATTTAACGATTGGACTTTCAAAATTCCTTAACGAAATTTATCCATGAGAAATATTAAAGTTCATTTATAGCATTTAAAGCCATGGCTGCGATTGCTTTATCTGTAGCTTTTGGCAGTTGAACATATTTCCCTTGAGCTGCCTCTGCTAATTCTTTACCAAATCCACTTGCAATAAATTTTCTTTCTGTATCAATTATCAAAAGTTTTATCCCAAGCATGGGATATTTTGCTGCAATATCAAGAACCTCTTGCTTTAAATTTGCATTTGTATTTTCGTTTTCTTCAACCTCATTTTGTCCTAGAGATAATCCTAATGGAACATTTCCTCTTCCATCGGTAATTCCAACAACAATAACTTGACCTATATCTCCAGTAGAAAGAGCATTTTTTGCTACTTTTGCTGATTGCGTTAGTCCATGAGCTAAAGGCGATCCACCTCCGCAAGGCATTGTTTCAAGCCTTCTTTTTGCAGCAGTTATCGATCTTGTTGGAGGTAAAAGAACCTCTGCCTGATTTCCTCTAAAGGGAATCAGGGCAACTTCATCTCTATTCTCATATGCCTCGGTCAAAAGTCTGATAACTGCACCTTTGGCACTTTGCATTCTATTTAAAGCCATAGAGCCACTTGCATCAACGAGAAAAATTACTAAAGCCCCCGCCTTTTTTTGAAGAAGCTTTGCCCTAAAATCATTTTCTTCAATAACTATTGATTTATTAGGGTTCCTTAATCTTCTCGATTTTTGATAAGGAGCAGCAGCTCGAAGAGTAGCATCTACAGCAATTCTTTTTACTTTACCTCTGGGAATTATAGGTTTTACATATCTTCCTCTACTATCACTAAATATGACTGATCTACTACCGCTATTTCCCGATTTAGCTTTAGCTGATGAAAAAAGCAATAAATCAGGATCAACCATACATGCCTCAGGATCTAATATAAATTCTTCAGGTATTTCGGGAGTAGATTCTTCTTCTCCATCAGAATTATCTTCCTCTTGTTCTTGCTCTTGATTATCATCATTTTCATTAGCTTCAGCTTCAGAATCTTCATTATTTGATTGAGGTGGAGGTGGGGGACTCTGATCCTCTGGAGGGGGTGGCTGTATATCATCATCGTCTGGAGGTAGTTGCATTGCTCGTGGAAGAATAACTAACCTTACTGCGACTTTTAGGTCTTCAGAATTCACATTTTCATCGCCTCGAAGAGCTGCATTAGCCTTTGCTACTTTTACTGCAAATAATTCTGACCTATGCCCTTCTACTCCTCCCCTAAGAGCTTCATCCACTAAATAGGTTATTTGCTCTTTTGTTATCTTGACATCCTTTAACCATTGCCTTGCCAAAATTAATTGAGTAGATAGATTATCGGATTCTTCCGACCATTTTTCTGAAAATTTAATATTATTTTCTGCATGCGATAAAACAGATTTTGTAATCTCAACTCGTTGAGAATTATCTATAGATTGATCTGCGGAAAGCACAATGGCAAAACGATCTAAAACATGATCTCTTAAAGCACCTTCTTCAGGATTATAAGTTGCTATTAAAAGTGACTTACAAGGATGAGAAAGGCTTAAACCATCTCTTTCAATATTATTTTTCTCTCTTCCTGTGGCTTCAAGAATTAAATTTACAATGCCATCATCCAATAAATTTATATCATCTACATAAAGAACACCTCTATGAGCCTCTGCTAAAATACCAGCTTGAAAAACTTGTTCCCCCGTACTTAATGATGCAGCTACGTCAATTGATCCAACAAGCCTGTCTTCAGTTATCCCAATTGGTACTTGAATAAATGGTGCCTCTCTTACTTTTTTTGGAATTTCTTCAATTTGATTCAAATAATCACTTCCAATTGCCTCCTCTATCAATTTATTAGTACTAATATCCCATTCCTCTGGTTTATCTGGATCTAGGTTCCTTCCGATAGGTCTTAATGAAGTATTAATATTTCTCTTAGAAAGTGTTTCCAGTATTAATTCATTATCTAATACCTCTATAGGAGGGAGTAAAGTATGCAAACCCCTTGCTAATACTGACTTGCCAGTACCTCTTCCGCCAGCGATAATTACTCCTCCTAAACTAGGATCAACTGCTGCCAAAAGCAAAGATAATTTCAATAAGCTATGACCTGTAATTGCCGCCAAAGGGAAAGCTCTAAAAGAATCCTTTGACTTCATTAAATCTTTTATTTCTCCTTTTTCTTTTAACTCGGGGTTCAAAATCACTTTAAAAATGCCTGATATAGAATTTATCCAATAACTTTGTTTTTTGTAGTGGAATTATCAAATCTTAATATCAAAAATGGACTATGTATATCCCTCGGAGCAAATATTGATAGTAAATTCGGAACCCCTCTTGAGTCACTATTAATTTGCAAACCAAAAATAGAAGAAATAATAAATGAGTGGGGAGATAGTTTCAACAAAAAAAAAAGAAGAGAAAAGCAAATTTCATGCAAAGTTTTTTTGGTCTTCAATTTATGAGACATTACCCCATGGTGTTGAAAATGAGCAGCCAAATTATTTAAATACTCTCTTACTTATAAAAAGTAATTCTTTTCCTAAACCATCAAATAAAAACGCGAAATTACTTTTAAAAGAGCTAAAAAAGTTAGAGAGATTTTTTGGACGAGAAGAAACGCCAAAGGGTAAGAAATGGCTATCAAGATGTCTCGATTTAGATATTCTTTGGTGGGAGAATTTTCATACGGATAACGAGGAATTAACGTTACCACACCCTAGATTCATGAATCGGAATTTCGTTATTACACCACTATCTGAAATCTTAAGTAGAAGCCAAAAAATCACAAAGTTTGATGTCCCAAAATGGTCTATATAAATGATTTACAAAACCAAAAAATAATTGTTAGGCTGTTTTTATTTAAAAATTATGGACAACAAAAACCTCATAAAAAAATCCATTTTTAAAGAAAAAATATCTGAGTTAAAGTCAAAAAAATTTAGTTTCGAAATAAATAGAATTGAGCTTCCAAATGGACATGAAGGTGAATATGGATACATTAAGCATCCTGGAGCAGCATTAGCCGTACCAATTACAAAAGACAATAAAGTTATCACTCTGCGGCAATATAGATTTGCCATTTCAAGGTATTTATTAGAATTTCCAGCAGGTACATTAGAAATAGGTGAAACCCCTTTTGATTCTATTCAAAGAGAAATACAAGAAGAGACTGGATTCAGTGCGAACAAATGGGATGAACTAGGCACTCTTGTCCCTGCTCCTGGGTATGCAGATGAAGAAATTTATTTATTTTTAGCTCGTGATTTAAACAAACTCAATTCAGAGGTTCAAGGAGATTTAGATGAAGATATAGAAGTATTAATTTTAGATCCCGACGAACTAGATAATCTTATTGCTAGTGGGGATGAAATTCTTGACGCAAAAACCGTGACGGCTTGGTTTAGAGCTAAACAATTTTTAGATAAATTATGAATAAACCTAGAATACTTTTTTGGCATAGAAAGGATTTAAGAATATTTGATAATCAAGCTTTAATCAAAGCATTTTCATTATCAAATGCTATTACTTCAACTTATATATTCGATAAAAATTACTCACACGATTTCAATGCAAGTTCAAGAGCTTGGTTTCTAGGAAATTCGCTTCAAGAATTAGGTAATAACTGGAAAAAAATGGGTAGTAGATTAGTTATTGAAGAAGGAGATCCAGTATTAATAATTCCTCAATTAGCAAAGAAAATAGATACTAAATTTGTTTTTTGGAATAGATCAATTGAACCTTATGAGATTAATCGCGATTTACAAATAAAAAAAATTTTAAAAGAACAAAATATTCAAGTTATTGAAACTTGGGATCACTTGTTAGTAGAACCTTTAAAAATATTTTCCGGAAATAATAAACCTTATTCAGTTTATGGGCCTTTTTATAAAAACCTTAAATCAAAAATGAATTTATTAGGTCCATATGACCAAAATAAAGTTGTTTTCCAGTTCAAAGATATAGATAATAAACTCAAAGAAAATAAGACAATAAATTCATCTGATTCGGTTCTAGAGAAATTTATCAAAAATAATAAATTTCCTGGTTCGAATATTTGTCCATGTAGACCTGGAGAGAATGCTGCAGAAACATTATTAGAAAACTTCATTAACGAAAAAAAAATATCTTCTTATAATTCTTCAAGAGATTTTCCTTGCCATAATGGGACATCTTTTCTAAGTGCATCTCTCAGATTCGGCACCATTAGCATTAGAAAAATTTGGAACGCCACATTAAATTTAGATTTTGCAAATCAAGGAAATTATCTATCAATTGAAACTTGGCAAAAAGAACTTGTTTGGCGTGAATTTTATCAACATTGCTTATTCCATTTCCCAGAGCTAGAGAAAGGTCCATATAGAAAAAAATGGGATCACTTTCCATGGCAAAACAATAATGAATGGTTTCAGCATTGGAGCAACGGAGAGACCGGAGTCCCTATAGTTGATGCTGCAATGCGTCAACTAAATAGTACTGGCTGGATGCATAACAGGTGTAGGATGATAGTCGCTTCATTTCTGGTAAAAGATCTTATATGCAATTGGCAAATGGGCGAGAAAAAATTTATGGAGACTTTGGTTGATGGAGATTTAGCTGCAAATAATGGGGGATGGCAGTGGAGCGCCAGTAGCGGTATGGATCCAAAACCACTTAGAATTTTTAATCCATATACCCAAGCAAAAAAATTTGATCCTATTTGCAAATATATAAAATATTGGATTCCTGAATTATCTAAAGTGTCAAATGCAGAATTATTAAATGGGGAGATATCTAATTTAGAAAAAAATAATTATTCAAGCCCTATTGTCAATCACAACATACAACAAAGATTATTTAAATCACTTTATGCTGAAATTTGAATTTCCTCTATACAATTCTTTAAAACTTTATTCAAATTTTCTGCTACATAAACTTGCTCTTCATAAGAAATTTCAGGAAACATTGGAAGACTAAGAACTTCTGTACAAATTCTCTCAGTATTAATGAGTTTTGTTCTAGAAAAATTTTTATTTTTGTAAGCTATTTGTGCGTGTATTGGAATTGGATAATAAATAATTGAATTAATACCTTTTTCAAAAAGTTGTTGTTTTACCAAATTCCTTAAGGAATAGTATTTTTTGCAATCAGTATCAAATAAATTTGAAAAATCTTCATTTAAAACATTTTTATCGTTTCTTAATTTGATTACAAATTGATTCCAAGAATGGGAAATTGAATCAGAGCTAATTTTTGGAAAACTAATAAATGAATTTTTTTCTAATAAATTAAGGTAATTATTAGCAATTTTTTTGCGATTATTAATCCACTTAGAAACATATTTAATTTTTATGTTTAATATGGCAGCTTGAATGGTATCAAGTCTGCTGTTATATCCAATTTGGGTATGATGATATCTTATTGGGCTGCCATGAACAGCCAGTTCTCTAATTTTTTTTGCAATCTTCTGATCTGAAGTTGTTACTGCTCCACCATCACCAGCAGCTCCTAAATTTTTAGTAGGGAAAAAGCTAAAACAGCCTATATCACCAATACTACCAACTTTGGAAGTTCCCCACATTGTGCATGTTGCCTGAGCACAATCTTCGATTACTTTTAAGTCATATTTCTTGGCCAAAGATTTTATTAAGGTCATATTCACTGCATTACCAAATAGATGAACTGGCATAATTGCCTTGGTATTAGAATTTATTTCTTGTTCTATTAGTTCAGTATTAATAAGATAAGTTTCTGGATCTATATCTACCAAAACAGGATTAGCACCAACTGCACTAATAGCCTCTGCAGTTGCAAAAAAGCTAAAAGATGAGGTAATAACTTCATCACCCACACCAATATCTAATGCGCGCAAAGCTAATACTAAAGCGTCAGTTCCACTATTACATCCAATAGTATTTTCAACACCAATCAGATTTGAAAAACTCTCCTCAAATTTGACAATTTCTTTTCCTCCAATATACTGGCCCCCTTTTAAAACTTTAGAAACCTCACTTTCAATTTCAGAGCCAATTTCTTGGAACTGCCTATCTAAAGTAAATGGAGGTATCTGCATAATAAATATATTAACCCTAAACCATATTTCTATGGGTAAAAAAAATTTTTAATTCATTTAAACCAACTTGGTTCTTTACCAGGAGTCCATTTTATATTGCAACCTAAAGAAGGCATCTGATTTGAAGGATAAGAATTATCTTGATTCAAATCTTTTACAGCAGAGCGCAAATCTTTTCCAGATATAGGTATATTATTACCTGGTCTACTATCGTCTAATTGGCCATGATAATACAATAAAAAATCACCATCTCCTTCATTTGAAAAAAGATAAAAATCTGGGGTGCAAGCCGCTTTTAATTTCTTAGCAAAATTTTGATTTTCATCATATAGATAAGGAAAACTCCATCCCTGTGTTTGTGCTTGTATTCTTAAATTTTTGGGAGAATCTGAAGGATGAGTGACAATATCATTACTTGAAATTGCAACTGTTTGAACTGTATTTTCAATTTCTTTACTTAAGGTGAAAATTTGATTCTCAATATATTTAACAAATGGGCAATGGGCACAAATAAACATTAAAAGTAAATGCCGATTATCTAGATTATGAGAATTAAAATATTCATTTTTTGAAGAATTAGCATTTAATATTTCGAAATTCGGTAATTGAAAACCTAATTCCAAAACCATAGAATTTGTTCTTACCATGTTCAAGTTAAAAATTCTTTGATATTTGAAAATTATTGTATATTTTGCAGTAATCCGTAAAGATAGGTACTTTTGTATAGGAGAATATATAGAAATAATAAACAAAATGCTTCTAAATCTAACTGGCAAAAAAATTCTTGTTACGGGAATTGCCAATAATCGTTCAATAGCATGGGGTATCGCTCAACAACTTTCAAAAGCTGGCGCAGAACTTGGAATCACATATTTACCTGATGATAAGGGAAGATTCGAGTCTAAAGTTAGAGAACTAACTGAACCTTTAAACCCATCGTTATTTTTGCCTCTTGATGTTCAAAATCCAGCTCAAATTGAAGAAATCTTTAAAAATATAAAAGACAATTGGGGGCAAATTGACGGATTAGTTCACTGCCTAGCATTTGCAGGACGCGATGAATTGATTGGAGATTATAGTGCTACCACTTCAGAGGGTTTTGATAGGGCTCTTAATATAAGTGCGTATTCGTTAGCACCTTTATGTAAAGCAGCAAAACCACTTTTTAGTGATGGTGCTGGAGTTGTCTCATTAACTTATTTAGGTTCAGAAAGGGCGATTCCTAACTATAACGTAATGGGAGTTGCTAAAGCAGCTTTAGAAGCTTCAGTAAGATATCTTTCTGCAGAACTTGGTCCCGAAAAACAAGTCAGAGTTAACGCAATAAGTGCTGGGCCTATAAGAACACTTGCCAGTTCTGCTATTGGTGGCATTTTAGATATGATTCACAATGTTGAAGAAAAGGCTCCTTTACGCAGAACAGTCACTCAAACAGAAGTAGGTAATACAGCTGCTTTTCTATTAAGTGATCTCTCTAGCGGCATTTCAGGCCAAACAATTTATGTTGATGCGGGTTACTGCATTAATGGAATGTAAACTAAGTTTTTTGTATAAAAATGTCATCTTTAAGACAATCTGAAATAAAAAGAAAAACGAATGAAACAGATATTTCTGTATTTATAAACTTAGATGGAAATGGAATTTCTGAAATTGATACCGGGATACCATTCTTAGATCATATGCTTCATCAAATATCAAGTCATGGATTGTTCGATTTAAAAATAAAAGCAATTGGAGATACCCATATTGATGATCATCATACAAATGAAGATGTAGGAATCGCATTAGGCAAAGCATTTTCAAAAGCCTTGGGAGAAAGAAAAGGAATAAGCAGATTTGGACATTTCTTTGCACCATTAGATGAAGCATTAGTTCAAGTCACTTTAGACTGCTCTGGGAGACCGCATCTATCTTATGATCTTCAATTAAAAGCCCCAAGAATAGGAAATTATGATACTGAACTAGTAAGAGAGTTTTTTATTGCCTTTGTAAATAACAGCGGTATTACTCTGCATATTAATCAAATACGAGGTAGTAATTCACATCACATAGTTGAGGCTTGCTTTAAAGCTTTTTCAAGAGCAATGAGAATGGCTACCGAGATAGATCCAAGAAGATCTAATTCAATTCCAAGCAGTAAAGGAATGTTAGAAAAACAATAAAATAGAAATTTTTTTCGAATCAGCCACAATTCAGTTGATTTTTGGCGAAGATAGACTAAAAGATCATTTTGTTGTGACTAATTTACAAGATAAAAAAATTAATAAATTTAATATTTTTAAAAAAGAAGATTGGTCAAGTGCTTATCAAAATGTAGAAAAGGAGCTAACTAAAGAGCCTCTAAAAATTAGCAAAGGTAATAATATTCAAAATTTAAATGGAACATTATTAAGAAATGGACCAGGAATATTAGAGAGAGGGGGACAATGGGTTCATCATCCATTTGATGGTGATGGGATGATAACATCCATAAAATTCGAAAATGGTCAGCCATTCTTAACAAATAGATTTGTTAAAACTAAAGGCTATTTAGAAGAAGAAAAAATAGATAAATTTATTTATAGAGGTGTATTTGGAACACAAAAAAATGGAGGAATTTTAAATAATGCATTAGATCTAAAATTCAAGAATATCGCTAATACACATGTCATTAAATTAGGAGATGAAATTCTCGCATTATGGGAAGCAGCAGGTCCACATGCAATGGATCCTGATAGTCTTGAAACTATTGGTTTAACAACATTAAAAGGAGTTCTCAAGCCTAACGAAGCATTCAGTGCTCATCCCAAAAGAGACCTAAATTCAAATGCATCTCCAGAACTTATAGTCACTTTTGGAGTACAAACTGGGCCAAAAAGCACCATTAGATTAATGGAATTTGATAATGCTGGTATAAATTCTGGAGAGCTCATTTTTGACAGAAAAGATACCTTTAATGGTTTTGCATTCCTTCATGATTTCGCAATTACAACTAATTGGGCAATATTTTTACAGAATGCTATTGATTTCAATCCTCTTCCATTTGTAATGGGTCAAAGAGGAGCAGCTCAATGTCTAAAGTCGAACCCAAATAAAAAGGCAAAGTTTTTTATCATCCCCAGAGAAAGTGGATTATTTAGAGGACAGCCTCCTTTAACAATAGATGCTCCAGAAGGATTCGTTTTTCATCATGTAAACGCATTTGAAAAAGATTCCAAAATCATATTAGATAGCATTTTTTATGATGATTTCCCATCAGTTGGTCCAGACGAGAATTTTAGAGATATTGACTTTGATAAGTATCCAGAAGGAAAACTGAAAAGATCAATTATCGATCTAAAGACAAAAACTTGTGAAGTTGAAACTTTCAGCGAACAATGTTGTGAATTTGCTGTTGTTAATCCTAAAAACTTAGGATTAAAAGCAACTTTTAGTTGGATGGCAAGCACATCTCAAAAGCTAGGGAACGCTCCACTTCAAGCAATAAAAAAAATAAATTTAACTTCTAAGGAAGAAATTGTTTGGTCAGCAGGTCCAAGTGGATTTGTTAGTGAACCAATTATGGTTCCATCAGAA
>JAOOLS010000025.1 GCA_028408915.1 Prochlorococcus sp. AH-716-J09
TTTTGGATCAATAGTATTAGGCTTAAATATGATTTTAGTATTGCTAGTCATCCTTTATTTAAAGAATCAAGCATTCCATGACTTTGTATTTAATGTTGGTCGTTAACTATATTTTTAGATCGAAATATTTTATTAAATGATATATTTAAATTTTAAAATATCTTATGAAAGTAGTTAATTTAGTTTCTCAAGTATCTTTTTTGTTAATAACTGTTCTATTTTTGATGTATTTTCTAACAGGTTATGACTCCGCTTTTGAGGCAGACCAAAATTGTCACTCATATCTTTCAAGTTACGATAACTCATCTGGAAATTATGGTTGTGATCATGATACTGAGACACATCAGTGGATACTTTACGAGTCCAATGACAGTAAAGAACCAGCAAAAATTATTAAGAAATTTAGGTACAAGTTTTTATAAATCAATTTTCTTATAAAAAAACTTTGCAGATATAATAGAAATAATAGCTGTAACTGTGAAAGTAAGATATTGATATATGCTTCCTTCTAAGTAGATTTTATTTTTATATAGAGGAAAATCGATTAAAGATCCTATAGTGCCCCAAATAATTACCCATAAGGATATATACAAGAATACTTTTATTGGATTAGATTTTTTTGCTTCCATTTTTAATTAATACCAAAAATTGATGAAGTAACAGGTCTGCCGCTAAAAACTAATTCGGTTAATATGAGCATTAAGAATCCGATCATTGCTGCTCTACCATTTACAAGTTCAGCACTGCTATTAAATCCAAAAACATTCTTTACTTCATCTCCTTGATTGTCTACCCATTTTGAGTATTCATTATCAGTGGATGATGTATTAGTAAAATCATCATTTTGATTTTCTTTTGGAGGCCCGTTTTCTTGCATAGAATTTTATGATTTATTCTAGTAATTTTAAAACTAATTTATTATTAGATTAAAGTTGAAATTATAAAAAATTAAGGCAAAAATTATTATCCATAAAAATTGTAATCTCAAAATTAATTGACAAATTAATTTTATCTTCTCTCCAGTGCAATAATCTCCAGTCTCATTAATTATTGGCTTTTCTATAATCTCGTTATTATATTTACTTTTTCCGCCCAATTTTATGCCAGAAATATAAGCGAATATAGCTTCTGAAATCCCAGCATTAGGAGAATCATATTTTTTACCATCAAGATAGCTTTTTTTTATGATTGATCCATACTCATTAATTTTGGGACTAACTAAAGGTAATGTGATTAAAACTAATCTTGAAGGAACATAAGTAAAAATATCTTCGATTTTTGCACTGAAAAAACCTAAATATCTAAAATAATCATGTTTGTAACCTATCATTGAATCTAAAGTACTTATGGCTTTATAAGAAAAACCAAGTGATAAAGGCCCTGGCAGAAAAATTGAAAATTTCATAAAAAAAATTCCAATAAAAATCCAAAATAATGGCCCAAATATTCCATCAACAGAATTTTCGGTAAGACTCTCTGTACTTGATCTCAAAAGATGTTCTAAAGAAGATGAACTTACATCCCTACTTACTATCCTTTGTACCTTATCTTTGATTATCCTCTTATTTTGATCATTAATTTCTTCGCGTTCTATTAGCTCTGCAATCTCTTTTACACTTGAAATAAGTCCCTTAGTCGCAATACAACTTGAAAGCCCAAAAAAAATTAACAATCCACTAAAAAAATTATTTCTTGATTGCACATAACTGATTTCTATCAATTTTCCTAATCCAAAACTCATTCCAATAGTGGTTATAGCTACGAAGAAACCACCCCAAAACAATATTTTTTTATTTTCTCTAAAATTATTTATTAGGTAATCAGATATTTTTTTTATGTAAAAGCCAATTACTTGAACTGGGTGGATTAAGAATCTTGGATCACCGATTGATAAATCAAAACCAATCGATCCAAGAAATAGTAAAAATAAATTTATTTCAGCCAACTGAACATCGAGCGCAGACCTTTACCCACTTTCTCAATTTCATGTTTTGAGTTCTCTTCTCTTAATTTTGTCATTAAGGGTTTGTTTTTTTCGCATTCTTCCACAAAATTCTTAGCGAAAGTCCCATCTTGAATATCTTTCAGAATTTTCTGCATTTCTTTCTTTGTATCACTATTGATAAGTCTTTTACCACTTACATAATCTCCATATTCTGCAGTATTTGAGATGGAATCTCTCATTTGAGATAAGCCTCCCTTCACCATTAAATCAACAATAAGTTTAACTTCATGTAAGCATTCGAAGTAAGCAAGTTCAGGCTGATATCCTGCCTCTACAAGAGTTTCAAAGCCTGATTTTACGAGTTCTGATAGTCCTCCGCACAATACCGCTTGTTCGCCAAATAAATCAGTTTCTGTTTCTTCTTTGAAGTTTGTTTCAAGAATCCCAGCTCTCGTTCCGCCAATCCCTTTAGCGTAAGCCATTGCCAAGGATCTTGCACTTCCTGAAGAATCCTGCTCAACTGCAAACAGTGCTGGAACTCCTTGACCGTTCTGATATTCCCAACGAACAGTGTGTCCAGGTCCTTTTGGAGCAATCATCACAACATCCACAAAATTAGGAGGTTTGATAAGTCCGAATCTTATATTGAAGCCATGAGCAAAACTTAGTATCTTGCCTTCTTTTAAGTTTGGTTCTATTTCTTCAAGGTAAACATCTTTCTGAAACTCATCGGGGAGGAGAATCATAATCCAGTCTGCTTTTTCACAAGCTTCAGAAACGCTAAAGACTTGTAGACCATCGCTAGTAGCTTTGCTTACAGACTTACTTCCTTTATATAATCCAACAATTACATCCATACCGCTATCTTTGAGGTTTAGGGCATGTGCATGACCTTGTGAACCATATCCAATAATCGCGATTGTTTTATTATTTAATAGACTTAGATCAGCATCTGTGTCGTAAAAGAGTTGGGTCATTAGTTGTAGCTTCTTTGCATTTGATAATTATTATTTTAGACTTTAAGGTGTAAATAAACCAAAAAAATAATTAATTTAAAAATTAAATTTAAAATATTAATTTAGAAAATTTATGACTGATTTGCTTCGCTTGGATGTGTTATTACTCTATCAATTAAGCCATAATTTTTTGCTTCTTCAGCGCTTAGAAAATAATCTCTATCAGTATCCTTTTCAATTTTTTCAAATGATTGGCCTGTCATATCTGCCATAGACATATTTAACATATCTTTAATTCTTAAAATTTCCTTAGCTTCTATTTCAATATCACTTGCTTGACGTTGAGATGTCCCTCCTAAGGGTTGATGAATCATTATTCTACTGTGGGGCAACGCAACTCTTTTACCTTTTGTACCAGCTGCCAATAGGAACGCTCCCATAGAGGCTGCGAGTCCTACGCATATTGTTACTACATCACTTTTTACGTATTTAATGGTGTCATATATAGCCAAGCCAGCAGTTACTGAGCCTCCTGGGCTATTTATATACAAATAGATAGGTTTGGAATTATCATCAGAATCTAAATAGAGCATCTGTGCAACAAGGCTATTAGCAATTCCATCGTTCACTTCTTGTCCAAGAAAAAGAATCCTTTCAACTCCTAGTCTTGTATATATGTCGACCCATCTTTCGTATTGACTTCCTGGAAGTCTGTAAGGCACGCTTGGAGTTCCTATTGGCATGATTTTAAAATAGTTTTTGTGAGTGTTAAATTTTTTTTGGTAGATCTTTTTGACTTGTGAGTATTCTATCGATAACTCCATAATCTAAAGCTTCTTGGGGGTTAAGATAACTCATCCTGTCAGAGTCTTTTGAGAGTTCTTCGATTGTCTTCCCAGTATTGCGGGATAAAATCTCCAGCATTGATTTTTTATTTTTCAAAACTTCCTCAGCTCTTATTTGGATATCTGTTGCTTGGCCTCTTGCTCCGCTTATAGGTTGATGCAAAACAATAGAAGCATGTGGAAGAGCGGCTCTTTGCCCTTTAGTGCCTGATGAAAGAATAACTGCAGCAGTCCCCATTGCTTGTCCAATACATATTGTATGTACTGGAGGCTTAATGTAGCTTATTGTGTCGCAAATAGCGAAAGCTTCGGTTTCAAAACCAACTGCGTCGCCTGTATACCAACTTGTCCCAGTTGAATTGATATAAAAATAGATTGGTTTTTCTGGATCCTCAAACTCTAAATAAAGAAGTTGAGCAATGATTAGCTCAGTAACATCCATTCCTAGTTGTCTTTTCGCATCGTCATCTGAAAATAATGGTAAACCAAGATAAACAATTCGCTCTTTCAGTAAAAGAGATGGGAGATCAGGGGGCGGAGTCCTCATTACGGTATTTTCGCCATAATAAGGAGCAGATACAGTCATTCGTATCACAAAATTAAGATTGAACTGATTCTAGCTAGATTTAGCCCTGTGTCGCTGGTGATTTAAAAGATTTGTTTGACTCAGGATTATTTATTAGTTTTCCAAAGACCATTCTTCCAGTGGGGGTTTGTAATGCTCCTGTGATGACAATATCTAATCTGCTTCCCACAAAATTCTTTGCCTCATCAATTACAACCATTGTGCCATCATCTAAATATCCAATACCTTGCATTTTTTCTTTGCCTTCTCTGACAATTTTTATATTAAGTGACTCTCCTGGCTGTACTTCTGGCCTTAAAGCAATAACCAAATCACTCAAATTCATAACTTTTAATTCTTTAACTTCAGCGATCTGAGAAAGATTATAATCAGCCGTAATTAAAGTTCCTGTCATATCCTCAGTAATTTTAAGAAGTTTTTCATCTACACCATTACCTTCATACTTTGTTGGGTTTATTACAAGTCTTCTCCCATATAAATCTCTTAATTCTTTCAATAACTTGAGGCCTCTTCTGCCTTTCGACCTTTTTTCATTACTGCTTGAATCAGCTAAAGTTTGTAATTCATCAATTACACTTTGAGCAACAATTAATTGACCTTCCAATAAGCCGCAACTTAATAGGCCATTTATTCTTCCATCAATAATTACGCTGGTATCAAGAATTTTTGGACTTGCAGCAGGGAGGATCCCTTCATTGACTAAATATGCATCAGTGTTATTTGGATTGAATAATCTCAATAATGTCCTTCCATGAGTATCTGCCAGTTTATAACCAAGCACACCAAAGAAAATGTTACTTAATATAGCTGCTAAGGGTTTTGCGAAAAAAACCTCTCTCGGGAAGGGAATTAATAGTATTGGAGCAAGTAGGAGATTCGCAACAAGTAATCCTAAAATTAATCCAACGGACCTACTTATTAGTAAGTCAGTAGGCATTGTTCTTATTTGATCAAGAAAAGTCTTTCTGAGTTGAAGGAATACAAAACCAGCGGCTAGTCCTACAAAAAAACCAATTATTGCCAAAACAATTCTAAAACCTTCTACATTTGATACCTGTTTGAGTATGTCTACTGGCAATAAATCAACACCAAGCCACCCTGAAGCAGCCCCAGATAATACAAATAAAATTAATACTAAGATATCTGTCATATCTATAATCTACTAGGATTTATTAATTGAGTAAATAAGGATTTTATTTTTTTCGATCCTTAATACTTTTTTGGAGCTTAAAAATGAATTTAGATTATGAATAAGTTTCCAAGAAGTGCTTATGTGCACATTCCTTTTTGCCACAGAAGGTGTTTTTATTGTGATTTCGCAGTTATTCCATTAGGAAACAAAGTTGAAACTTTAAAAGGTTATGGAAGCAAAACTGTTCAAGAGTATTTGCAATTTTTATATAAAGAAATATTGTCAATTAAGCATAAATCACCTCTATCAACAATTTATATAGGAGGAGGTACACCATCAATTTTAGATCCTACCCAAATCAAAGAATTAATTGATCTTTTTAAAGAAAATTATGGAATTGACTATGGTGCTGAAATCACTATGGAGATTGATCCAGCTAGCTTTACTCAAGATGATCTTTTTGGATTCATTGATGCTGGAATAAATAGATTTAGTCTCGGAGTACAAAGTTTTAATAATCAAATACTTCAAAAGTCGGGAAGGCGTCATTTGAAAGAAGATGCAGAAAAATCTTGTTTATGGTTGAAGAGAGAATATGATGCTGGGTTAATAAAAAGCTGGAGTTTAGATTTAATTCAAAACTTGCCACTTAGTGGATTTAGAGAATGGAAAGATGACTTAGATAAAGCAATAACATTCTCACCACCGCATTTATCTATTTACGATTTAAATATTGAAAATGGCACTGTTTTTAAAAAATTAATAAGTTTAGGCGAATTAAAACTCCCAAGTGATGAAGAAGCTTTTCAAAATAGTGAATCAACACATTTAATTTTAAAAAACTCAGGGTATACAAGATATGAAATATCAAACTATTGCCTTCCGCGACATCAATCGAGACACAATAGAGTTTATTGGAGTGGTTTAGGATGGTGGAGTTTTGGTCAAGGTTCCACTAGTTCACCTTGGGGGGAAAAGTTAACTAGACCAAGAGTTAGTAAAGAATACAAAGAATGGGTTACTAGACAATACGAATACAATTTAGATTCATCCCTAACTAATGAGGAGTTTGTCTATAAAGAACTTGATGAGAAAATAATGTTGGGATTAAGACTCAAAGAGGGCGTAGATATCAAAAAGGTCTTTAAAGAACAAAACTGGGGAAACAAAAAATTTGAAAGTAATTTCAGTCAATTGCTTGATGAATGGGAAAGGTTTCTTGAAAGTGGACTATTAGTAAGAAAGGGGAATAGATTCTTTTTAAGTGAGCCTAATGGCATGGAACTAAGCAATCAAGTTCTTATTTCTATGTTTAAGTGGTGGGATGACATTAATTAAATCTTTCAGAATCTACCCATTCTTTTAATTTATCCTTAAATAATTTTTTACCTTGGATGATTGGTTGGCAAAATGGTGGTTGATCATCATTGAGGCCTAACAAATCTGCAGTAACTCTAACTTGCCCATCGCAATAATTACCTGCACCTATACCTATTGTGGGAATTGATAAAGAATTTTGTATTTCCTTAGCAAGCAAATCAGGAATATGTTCAAGAACTATTGAAAAACATCCTAATTTTTCAAGAATTGAAGCCTCTTTCTTGATTTTTTCTTGGCTTGCTAAGCTTTCTCCTTGTTTTCTTAATCCAATATTTAGATAGCTTTGTGGTGTAAGACCTATATGACCCATAACAGGAATTCCCATTCTTATTAATCTAGAAATAACTTTTTGTATTTCTGGTTCAGCTCCTTCGACTTTTACAGCTTTTGCATAAGTGCTCTGAATGATTTTCCCTGCATACTCAACAGCTTTATCCTCACCACATTGATAAGTCAGAAAAGGCATATCTGAAACGACTAAAGGTTGTTCCTCAATTTTCTTTTTAAATCCTCTTGAAACAGCATTAGTATGATAAATTATGTTTTCTAAAGTTAATGGCAATGTCGATTTGTATCCTAAGCAGACCATTGCTAATGAATCTCCTACTAGTACAAGATCTACATTTGCTTGTTCTGCAATAGATCCTGATATGGAGTCCCATGCAGTAAGCGCAATGATTTTGCGAGAATTTTTTTTATAGTTAACTAGGTCTGAAGGTAACATGATAAATTTATGTATCTTTTTTAATCAAGAATTGCTAGTATATTTCTGACTCGGCCTTTCGCGGTTTTAACGCCTAAACCTGGTCAGGACCGGAAGGTAGCAGCCACAAGGGATGCTTGAGGCAGGCGAGATAACCGAGTCACTCTATTTTACCTTTTAACCTATATCTTTTTTATTTTGCCTTAATCTCAAAAACTCAGGAATACTTGCTCCAGCCTCTTTATTGTCAGAAAAATTATATAAGGGTTGATTAGATAATCTGTTTTTTATTCTTTGTTGGTTTAATGGTTGGGTTGTTTCAAATCCTGTTGCAATTACAGTAACTTGTATCTCCCCTTCCATTGCCTCATCTACCACTGCACCTACAATAATATTCGCTTCTTGATCAACAACATCATAAATAATTTCAGATGCAGAAGTCATGTCTTCTAAAGTCATGTCTTTGCCACCAGTAATATTTATAACGCAGCCTTTAGCTCCATCAATTCTAGCTGCCTCTAACAAAGGACTATTCATTGCTGCCTGTGCTGCCTCTATAGCTCTGGATCTTCCTGAACCTATACCTATTCCAAGAAGAGCAGTGCCAGCTTCAGTCATAACTGATCTTACGTCTGCAAAATCAACATTAACTAATCCCGGGCAAGTAATTATGTCACTTATCCCTTTAACTCCCATCCTTAGAACATCATCAGCATTCCTAAATGCTTCTTGAAGAGGAGCTCCTGCTATAACCTCTTTTAATCGGTCATTTGGAATAACTATTAGAGTATCAACGTTTTCAGCTAGTCTTGCGATCCCCTCCTCTGCTTGCCGCATTCTTCTTTTCCCTTCAAAAGAAAATGGTTTGGTTACTATCCCTACTGTTAGTGCCCCACTTTGTTTGGCTACTTCTGCAACAACTGGAGCTGCACCTGTACCAGTTCCTCCACCCATTCCAGCGGCTATAAAAACTAGATCAGATCCATCTAAAGCTTGTTGAAGCTCTTCTTTGGATTCTTCGGCTGCTTTTTGCCCAATGCTTGGATTCCCGCCTGCACCTAAACCTCTAGTGAGGTTTTGTCCAAGTTGAACCCTACTTTCTGCAGAAGATTGAAGTAGAGCTTGTGCATCTGTATTGAGAACTCTAAATGAAACACCTTCTAAATCACTATTTATCATTCTATTGACTGCATTACTGCCACCACCACCTACACCAATAACTTCTATTTTGGCATTTTGGCTTGGAAGGATTTCTCTCGACTGATCAAAGTTTGGATTGTTACCGAAGCTCATCTCTTAATAAGAATCTATTAATAGTATTGGGTGCATTATGAACTTACTGCGCTCATCTGTAGGAATTTGTTGAGGAAAATCCCAAAAATATTTATTTGTTAAATATTTTGTTTTTAATGCAAAACCCATATCAACACTACAATAATTAAAAAAAATTACTCAAAATCCCTTTTTAAATATTAGGGTTTGAACACTTTTATTTTTGGTTTATCTGGATTAGTAAGATCAATACTATCTATTTTTTTTGAAAAGCTGCTTTTCTTAAGCTCATTTTTAAGATTTTTGATTATCTGTAATTGATAGTTGATTAAATTTGGCCTTAATCCTAAGAATATTGTG
>JAOOLS010000026.1 GCA_028408915.1 Prochlorococcus sp. AH-716-J09
GAAAATGAAGGAGATTTAATATGTGCGGCTCAGTTTGCAACTCCACAGCAAATTAATTTTATGGCTACTGAGGGACGTGGTCTTATATGTTTAGCCATGCAAGGGGAAAAACTTGACTCTTTAGATTTACCATTAATGGTAGATAGAAATACAGATGAAAATCAAACAGCTTTTACGATATCAATTGATGCTGGACCTGAAAATAATGTTACCACTGGAATTTCTGCTGAAGACAGGGCGAAGACAATTCAAGTTGCTATAAACCCAAATACAAAACCCGATGATTTGAGAAGGCCAGGACATATTTTTCCATTAAGAGCTAAGAAAGGTGGAGTATTAAAAAGAGCAGGTCATACTGAAGCGGCAGTAGATATTGCGGCAATGTCAGGACTTTATCCCGCTGGAGTTATTTGCGAAATACAAAATCCTGATGGTTCCATGTCAAGACTTCCACAACTTAAAGAGTATGCAAAACAGTGGGGAATGAAATTAATATCCATAGCTGATTTAATTAGTTATCGTTTTCAAACTGAGAGATTTGTATTTAGGAAATCTGATGCGGTACTTCCAAGTATTTTTGGTAATTTCAAAGCTTATGGATATGTTAACGAACTTGATGGTTCAGAGCACGTCGCATTAGTTAAACAAAAATCATCAAAATTAAGCGAACCTGTACTAGTAAGAATGCATTCAGAGTGCTTAACCGGCGATGCTTTTGGATCTCTACGTTGTGATTGTAGACCCCAGTTAGAGGCTGCATTATCAAGAATAGAAAAGGAGGAAGAAGGAGTTGTTGTTTACTTGAGACAAGAAGGTAGAGGTATTGGTCTTATAAATAAATTAAAGGCTTATAGTTTACAGGATGGTGGACTAGACACTGTAGAAGCTAATGAAAAATTAGGTTTTCCAGCTGATCTGAGAAATTATGGAGTTGGAGCACAGATATTAACCGATCTAGGGATAAAAAAACTAAAATTACTTACAAATAATCCTAGAAAGATTGCTGGATTAGGTGGTTATGGAATAGAAGTTATTGAGAGAGTTCCATTGGTTATTTGTCCAAACGATAATAATGCAGAATATTTGAGTGTAAAAAAAACCAAGTTAGGCCATATGATTGATGAAGATAATTCTAATTCCAGGAATATCGATCCATTTATATCAATTTTTCTTGACGGAAAATATAAATCTATTGATCTAGTTCCAATAAAAAATGACGTTATTAAATTCTGTAGTTATAAGAAGATTAATATCAAACTAGAAAGTACACCAAGATTATTGGCTTTTTGGAATCGACCAAAATTAGTTTGGAGAATTTTGCATGATCAGAATAGAACTAATTTCAACATTACCGATGAAGAAATAATGAATATAGAATTATTTATTCAGTTTTTATCTAATTATGAAAATAGTACAAAGATTGGAATTATTGTTTCTAGAAACATCGAACAGGCATTACACCCAAAAAGTAGCATCAAATTAATCAATACTAAATTTACTATTAATAATGAAATCTTATATTCATCTACAAGAAAATTTAATTTAGATAAAGAGACATTTAGTATTGTTTTTGAAGGCTAAGTTACTATTTTAGAGTTGCTTTTAGAATTTTAGAACCATTAGTAAGTTTTAGAACTACATCCATATCATCAGTTTTACCAAAAACAGTATGAACTCCATCGAGATGAGGCTGAGGTTCATAGACTATGAAAAACTGACTACCACCTGTATCCTTTCCTGCATGTGCCATTGAAAGTGAACCTTTTAGATGTTTATTGGAATTGATTTCACATTTAATATTATATCCAGGTCCTCCAGTTCCAGGCATGCCAGATGCTCCATCACGAGTATTTGGACATCCACCTTGAGCCATAAATCCAGGAATAACTCTGTGAAATGCTAGACCATCATAAAAACCATCACTAATCAAACTCGTGAAGTTTTTAACTGTATTAGGTGCGTCGTCTGAGAAAAATTCAATATTTATGCTCCCAACTTCTGTCTCAAATAGTGCAGTTGTCATGTTTTATTTGTTTTATAATTTATTGATATTTTAATAGCTAAAGCAACTTTTCAAGGTTTTCCTTAATGGTATTTATATCAATGTTATCTTTTTTACTTTTTTTGTCTTCTTCCCAATTTTCAACTTCTAGGTTTTTCTGTGGTGGTGAAATTAACAACCTATCTTCTGCAGTTTTAGGTACAAAATTTTTTTCTACTAATTTGCATTCATAGTCAAGTTTAATGCAGAAATCTTTTATTTCATCAATGTTGATCATTTCAACGGTTGGCAAAGGGAAATCTTGAGCTTCTAATAGACCACAATATCTTGTTGCATCATCCTTATCTTCAAACATAAGAACAATGGTCCTACCTTTTAGTTCGATTGAATGAATTCCTTCTTTATCTGTTCCTGAATTATATAAAAGAACAAATATGTTCATAAGTATCGATTTTTCTAATTACATAATATTTGATTAAGAATCAGAAAGTGATAATTCTTGTAATCTTGTATATAAAGCAATTTCTTCATCATTAATATCAGCAGGTATCACTACCAAGATTTCAACATATTGATCCCCTACATTATCTTGGAAAGTTAAACCCCTACCTTTCAAACGTAACATTCTTCCAGTAGATGATTTTGGTGGCACTTGAAGTGTGACATTTCCATCAAGGGTGGGGACCTCTACTGCACAACCAAGTAGAGCATCATGAGGAAATAACTCTAGTTTATAAAGAACTCTTAAACCGTCTATTCTTAGACCACTTTCGGTTTGTACTTTTAACTGTAGATAATGATCTTTGCCTCCTCTTGCAATATTTTCAAGTCTTAATCGCCACCCATCTCCAGCAAATGGAGGCGTATCGACTTCTACTACAGTTTCATCTTCAAGTTCTATTAAAATTGAAGCTCCATTTAAGGCCTCATCAGGCGTTAATTCAATAATTGTTTCAATATCATGGTGGAGTTTAACTGGAGGCGGTTCTTCTGGAGAGGTGGTAGGGAATTCAAAATTATTATATTCATCATTATTTTTATTTATTGATTCATCCTCAAATGGTTCATTATCATATTCATCGTAATTATTTGGTGAGTATTCATATCCAAATAATGAATCAAGATAATCTTGAAAATCAGGAAAACCTGTTTTGAAATTATTATTTTCGTGATCATCCTGGATATTTTCATCCGAAATATTTTTTTTAATATTGGCATTGCTTAAATATTCGTATGCTTGATTTATTAATTTAAATCTCTCTTCTGCATTAAGATCGTTTTTATTTAAATCTGGGTGCCATTTTCTTGCTTCTCTTCGAAAAGCTTTCTTAAGATCTTTGTCATCGAATTCAGGGGATAAACCCAAAATCGACAAATAGTCTTTTTTAGAGGAAGTAGTCATTGTCCCATGGATCATCGTCCCTAGAATTACCATACCTCGAATTTCTATAATTTCTATTCATTTGATTATCCCAAGGATCATCATCCCAATAATCATCAGAAAAGAGTTCATCCTTTAATGATCCAAATGTATTTTTAATGCTTTGTAAGGGATTATTATCAGTTTTCTTTTCTGCTGCAAATTTTCTATTTAAGCCGAATAATGCTTCTTGAAGAGCACTTACTGAGATTTCTAATTCTTGAGGATCATCATCATCTATATACTCTTCAACATCTTGAATAGCTAATTCAACTGCTCGTTGTTGCCTTTCAGCACCATAAGGGCCAAATTCCAATGAAGCATCTCTAAGTCTTCTTTCAGCTTGCGCAATAAGAGTTAAAGCACTATTTTTTCTATCAATTACAGATCTTCTCTTTCTATCTTCATTAGCTTTTGATTTTGCTTCTTCAATTATCGAATTTATTTCTTGTTCATTTAAATTAGAACCTCCAGAAATTGTAACTGTTTGCTTTCTTCCAGTGGTTCTATCAGTTGCACTTACTTCTAAAAGACCATTAGCATCAATATCAAATGCCACCTGTACTTGAGGTATTCCTCTTGGGGCTGGAGGTATTCCCGATAGTCTAAATTTACCTAGTGATTTATTTTCAGATGCTAAAGGTCTTTCCCCCTGCCGTACTTGAACAACCACTGATGATTGATTAGCTTCAGACGTACTAAAAACATCAGATTGTCTTACTGGTATTGGAGTATTACGAGGAATGAGTACCTTCATAAGACCACCAATAGTTTCTAAACCTAAAGATAAGGGAGTAACGTCATTTAGGAGTAAATCTTGTAAATCACCACTAATAATTCCAGATTGTATCGCAGCTCCAACTGCTACAACTTCATCAGGATTAACAGATTGACAAGGGTCATTTGGAACAAGAGTCTTTACTAATTGTTGAACCATTGGAATTCTTGTGCTGCCACCGACAAGAACTACCTCATCTATGTCTTCTGCGTTCCAACCCGAGTCATCTAATGCAATTTGCACAGGCTCTAATAATCTATCTAGAAGATCTTGAGATAATGATTCAAATATTTTTCTATCTAAAGTTTCCTCAATATGTAATGGACCCTCTTTACTGGTGGTGATAAAAGGCAAGGATATTTTTGTTTTTTGCAATCCAGATAATTCACATTTAGCTTTTTCAGCAGCCTCAGTTAATCTCTGCAAAGCTTGCCTATCCCTTCTTAGATCAATATCATGTTTAGCAAGAAATTTTTCTGCAAGCCAATCAACTATTTTTGAATCAAAATTGTTCCCTCCTAGCTGTGTATCACCACAAGTGGCTTTTACATCAAATACACCATTAGAAATTTTTAATAATGAGACATCAAATGTTCCTCCCCCTAAATCAAAAACCAAAACATTATTAGAAGAACTTTTTTCAAAACCATAAGCTAAAGCTGCTGCTGTAGGTTCATTTAGGATTCTATCTACTTTTATACCAGCCAATATTGCAGAATCCTTTGTTGCTTGTCTTTGAGATTCGTTGAAATAGGCAGGGACTGTAATAACAGCAGAGTCAACAGTATCTCCAAGATATGTTTCAGCATCATTAATTAATTTTCTAATTAATGAGCTAACTAATTCTTCTGGTGCATACTCTCTTTCTGTATTTGGACTAAGAACTCTAACGCTTCCAGTATTATTTGCTTTTACATTGTAAGGAACAGAAACACTATTCTCATCTAATTCATCCCAGTCACTGCCAATAAATCTTTTTAGGTTATAAAAGGTATTCTTAGGATTTAGAACAAGTTGTCTTCTTGCTTGATCTCCTATTACTATTTCTTTGTCTTTTGTAAATCCAACTATTGAAGGTGTAGTTCTAGAACCTTCAGAATTAGCAATAACAATTGGACGGCCAGCTTCTATAACTCCAACAACAGAGTTAGTAGTACCCAAATCAATTCCAACTATTTGCCCCATGATTTTAGATCGCTAAATTAAAGCAAAATTTACTAATAATTTAATTAATTTTTGTCTTAGATATTTACATATAATAGTAAAAATCAAATATTTTCAACGTAATTTAAATAAAAAAGATTATTTATAACTTGTCAAAAAGATTACCATCTATATTAAAAGATACTTTAAAAACAAAGGTGTTGATGTATTTAACCAAAATAAACTAATATAAAACGGAGAGAGAGGGATTCGAACCCTCGATAAAGTTGCCCCTATACAGCATTTCCAGTGCTGCGCCTTCAACCACTCGGCCACCTCTCCCAAGAAAACCATTTTAACCCTTGATCATCCCAATTTAGAGGAAAGTTATTTGAAAAAGACTTTCACAGTCACCATTAAGAATAAGGACACCGGAAAGGTCTACCAAGAGCAGGTCAATAGTGATGATTACATACTTAAGGAATTTGAAAAAAAAGGTTTCAAACTTGCATTTTCATGTAGGAATGGTTGCTGTACAAGTTGTGCAGTTAAAATTAAATCTGGTACCTTACAACAACCTGAAGCCATGGGTGTATCTCGGTCTTTAAAAGATAAAGGTTACGCACTTCTTTGTGTCGCTAAAGCAACTTCAGATCTTGAGGTAGAAACTACGTATGAAGATGAAGTTTACGATTTACAATTTGGACAATATTTTGGTAGGGGGAATACAAGAGTTGCACCACCATGGGAATTTGAAGAAGATTAATTATCATGTTTGAATTATGTGAAATTGAGGAACTTGCAAATCAAGTTAACTTATCTATTTTGTATGAAATAGCCAAGAATTCTTCTCAAATTGGTAATGAAATTTTAAAAGTTAATTACAATAAAATTCAAAAAATATCATCAAAGGGTAGGAAGGGTGATCTAGTTACCAATGTAGATTTGGAAGTTGAAAATAAAATAAAAGAATATTTATTAGAAGAGACACCAAACATATCTATAAATGCAGAGGAATCTGGTAAATTAACTAAATCTTCGGATTTAACTTGGTGTATAGACCCATTAGACGGTACAACAAATTATTCCCATGGATATCCTTTTTTTGGGACTTCTATTGGTCTTGTATATAAAAACAAGCCAATAATAGGCGCTATATCAGTACCTTATTTAAATGAACTATATTCAGCTTGTATAGGTTTAGGCTCATTCTGCAATGATAGTAAACTTAAAGTATCGAATCCCTCTAATCTTTCAGATAGTCTACTAGTAACTGGTTTCTCTTATGACAGATTTGAGACAGAGGATAATAATTATGCAGAATTTTGTTATTTAACACATAAAACTAGAGGTGTTAGAAGAGGAGGTGCAGCAGCAATTGATCTTGCATTTGTTGCCGCAGGTAAGGTAGATGGATATTGGGAAAGAGGATTGGAGGTATGGGACCTAGCGGCCGGTGCTATTATTGTTAAAGAGGCTGGTGGTATTATTTCAGATTATCCATCAGGAGAATTTAATTTAAGTTCAGGAAGAATTTTAGCTTGTTCACCCAGCCTTGAGAATGAATTAAAAAATGAACTAGATAAAGTTTCTCCATTAAAAAAAAATCTCTATACCTAAAATTAGTTAAATATTAAAATGACCGATATAAAGGAAATTAAATTAGTCGATGTAAAAAATAACTCAAGCATTATAAATAATTTAAATAGTATTTATAAACTATGGGGATATGAAGAGGTTTCACCATCATTTATAAATACTTTAGAGACCATAAAAGGTCGTGGCGTTATTGACGAAAATCAGGTTATAGGAATAGTAAGTAATAATTCATTATGTCTTAGACCAGAAATGACAACATCAATTGTTAAATTGTCTTCTACTAGATTAATAAATAAAAAAAGACCTATAAGGTTATTCACCAATGGAATGGTTTTTGATAAAAAACAAAATAATAAAAATTCATTTAAGTTACAAGAAAAATTACAGAGTGGAATTGAATTAATTGGATATGATACAAAATACCCAGAAATTGAAGTTATTAATATTTTGTTTGATTCAATCGATAATATTAATTTAAAGGATGGTTGTAATTTATTTCTACTAGTAAGCACTACAGAAATAATGGATTTAATTTTAAATAAATATAAGAATAATAATTTTGAAGATATTAAGAAAAGTCTGGTTAATTTTGATCAAGATAATTTATCAAAATTAGGAATAAATGAAGATGATAAATATATACTTAAAGATCTCTTATTCACACGAGGAGAGCCAACTGAAATATTAAAAAAATTAAAAACTATATATGGCACTAGTAAAACATTAGATGACTTAAATTTTTTATTTGAAACATTATCAAAAATATCAAATAAATATGGCGTTAAATTACAACTTGATCCCACTTTTCAGCCCCACCTGAATTTATATGAAGGGATAGTTTTTCAACTAATTGGGGATGATGGTAAAAATAAAAGCGTTATTGCTAAAGGAGGAAGATATGATGAATTAGTAAGATCTTTTAGTCCTAATGAGAAAATTTTAAATGGTATTGGGTTTACAATTTCAATAGACAATTTAAGAAATTTAATTAGAGAAGAAAAGACAGATAAAAAAAAGATTATAATAATGTTTAAAAATTCTTATTTGTTAGAAAAAGGTATGAATGAACAAAAGGAATTGCAGAAAAGAGGGAATATTGCCGTCTTATATCTAAATCCATGTGAAGACCTGGCTAAAGCCAATCAAATAATGAAAGAAAACAATTGTAGTGAAATTTTATGGATTAAATAAATCCTTTTTAAAGTTTATTTAGGTTTTTAAATTCATATATTGTTCGGACAATACTCCTAATTAAACTTGATTAACTAGTTTTTAGGAAATAATATTTAATATATTTGATTTTTTTTAATGGAAAAAGGCGAAATTCGTATTAATACCGAAAATATCTTCCCAATTATTAAGAAGGCAGTATATTCTGACCATGAAATATTTTTAAGAGAACTAGTCAGTAATGGTGTTGACGCAATAAGTAAACGAAGAATGGCATCTATGGCGGGTGATTGTGAGAATACTGAGGAGGCTCAAGTAAAAATAACAATTAACCGTGAAAATAATACGTTAACAATATCCGATAATGGAATTGGAATGAATGATGAAGAAATTAAGAAGTATATAAATCAAGTTGCATTTTCTAGTGCAGAAGAATTCCTAACAAAATACAAAAAAGACAATGATGAATTTATAGGTCATTTTGGACTAGGTTTTTATTCAAGTTTCATGGTGGCTGATAGAGTTGATATATTAACTAAATCGGCAGTTGGAGAATCAAAAGCTTTCAAATGGTCTTGTGATGGATCGCCAAATTTCACGTTAGAGGAATCAGAGAGAGAGACAATTGGTACAGATGTTATTCTTCACTTACTTGAAGAAGAAAAAGAGTTTATTGAGCCTGAAAGGATTAAATCTCTAATAAAAAAATATTGTGATTTTATGCCAATAGATGTTTTATTAGAAGGAGAGACAATTAATAAGAAAAATCCTCCTTGGAGAAAACAACCTAGTGAATTAAAAGATGAAGATTATA
>JAOOLS010000027.1 GCA_028408915.1 Prochlorococcus sp. AH-716-J09
AAGAAAAATGAATAAATTTTTTTTATCACATTCAATCTATAAATTTACAAAAATAGATTCATTGTCGGGTTTAATTTCAAATTCTTTTTTAAAAAAATATCTTTTATTGTCTTCTTTGAAAAGCAACCAGTTATTTGGATAAATATGCATTAGAGCAGCTTTATTTAAAGGCTGAAGAAAATAAATATTTTTCCATGTTTTGACAAAGTTTTTACGTCGCTCTCTAATAACACTTCCTATGCCAATATTAGCATCTTCAAATTTTGGATTTAATGAATAATGCGTACCTTGATAATTATCAGACATTGGTTCAAATGAATCGAAATCATATGGCTGAGGTAGTATCGATATCATTGCACTATCAATATTATTTATATTATTTGATTCATTAAATGATTTAAAAGTAAAAATTTTATCTTTGATATCTGGATAGTCTCTTTGTGCCAAAGCCACAGCACCTTGATCAGCAAATGTTATAAATACATTATTATTTTTAGACAATATCTTGTAAATATTTATTCCAATTCTGTTAAACTTCAATCCTTCAAAATTAAATTCTATAGTAAATCTTTTGTTTGAATCTAATAAACTTGGAATAATTGCATCCTCCATATTCTTAAGAGATTCATTTAAATCTTTAGGTAGTCTGTAATTAGTTTTCATTAAAATTTGTTAATACATATTTGAATAAGTTCTAAAAATTTATCTATTTCTGACTTTTTGTTTATTGAACCTAAAGTAACACGAATATTTGAATATAGTTCATCATCTTCTAAACCAATATTTTTAAGTGTTGAGCTAGGTTTTCCAGATGAGCTTGAACAAGCACTTCCGCTACTTATGGCTATTTTATTTTCTGACATGAAATTAACAATCTTATAGGCCCTTATAGGTTCAAAAAGGTTATTTAATAGTAGAAAAGAAATATGATTAGGAAGTCTATGGTTAATACTACCAGTAATCTTTATATGATTATTATCCTTAATTTTTTGAAAAAAATAATTTTTAAGTTCATTAATATTATTAGAAGGAAATTCAGTTATGTAATCATATAATTTTATTTTTCCTTTAATATTCTTTAATGATTCATACATGCCAGCAATTAATGGCAAAGCTTGTGTACCTTGTCTAATTGAAAATTCCTGAGTAAGTGATATGTCATTATTTTTTAAAATTTGTCTAGACTTTTCTTTTGTTAAAAGAATACCGATACCTTTTGGACCTCCAAATTTATGAGCAGATAAACTTAAAAAATCACATTTAAGATCTTTCCAACTGAATATTCCATTACTTAATATTTGAGTTCCATCTAAATGAAACATTATATTTAATTCTTCACATTTGGAACCAATAAATTGGACAGGTTGTATCGTCCCAATTTCACTTTGTCCCCAAATAATTGATACAAGCTTAGTATCTTTGTTTAAAATATTTTCAATATTAAAAATATTTAAAATACCATCATTATTTACAGTCCATTCGTAAATATCCCAATTTTGTTTTCTTAGTTTATTAGAACAAATAGTTGTTGCTTGATGTTCAACATTTGAAATAACAACCCTACCATTTTTAAAGTTCTCATAAATATTATTAAATACAATATTTGTCGATTCCGAAGAACCAGATGTAAAAATTATATCCTCTGAATCTGCTTCAAATATATGAGCAATTTTAGATCTAATTTTTTCAAGATATGTAGAGCATTTTATCCCTAGCTCATATGTAGATGAAGGGTTATGCCAATAATTTCTGTAAGTTGAATTAATTATATTTAAAACATTCTCAGATAATGGAGTTGTGGATGCATTATCTAAATAGATAAAATTATTTTCCATTAGTTTAATAACATAGATCCTGAGAAAACCTTTTTAGCATTACCTGTCATCATGACTTCACAATCATCTTTTGACCAATCAATTTTAAGATTACCTCCTGGTAAGGTTACTATGGTTTGTGAATTACAAAGGCCTAATTTATAAGCTGCTACATGGATAGCACAGGCACCTGTTCCACAAGCTAAGGTTGGTCCTGCACCCCTTTCCCATACTTTTACTTTGATATTATCTCTATTTAAAATTTGACAAAAATGCACATTAGTTTTTTCAGGAAATAATTCATTATTTTCAAATATAGGACCAAGTCTGGAAAGACCAATTGACTCTATGTCTTTTACAAAGAATATTAAATGAGGATTTCCCATTCCTACGGCATAACCCATATTGTTAAAATCTTTCTCAATAAATTTGTGTGAAGGAATTGAATTTATTTTTTTTTCAATTGTTGTTGGAATATTTTGACATTCTAAAATTGGAACTCCCATTTTTACTGTAATTTCATCATTTATATATTTTGCAATTTTTAAACCTGCTTTAGTCTCAATTTTATATTCTATATTTTTATTATTCATTAAATCATTTACGTGGAGATACTCAACTAAACACCTAATTCCGTTTCCACACATTTGTGCTTCAGAACCATCAGAATTAAAAATTATCATTTTTGCATAATTATCTTCGTTAGGTTCTTCTATAAAAATCACACCATCTGCTCCAATACCAAATTGCCTGTTGCAAATTTTTTTTATATTAAATATTTTATTTGTCTTGTAATTTTTATATAATTCATTTCCTCTGGAATCTATTATTACGAAATCATTTCCGTTACCTTGATATTTTTCAAAAGTTATATTTTTCATTTGTAGATAATATATTATAAATTTTAATAAAAATTTTTTCCTTTTAACAATCTATTTCTATTTTATACAATGGATATTAAAATAATAATTTAACAAATAAAAATTAAGTGATTTCTTCCGATAAACAATATGAGGCTGATACAAATTTATATAATCCATCTGAAATAGAAAAAAAATGGCAGTCAATTTGGACAGAAAACAATTTATACAAAACCGTTGAATTAACTGAGAATAGCGAAAAATTTTATGCCCTATCAATGTTTCCCTACCCTTCTGGTAATCTTCATATGGGACATGTTAGGAATTATGTTATTACAGACTTGATAGCTCGATTCCAAAGGTTTAAAGGCAAATCTGTTTTACATCCAATGGGTTGGGACGCTTTTGGATTGCCTGCTGAGAATGCAGCGATTGAAAGAGGAATTAGTCCAAGCGTCTGGACTAAAAAAAATATTTCTCATATGAAGTCACAATTAAAGCTTTTAGGACTATCAGTTGATTGGGATAGGGAATTTGCAACATGTGATGAAAATTATTATATTTGGACTCAATATCTATTTTTAGAGTTATACAAGGCAGGTCTTGTATACCAAAAAGAATCAGAAGTAAATTGGGATCCTATAGATAATACAGTCCTAGCGAATGAACAAGTTGACTCAGAAGGTAAATCTTGGAGATCAGGTGCAATAGTTGAAAAAAAATTATTAAAGCAATGGTTTTTAAGAATTACTAATTATGCGGATGAGTTATTGAAGGATTTAGAAAAATTAGATAACTGGCCAGAAAGAGTAAAAATAATGCAAGATAATTGGATTGGAAAGTCAATTGGCACAAATATTAATTTCAATATCAATACCAATCCAGAAGAGAAAATTACTGTATTTACAACAAGGCCAGATACTTTATTTGGAGTTACATATTTAGCAATTTCTGTTAATCATTCATTAGTAAAAAATATTAACGATCAAGAAAAAATACAAGATATAGAAAATCTTAAACAATATTTGAAAAATAATAAAAATAATGAACTTGAAAAAATTGGAATAAAAACTAGCTTAACAGCAATAAATCCAGTTAATTCTGAACCTATTCCTATTTGGGTAGCAAGTTATGTTCTCGATGAATACGGTACAGGCGCTGTTATGGGCGTACCTGCTCATGATTTAAGAGATTTTGAATTTGCTAAGAAAAATAGTATTGATATTAAACAGGTAATAATAAAGGATAAAAGTGAGCAAAATAAAGAGCTTGAAGAAGCTTATGTGGAAAAAGGATATCTTATTAATTCAAATCAATACAATGGCATAGAAAATACTATTGCTAAAATAAAAATTTCAGAGGAGGGAGTAAATAATGGATGGGCTGAAAATAAAATTCAATATCGTCTAAGAGATTGGTTAATATCTAGACAAAGATATTGGGGATGTCCGATACCCATAGTTAATTGCAAAAAATGTGGATCCGTTCCATTAAAGCAATCGGAATTACCTGTTTCCTTACCAAAAGATATAGAAATCTCGGCTAACAAGATTAATGCTTTAGGTGATAATAATAATTGGATAAATACTACATGCCCAAAATGTGGAATAGCGGCAAGAAAAGAAACTGATACTATGGACACTTTCATGTGTTCATCATGGTATTTTTTAAGATATCCATCTTCAAAATGTACTAATAAGCCATTTGAAAAGATTGAAATCAATAAGTGGTTGCCTGTAGATCAGTATGTTGGAGGGGTAGAGCATGCAATCTTGCATTTGTTATATGCAAGATTTTTCACTAAAGCCTTGAGGGATAATGAACTATTTGAAATTGATGAACCATTTAATAAACTACTAACGCAAGGAATGGTTCAGGCCGCAGCCTATAAAAATAATAAAACGGGTAAATATGTTTCTCCTTCCGATATTACTGACCTATCAAATCCTACAGATCCAATTGACAGTACCAAACTCGAAGTTCTTTTCGAGAAAATGTCTAAGTCAAAATATAATGGAATAGACCCTGAATCAGTAATTAAAAAATATGGAGCAGATACAGCAAGAATGTTTATATTATTTAAAGCACCGCCAGAAAAAGATTTGGAATGGGGAGATACAGATGTTGAAGGACAATTTAGATTTTTAAGCAGGATTTGGAAGCTTTATATAAATTGTGCAAATGATATAAATAGTAAATCTAATTCCTATCCAGATAAAGAAAAAAGTTTAATAAAGTCAATGAATATCGCTATAAAAGAAATTTCAAATGACATATTAAATAACCAATTTAATACTGCGATTTCAGAACTAATGAAGTTTTACAATTCACTATCAAATTCTATTTATGATGTAAACAAGAATTTAAAAATTCAGGCTTTAAAAACATTTTGTATTTTGTTGGCTCCTTTTGCTCCTCACATTGCAGAAGAAATATGGCATCTTATAGGATTTAAAAAATCTGTGCATTTAGAAAACTGGCCTTCCTTTAATTCCGAGGCACTAAAGGAAGATTCGTATGAACTAGTAATACAAGTGAATGGAAAAGTTAGAGACAAAGTAAATATTAATAATGATATGAGCGAAGATCAAATCAAAGAATTGACTCTTAAAAGACCTAACATATTAAAATGGACTGGAGATAAGGAAATAAGAAAAATAATCATTGTTAAGGGAAAAATTATTAATATTGTTCTTTAAGAAATTATTTTTTGAATAACTAATGAATTGGGATTTGACCAATCGCCCTTGACTAAATAATTATCATTACCAAAACACATTTCACGGAGTATGAAAAATATAGGTTCACTCGCTGAATTATCAAGTAATGATGTTATGTCTTTTATAGAATATTCTCCACCTTCATCTAATAAATTACTTACTTTTTGTTGATACTCAATAATATTTGCGGCTGCTTTCTTTCCAGCTTCAACTCCAGGTTGATCATATGCATTTATATTTACCAATTCAGCATAGAAGGATACAGCCCTCTCAAATAAAGCGATTAATGCACCTAGTGAAAAACAATTTAACGTTTCTAATGTAATAGTGATACTTTGTCTGTTTTCACCAGAGAGTGCTGATCTGGTTCCTTGTAAAAAACCAGAAAGATATTCTTTAGGATTCTCTTTTTCATTAATAATATTAGAAGATGGAGAATCTAATAATTCAATAAAAATACAAAAGAAATTATCAATACCATCTCTCAATTGCTGAACATAAGCATGTTGATCTGTAGATCCTTTATTACCAAAAACAGAAATACCTTGATTAACTACTTCACCATTCCTATTAAATTTCTTTCCTAATGATTCCATTACTAATTGCTGGAGATATTTACTAAATACCTGTAACCTATCTCTATAAGGTAATACGACCATATCTCTCTTTCCAATACCATCACCAGTTAAATACCATGCGGATGATAATAGTGCTGCTGGATTATTTTTAAAATCACTTATACGTGTGGCTTCATCCATTAATGATGCACCTCTAATAAATTCAGATATATTTTCATTAATAAGAGCTAATGGAAGTAATCCCACAGAGCTTGTAATACTAGTTCTTCCTCCAACCCAATCTTGCAAATTAAATATTTTTAACCAATTTTCAGAAGTCGCTTTTTTAAATAATTTACTATCTTTCATAGTTATTGCTATAGCATTAGCATTCCATTCAAGAGAATTGTTCTCGCAATGACTTTTAATAATTTCCATAGCAATTCTAGGTTCAGGCGTACCACCTGATTTGCTTACTATTACAAATAATGTTCTTGATAATTTTTCAGATAACTCTTCTAACTTTTCGGTAATTAAAAAAGGATCAACATTATCGATATAAGAAAAATTTAAGCCTCTAGAATACTTCTGCAGTGACTCTGTAATAAGTAATGGTCCTAAACCACTTCCACCTATTCCTATCCATAGAACATCAGTATAATGCTGATTATTCTTATTCTTAATATCACCATTTAAAATTTGTTTTCCAAAATCAGAGATTGCATTAATATCTGCTCTAATTTCTTCTCCTATTTTTGAAGAGGGTGAAATTGATGGATTTCTAAGCCAATAATGTCCTACTTGTCTATTTTCATCTATATTTGAGATTGCGCCATTTTCTAATTCTTTTATTGATGAAAAAACATCTATAAATTTATCTTCTAAATTTTTTATCTCTTTTCTTGTGAAATTAATTTTGCTTATGTCTAACCAAATATTTAATTTTTTATCAAACCATAGATAATTACAAAATTTATCCCAAGAGTTTAAATCTCCATTCATTTTATATATTTGTTTCTTTTATTTATTTTTTAATTATATCTATACAAATTGTACATAGATTTGAATCATTTAAATTTGTTTAAATTTTTATCTTCATATAGATATGTTTTTGAATATAAACAATTTCAATTGAGGGTTTTTTTTATTTCATATGAATTTATCATTGGATAAAATAAAAAACCTTGGATAGATCATTTAATTACATAATTTCGCCTGAGATATCTGAATTTAGAAGATTTTCCCCAAAATTAAAAATAGGTGTACTTGCTTCTGGGAAAGGAACAAACTTTCAGGAATTAATTAATCTCTCAGAAAAAGGAGAACTTGATATAGAAATAAAAGTTCTAATAACTAACAAAGATGATGCAGGTTGTATAAAGAGGGCTGAAAGTAAAAAAATACCTCACAAAATTATAAGAGGCAAAGACTTTCTGCAAAAAGAGGCATTTGAATTAGAAATTGTAAATACTTTGATTCATTACGATGTTGAACTTGTAGTTATGGCAGGTTGGATGAAAATTGTTACTCCATTTTTTATTAATAAATTTAAGAATAAGATAATAAATATTCACCCTTCATTACTTCCAGCATATAAAGGTGGTTCTGCGATAAAGGACTCTATATTAAATGGTTCAAAAATAACTGGTTGTTCCGTACATTTTGTTGAAGAGGAGGTAGATAGTGGATCATTGATAATGCAAGCTGCATTGTCAATTAGAAATGATGATGATATTGAGTCACTTTCAAAAAGAATACAAATGCTTGAGCATAAAATTTTACCTCACTCAATCTCTCTTGCTGGTTTTTTGATAAGAAGTAATTTTATGGAAAATTATTAGTTAGATCAAGACCTTCATCTATTGAAAATCCACTCATAATATTTAAATTTTGAATTGCTTGCCCAGACTGACCTTTTAACAAATTATCAATTACAGATAGTATAATTATTCTTCCATTTCGATTATCAACTTTAACAGAAAGTAAAATTTGGTTTGTATTTTTAACCCATTTTGTTGATGGGAATGTATTTACAGGCAAGACTTTAATATTTTTAAAATTTCTATAGTAATTATCAAGAAGAATTTTGCAGTCATCAGAGGTTAATCCTGGATCTTTTAATCTCCCATATATAGTCGAATGCATACCCCTTGAGATTGGGACTAAATGAGGTGTAAAAAGAAGTTCAATTTTATTTCCTGAAATTAAAGAGGCAACTTGCTCGATCTCTGAGGTGTGTCTATGGTTTATCAATCCATATGCTGATAAACCTTCTCCACATTCTGATAAGAGTAGCTTTTGGTTTGGTTCTCGACCACCTCCAGAGGTTCCGCTTTTAGAGTCAATAACTATACCTTCATTTTCAATAATTCCTTGAGAGAGATAAGGAGCTAATGGAATAAGAGCAGATGTTGGATAACATCCTGGACAGGCAATTAATCTTCCTTTTGAAATGGCATTTTTATTTATTTCAGGAAGACCGTAAACTGCCTCTTTACATAAATCATCATCATTCCTTTTATAAATAGCAGCTTCTTTGGAATATACTTTTTTCCATTCATCTAAAGACTTATATCTATAATCAGCAGATAAATCAATAACTTTAAGTCCTCTATCTAATAATTTCCTTGTCAATGTTGAAGATAAGCCATTTGGTAAGCAAAGTAAGGCAGCATCTGCATTTTTTGAAATATTATCAACTGAAATTTCTTCTATGTAAGGATCATTATCTAGATAAATAAAAGGGAAATTATCATTCCACTTTGATCCAGATGTTTTATTACCTCCTAAAAATGAAATTTTGTATTTTTTATTTTTCTTTAAAAGATTTACCGCTTGAATACCGCCGTAACCTGTAGCACCTACTATTGCAACATTCATTTCTTTGAATTGGCAGACTTTGAGATAGGATT
>JAOOLS010000028.1 GCA_028408915.1 Prochlorococcus sp. AH-716-J09
TTGATCCAAATAGTTCAAAAACGGCCTGGAGGTCTCATAGGAATTTGCTTTTTCAACAATGGCTTTGGTTCTGTTATCAACAAGTTAGTCTTAATTAACTTTTTTAATGAGCGCTTTCCATACCACCTAGTCTTTCAAATAAGTTAAGACTTTCTTTATTTAATCCTACAATTTCAACTTTAGAACCACCATTCTGAAACTTTCTAATAATTTGCTCAAGAGCAACAACGCCACTTTGATCCCAAATATGAGCTAAAGACATATCAATTACAATATTTTCTGGATGTTCATGAATATCAAATCCTTGTAAGAAATAAATTTTACTTACAAAAAATAATTGTCCTTTTACTTTGTAGGTAGTCAAATTATTTTCTTTAGCTCTTGAGACAGTTATAACTTTTGCGACTTTTCTGCTGAAAAGGATTGCAGCTAATGCAACTCCAGCAATAACTCCAAGTGCAAGATTATGAGGTTTTGTCAGCATTGTAACCGCAAAAGTCATAAGCATTACTGCAGTATCACTTTTAGGTATCTTTCTAATATTTTTTAATCCACTTATATCTGCTGTACTTATCGCGATCGTTATCATGATTGCTACTAAAGCAGCCATTGGTATTGCTCCAATCCAAGACTTCAAGAGGATAATCATAATTAGCAGAGATATACCTGAGGAGAGAGTTGATAATCTAGATTTACCACCATTTTCAGTATTCATAACAGATTGCCCAACTAAGGCACATCCTGCCATTCCACCAAATAAGGATGCCACAATATTTGCGATTCCCTGTCCTCTTGCTTCTTTATTTTTATTAGAACTTGTATCAGTTACATCGTCTAAAATGTCTTGAGTTAAAAAGGTTTCCATTAAACCCACGAGAGATATTGCAAGTGAAGTCGGCAAAATAATTCCTAATGTTTCAAGACTAAAAGGGACTTTCCCATTTTCTATTGATCCAAAAGGAAGAGAAATACTTGGTAATCCATCAGGTAATTTACCCAAATCGCTAACAGTTGGGACATCTAGATTAAAGAATATGCTTATAAGAGTAATTACTACTATTGCAATAAGTTGAGACGGGACTACTTTTGTGATTTTTGGAAGCCCGTAGATAATTACTAATCCTAGGATTACAAGAATCCAAACTACTGGAATCTGAGAGTTAACTGGATATTGACTTATAGTTTGTGCAACTAATTCTTTTGATTCTTTAATACCTATTCCTAACTGAGGGAGTTGTGCTTGAAATATTAAAAGTGCTAGTGCATTTACAAATCCACTTAATACTCCTGTTGGCACGAATCTCATTTGGTAGGCAAGTCTTAAATATCCCCAAAGAATTTGGAATATTCCAGTTAATATTCCAGCTGCTATAAGATATGGGACTCCTAATCCAGGTGCTTGTGATTCTCCATAAGCAACAAGTCCAGTCATTAAAAGAGCTGTTGAACCTGTAGCTGAAGTGATCATCCCTCTTCTTCCTCCAACAATCGCAATTGTTATAGATAAACAAAATGCACCAAAAAGGCCAACTTTAGGATCTACACCAGCTATACCTGAAAAAGCAATTGCTTCTGGGATCATTGCAAAAGCAACAACTAAGCCTGAGAGAATATTTGACTTTGGATCATCTAACCAATTTTTTGATAAATATTTTGAGAAATTTGCCATTGTAAGTTTCTTTATACTTAAGAAGTTACCTCATAAAGGAGGCAAAATACCTAGTGGGTCAAAAATATTCTTTAAAGTTTTTAATTCATTCACTCTATTTCCAAAAGCTAAGTTAAGTTCTTCCTCATGAGAATTCAAATGATTATGCAATTGGGCCAAGTGAATATTTGGATAAAACCTTTTCAACTTACTCCATGATTTATAAACCCATTCCAAAGCGACTTCTTTTTCTTGAAGATCATTTTTTTTCCATGATGCATATATCCATGGTTTCCAAGTACTTTTTCTGTGAACAAAAAAGCTTGAGCCATGATTTAACTTTTTAGTTTTGCAACCTAATTGTTGAGAAGCAATGTAACAGGAATTATTAGGTTTATTATCCATAATTTCATCCAAACATTTTATGAAAATTGGGATATCATTTTTTAAATCTTCTCCAAGAAGACTAATTACCTCAGAATGGTTATTTGCATTCAGCTCATATAAATTCAATTCCTTTGGGAAGAAATTTATTTTGTTAAAGTTTTCATAAAATTGTTTTTCTAGAGTTGGGAATTTGTCTAGAAGCATAAGGCATTCTTCTGTTCTTTTATCCTCTAAATTATTTTTGAGTTCAGCAAAAATATATATGTAAATTTTTTGGGCATAAATCCATTGAAGACTAATATTTTCTGGAAATTCCTCTGATAGTTTTATTATTTCTGTAAGTTCATTTATATTAACAAATCCTTCAATAACCTTAATTGAATTAGATTGGATAGTCTTAAGTTCTATTTCGGTAATAATTGAAAAGAAGGGTGCTGCGCCCTTAATTGCTTCCCAAATTAATTGTTCTTCTGCATTTATTTGATTTTTTTTTAAAGAAATAAATGTGCCATTACCCAAGAAACCTTTTATTGATTCAATATTATCAATTGCTAATCCGTAGGTTCTACTGAGCGGGCTTACTCCACCAGTAAGTATATAGCCTGCTCCAGGAAGTTTAGAAAGTCCGATTGGAAAACTTCGATTATATTTTTGTAAATGATTTAGTAGATCCCCCATTATTACACCACCTCCAATTGTTACTAAATTGGTTTTTCTATCTAGATGAATTTTGCTGTGATTTTTTCTTAGATCAAGAGTTGTAAAACCATTTTTTGCACAGCTAGAGGTTGTGCCTCCACTACATACGCAAAGGTACTCGAATTTTTCGTAAGAATAGTTATCCTCATTAAATAAGGATTCATCTACGTCATAAATTAATTTCTTTAATTTTGCATCCTTTGAGTTGATATTTGGAACTTCAAGCAAGTTATTTTTATTTTTCACTACATGATATTGTTCTTTACTATTATGGTATAAGTAATAATTTGAATTTGGATAATTTAGATTTGAAGTTAAATAATCAAGTCGCGATACTTATCTGTGGACATGGGAGTAGAAATAAACTAGCCATTAGTGAATTCCAAGAATTAACTAATTTCATCCAAAAAAGATATCCAAACTTTTTAGTTGGATATGGTTTCTTGGAATTTGCTAAACCTTCGATTGTTGATGCTTTAGACAAGTTAAAAGATCTTTCTATAAAAAAAGTAATTGCAATACCTGCAATGCTTTTCGCTGCTGGCCATGTAAAAAATGATATACCTAGCCTGCTTATGAATTATTCAAGTAAAACAGGAATTGAAATAATTTATGGAAGAGAATTAGGTATTAATAATTTAATGATTAGTGCAGCTTGTGAAAGAGTAAAAGATGTATTTAAACAAAATAATAATCTCAAACCTGAAGAATCATTATTAGTTGTTGTGGGTAGAGGCTCTTCTGACCCAGATGCGAATTCCAATGTTTCAAAAATTACGAGAATGATCGTAGAGGGTATTGGTTTAGGGTGGGGGGAAACAGTTTTTTCTGGAGTAACTTTCCCCCTTGTTGAACCTGGCTTAAAAAATGTTGTGAGACTTGGTTATAAAAATATAATTGTTTTCCCTTATTTCCTTTTCTCAGGTGTCCTTGTTACAAGAATAAAAAGGCAAAGTGATTTAGTTGCGATTAATAATCCAAATATTTCATTTATTCATGCAAAATATCTTTCGTCACAGTCTTATGTGGTCGACACTTTTGTAGAAAGGATTGAAGAGATTCTTAATAACGAAGGTAATAATTTTATGAATTGCTCAACTTGTAAATATAGATCAAATTTATTTGGCTTTGAAAAAGAAGTTGGAATGGTCCAAGAAAGTCATCATGACCATGTAGAAGGCTTGGGTATCAGCTGTGATTTATGTGATCCTGAATGTAATGGTGCTTGTGAAATAAAAAATCAAATCCCAACTCATAATCAAGAAAAATCAGACACAGGAGTAGGTGATTACTTAGAACATGAACATGTAGAGGCTCATCAACATAATCACCATCACCATCACCACAGTATTTATCCAAATTCAAAACACCCTTTAGGACCTGTCACGCTTCGCTTGCCTAATAAAGACTAAATCTTAAGAAAATCCGTTGAAATCAATGAATCACCTGTCTCTTTCTCGAGTAAGTCTTAATAGACTCGGCATACATAAGTATTCTTTATATAAAATCGTGAAAGTATTTTGAGCTAGATTTTCCACAATTTGCAGGTTGTTTTCCACGTCCAAATCCACAAAGGATTAGAAATGGCAGTATTTTTAAAAAAAAACAGGACTTCAACATTATTGTTGACTTTTTTTTAAGATCTATTCAATTTCCTTATTTGAAAAAGAAGTTTTTTAAAAACCTACTTATAACATGAGTCTTATTTGATAATTTGAAAAGTTCACCAGAAGGTTTTTCTTGAAATTTTTAGAGAAAAATATCATTATTGTTGATGTAGAAAATAAATTTATGGATCAAATCAACCAAACAAATTTAACTGATAAGAAACTCGTAGAGTGCTCTTCAAATAAAGTCTCATTAGAAACAGAGCTTTCAGAAACTCTTTATAACACTATGAAAGATTTCGTATTAAGTAACCCTACTTGGGATCAATATAAGCTTATAAATTCAGCATTAGCTACTTTTCTCGTTCAAAACGGTTGTACAGATAATTCAGTCTCAGAAATTTATTTAAATCAATTATTTACACCCTCTAAGTCTTTTTAATATTTAAACAGGCTCTTCTACTCAAGGCCATCATTGTAAGTGTGGGGCTTTGCCAAGATGATGTGGGCCAGCATGCTCCATCTATTACCAGTACATTTTTACATCTCCACAATCTGTTAAATTTATCAACTACGCTATTTTCTTCATTCAACCCCATTGGTGCTCCCCCTACCTCATGAATATAATATCCAGGAGGGGGAGGACTATCTGAAAGTGCTATCAAATTTTTTGTAAATAAACTCCCTAATGGAATATTCATTAGTTCGTCAATATTTTTTATTTTCCCATTTGCAGCTTTGACTGATTTTTCGATTGTTTTTTCCATATGTTTTGCCATATTTAACTCATTCTCGCTCCATTCGAATTCTATGTAAGGAATTGGTATTCCCCATTCATCTGTTTTTCTTGAGAGAGAAACTGAGTTTTTCTCTCTAGGAAGGACTTCACCATGGGCGATAAGAAAGCCAATGGATTTGTTTGCGTCTTTTTGTAAAAATTTAGGTATCCCTAATCTATCAATTGCCCCCCAGATTCCATAACCTCTATGGAAATTTATGTCGTCAATTTCTGGTAAATCTGAACCAAAAGGAATAAAAAAGCTGCCTGCTCCAGAAAGATCGGGAGGATTATCTAGTGATTTATCTAAGTTTTTTGCTTTTGGGACTGAAAAAAATCTACAGATAGATATGTGATCCATTAGGTATTTACCTAATTTCCCAGAATTGTCTTTAAACCCTGAGGAATTTGATTTGTATTCAGAGTTCAGTAGTATTCTCAGTGTTGAAATTGTTGATGCGCAAAGAAGAATCAAATCACAATCCAATACTTCTTTGTGCCCATTTTCTAGGTTTACAATCGTTAGTTTTGAGGCAAGCTCTGTTATCTTGTTAATCTCAAAAGACTCCACTAGGTAATTAGAGATTATTTGTACGTTTCCAGTATCTAAAGCTTTTTTTAAAGAGCTTCCAACGCTCGAGGACTTGGGCCAATTTTTTTCTTTTACGGATGAATTACGGTCAAATCCTCTTGATTGGATAAATGGATAATTTAATTTTGATTTAACTTTGCTGCCAAAAACATTTTCGTTTTCTGTAAGAGGAATTTCACCAATATATTTACCGTTTGGGACCTCATTGATATCATCTTTTCTTCCATAAATTCCGCAGAAATTTTCAATAAAATCGTAGTGCGGGGAAATTTCTTCGTATGAAATAGGCCAGTTTGGCCCGAATCCGTCTTTTTGGGCCGGATGAAAGTCTTCTGAGGAAAGTCTTAATGTTATGCCTCCCCAAGTTAATGATCTCCCCCCATATTGTTTACCTTGTGTCCAAAGAAATGGCTTTTTTTTGGGGAAGTCATAGGGATGCTTCAATTCATTTGAATATAAGTCAGGATTATTTTTCCAATAACCAGGATGTTGGCACTGATTGGCATGTTTTTTTGTTATGACTCCTGATAATCTTTTTAATGTACTTTTTGGCTCATGATTACTAGCTTGATCCCTTTTTACTTGAGGCCCTGCCTCTATTATTAAAACTTTGATCCCTTGTTCTGCCAATGTAAGTGCTGCTATTCCTCCTGTAGCTCCAGAACCAACAACAATTGCATCATAAGGACTTATATCCAAAACCTATTTCGTGATTTGCTATTTCAATAAATATAGCATTCAGTAAATAATTAATTTTTAGATTTCAGCTTAAGAAGTTAGAATTTACTGAAATACTACTCAAACAAATGAGATTTATAATTTTAACTTTTTTAATAGTTGTTTTAACCCTCCCTTCTAGAAGCTTCGCTGCGTTGGATTATGGTAAACAATCTTTGGTAGGAGCTGATTTTTCTGGATCTGATTTAAAAGGAGCAACGTTCTATTTGACTGATTTGCAAGACGCAAATTTATCAGGTTGTGAGCTCCAAAATGCGACTCTTTATGGAGCAAAATTGAAAGATACTAATTTAAGTAATTCAAACTTAAGAGAAGTAACTTTAGACTCGGCTGTTTTAGATGGAACAGATTTATCAAATACTAACTTGGAGGATTCTTTTGCTTATAGTACCCAGTTTGAAAATGTAAAAATACAAGGCGCAGACTTCACAAATGTTTTTTTGCCAAAAGATATTATTAGGAAATTTTGTGAAAGTGCTGCTGGAACTAATCCAATTACAAATAGAGAAACCAGAGAAACTTTAGAGTGCGATTACATTTAAATTTATGCACATACAAGTTCTTTTTTAATCTTTCTTTGTTTATAAAGTGATGTTCCAATAGGCCAACCTAAAGTAGATAAATGTTTCATTAAAGAACCAGAGTATTTGAAATAAAAATTGTCTGAATATTTGATGCCAAGTTCTTTTAGAGTGGTTATTAATAAACATAGATCTTTCTTTTTGCCTTTTTTCATATCCAATAATATCAATGCTTCACTTGATAAATTTTTTTCTAGAACCTTATCATTTTCAGCAAAACCAACTTTAAGTGAATTAGTTTCATCAGAATAAAGAGTATAAATTATTCCATCTTTGAATTTATCTACAGAATTATATACATTAAATTTTGATGATATTAACGTTTTGTATCCTTTAATGATTTTTCTGTTATTCATAATTATTTGATTTCATCCTGAGCTGATTCGTATTTCTCCAATAGATTGTTTACTTCTGCTAGTGCAATCCTCTTTTGACAGGCCGAGTCATATCTATTTACTGCGATTGAAGGTATTGAACCTTTGCTTTTCATTTCCCTTATACCAGTTTCTAAACATTGAAAAGCAACACTTGAAAGATCTCTTCCTTCTGCTGCGGCCCAAACTTTCAAAAGATAAGTAAGATTTGATGGTACTGAGATTTGCACTTTGTTTGAATTTGAAGTATTTAATGCAATATCATCGAGACTAATTTCTTTAGAGGAAATAGTTTCTTTAACTTTTTTCTTCAAAAATTTTACTTGGCTTATAGCGTCCTCTTTATTCTTTATTTTTTGTTCTATTTCAAATAACTCTTCTTCAGAATTAATTAAAGCTTCTAATGCCCATTTGGCGTCATCTTTCGCAACCGCGGTTCTATCAAGCCATTCATCTCTTATTTTTGACCAATTGCTAGGCATAAGCTTTATGCGATATTTCTATAATATATAAATCTGTATAGATTGTCTATAGATTCTAAATAGATTTAAAAAGGATTAATCAATGTCTTAATTTTATTTTTAATAATTCCTCATCTTAGAAATAATCTTTTACAATAATTGAAACATCAGAATCTATCTAATGTGATCTTAGAGGTATTTTTTCGCTAATTGAAAACGATATATTTGATAATTCAATCTTTTTAGATTTTAATTATTTTGTTTATTAATTTAGTAACTTCTGAGCTTTTAATCTCTTTCAATAAGTTCAATTTTGTAACCATCAGGATCCTCAACAAAAGCCAAGACTGTAGTACTGTTTTTCATTGTTTTAGGTTTGGTTGTTATTTTACAACCATTATTTTCTAATCCTTGGCAAATTAGGTGAATATCTTTTACTCCAATAGCTATATGACCATATTTATCTCCAAGCTCATAGTCTTCAGACTTTTTGTCCCAGTTATAAGTTAATTCAATTACTGTGTTTTCTTTTTCGGAACCATAACCTACAAATGCCAAAGTGAATTTCCCATGAGGGTAATCCTTTTTTCGCAATAAATTCATTCCTAATCTATTGACGTAGAAATCAATGGATTTAT
>JAOOLS010000029.1 GCA_028408915.1 Prochlorococcus sp. AH-716-J09
TGGTTTAATTCTGAGAAAGAAGATCCCGTCTTGATTGATGTAAGAGAGCAGTCAGAGCTCGAACTGGCTCGTTTTTCAAAAGAATTTTTACACATACCAATTAGTAAAGTCACCTGTGAATATGTTGAAGAAATATTTGCTGGTTTATTAGATAGAGAAATCGTAGTTACCTGTCATGCAGGAATAAGAAGTTATAACTTTTCTCAATGGTGCTTGGATAATAATATTGTGAGCGAAATATGGAATTTGGAGGAGGGTATTGATGGATGGAGTAGATATATTGACCCATCAATACCAAGGTATTGATTAAATATCTAATGAAGATGCAACAGTATTAACATCTTTGTCGCCTCTACCAGAGCAATTGATAACTATATGAGTATCTTTTTCAAGAGTAGGGCATAATTTATCTAACCAAGCAAATGCATGGGAAGTTTCAAGTGCAGGTATAATTCCTTCTAGCTCACTAACAAGTTTCAAAGCGTCTAAAGCTTCTTGATCTGTAACTGATCCATATTCTGCTCTACCTATATCTTTTAAATGGCTATGTTCAGGCCCTACTCCAGGGTAATCTAAACCTGCACTTATTGAGTGAGCTTCTTGTACTTGACCATTATCATCTTGCAAGAGAAGACTCATTGATCCATGCAAAATCCCAACTGACCCTTTAGTGATAGTGGCAGCATGTTTGTCAGTATCAACTCCGCTTCCTGCGGCTTCAACTCCAATAAGACGCACAGAAGTTTCTTTAACAAAAGGATGGAAAAGCCCCATTGCATTTGATCCCCCGCCTACACAAGCAAGCAAAATATCAGGAAAAGATCCAAATGATTCCAAGCATTGTTTTTTAGTTTCTTCTCCTATAACTGCATGAAAGTCTCTCACAATCTTTGGGAAAGGGTGTGGACCTGCAACAGATCCTAAAATGTAGTGTGTGGTTTCGACATTAGAAACCCAATCTCTAATGGCTTCACTAGTGGCATCCTTTAGTGTTGCAGTTCCAGAATTTACAACTTTAACTTCAGCTCCTAGAAGTTTCATTCTGAAAACGTTAAGGGATTGCCTTTTTATGTCTTCAGAACCCATGTAGATAATACATTTCAAGCCAAATCTCGCACAAACAGTAGCAGTAGCAACTCCATGCTGACCTGCTCCAGTTTCTGCAATTATTCTTTTTTTGCCCATTCTTATTGCTAGTAAAGCTTGTCCCAGGGCATTATTAATTTTGTGAGCCCCAGTATGATTTAAATCTTCTCTTTTAAGCCATATTCTAGGAGTTGCTTGTTTAGTTTTGTAATGTTCAGTAAGTCTTTTGGCTTCATAAAGTGGTGTTTCTCTTCCTACATAAGTCTTGAGTAGATGATTTAATTCTTCTACAAAAAGTTTATCTTTCCATGCATTAGATGCAGCTGTTTCAAGCTCAAAAAGAGCAGGCATTAGCGTTTCAGGAACATATTGTCCACCATATTTTCCAAATCTTCCCTCTTTGGAGGGTTGATTTAAATCATCATTTTTATAGTGTTGATCTTTTCGAGAAAATGTACTTACCACTTTTTCTATAGAATAAGTATTAACTAACTATAGAATATATTCAAAATAATGGGAAAAAAGAATTGGATCGAATTTGATAATCAAGAAAAAAAATCTGAAGAAGCAGCTAAGGTAGATACTCTTAATAAAAGATCAAAAATAAATATTTCAAAACAAAAAAAAGGTAAAAAGGGAAAGACTGTAACTTTAATTATGGGTTTAGGCACTGAGGATGAAATCTTATTAAAAGAATTACTAAAAAAAATTAAAGTTTTTTGTGGGACTGGAGGAACATTGATTGATAGAAATATCCAGTTACAGGGTGATATGGTATCGAAATCAGTAGAGTTTCTTCGTAAAGAGGGATTTCATAATTTATGAAGCAAGGGTTAGGATAGGTTTTTAATTTTGATGATGCAAAAAATGAAAGAACAAGATCAAACAAAATCAACCAATATAAAGTGGCACAATTTAACTATTGATAGAGAAAAGTTAGAGAAAATGAGAGGTCATAAAGGTATGGTTATCTGGTTTACTGGTTTATCTGGTTCTGGTAAAAGTACTTTAGCCAACGCTTTAAATGAAGTTTTACACTTAGATGGTTTTTCGACTTATGTGTTGGATGGAGATAATATTAGACACGGTTTATGTAAAGATCTTGGTTTTTCGGATGAAGATAGAGAAGAAAATATAAGAAGAATTGGCGAAGTTGCGAATTTATTTATGAATGCTGGGATAATAACTATTACAGCATTCGTTTCACCATTTATTAGTGATAGAGATAAGGTGAGAAAAATTATTGGATCTAAAGATTTTATTGAAGTTTATTGTTCTGCTGATATCAAAGTTTGCGAAGATAGAGATACTAAAGGTCTTTACAAGAAAGCTCGTTTGGGTGAAATTAAGGAATTTACAGGGATTTCTAGTCCATATGAAGCTCCTCATAATCCAGAAATTGTTGTTGATACAGGTTCGTTAGATTTAAATGATTCAGTTGAAAAAGTTATTAACTACCTTAAAAAAGAAAACTTTCTTAACAAGGCCTAATTGAAAAATACTAGTTCATTTATTTTGAAGATAATTGTCAGGTCCAATAGTTGATAACTTATTATTTTTATTTCTTACCTGTGTATGTAGATTTTCTCTGAATTTTTTTAAATTTTTCTTTACGGATTCATCAAATAAACTGATCATCTCTATTGCCAATAATCCAGCATTTTGTCCTCCATTAATTGCAACTGTTGCAACTGGAATTCCAGCGGGCATTTGAACTATTGATAAAAGAGAGTCAATTCCCTTCAGTGTCTTACTCTCTACCGGTACTCCAATTACAGGAATGCAAGTTATGGATGCCAGCATTCCTGGAAGATGAGCAGCACCCCCAGCACCGGCAATTATTACTTTTATGTTTTCTGATTCTGCATTTTTAGCATATTCCATCATTTCAATAGGTGTTCGATGAGCAGACAGTATACAAACTTCAGTTTTTATTCCAAATTCTTTTAAAATATCAATGGCTGGTTTTAATGTATTAAGATCTGAATCACTACCCATTACGACAGCAATTTTATAAATATCTTTAGAATTCAATTCTGACAAAATAACAAATCAATTCTTTCCTATAATGGCGCGCAATTAATTTGGTGCCAGTTAGTTAATATGAAAAGAATAAATTTTAAAAGAATATCATGACGTCAAATAAGATTATCGAAAAAAGTGAAGTCAGGGAGTATTTTAATGGTACTGGCTTTGAAAGATGGAATAAAATTTATAGCAAATCTGATGAAATTAATACAGTTCAGAAAAATATTAGGAAAGGACATCAAAAAACTGTAGATGATGTAGTCACTTACATCAAAAATTATCCTGAACTAACAAAAAAAAGTTATTGTGATGCAGGCTGTGGTGTAGGAAGTCTTTCCATACCTTTACTAAGACTCGGTATAAAAGAACTGCAGATGAGCGATATTTCTTCTGAAATGATTAAAGAAACAAAAAAACGCATTCATGAATTAGGTTTGAATCAAGGTAAGATAAAATATAAAGTTTGTGATCTGGAAAAATTAAAAGGCTTATTTGATGTTGTAGTTTGTTTGGATGTATTTATTCATTATCCTCAACCGGTCGCAGAAGAAATGGTTCAACATCTATGCGATTTAAGCAAAGAAAAACTAATCGTTAGCTTTGCTCCTTATACTCCAGTTCTTGCTGCTCTAAAAAATATTGGAAAATTATTCCCTGGGCCAAGTAAAACTACAAGAGCATATACATTGAAAGAAAAGGGTATTATTAATGCTGCTAAAGAAAGAGGATTTAAAGTTGTTAAAAAGAAATTAAATCAAGCTCCTTTTTATTTTTCAAAACTAATTGAATTCGAAAAAATTAAATAATTTATTTAACTAAATGATTTTCAAGTGCATAACGAACTAATTCTGTTCGGCTAGATGTACCTGTCTTGATAAAAAGTCTACTTACATATTTCTCAACATTTCTAATAGATGTTTCAAGCTGTCTTGCAATTTCTTTATTCATCAGTCCCTCTGCTACTAGTTGGAGCACACTTGCTTCTCTAGGAGTAAAACTAGGAAGATTTATTTTATTTTCTGGATTAGTCTCGTTTTGATCTGTGAGCATAGATTTTATTTCAGTAATTTGTTTTGCCATTTTGCTTACGTCAATATCTGCGAATCTTGCCGCTTCTTTTAATAATCGTTCTTGTCTGTTGATTACATTTTTAACTCTTGCAGCTAATTCATCGGGATCGAAAGGTTTGGAAATATAATCATCAACTCCTGCAAGATAACCTTCTGTTCTGTCCAGGGTCATTCCTTTTGCAGTTAGAAAAATGACTGGAATTCCTCCTAATTTTTCATCCTCTCTAATTTTTTCTAATAAAGCATAACCATTGGCTCGTGGCATCATAATATCGCTTATTATCAAATCAGGGAAAATTGTTTGAGCTTTTTCCCAACCATCCTCTCCATCAACTGCAATAAATATTTCAAAGCCTTCATCTTCTAGAAATGTTTTAACTGCTGTTCTTATACCAGGCTCATCATCAACCAATAAAATTCTTGATTTTTTTACCGGTTCATTTTTTATTTGATTAATTTCATCCATTTTTTTAATTCTTTAATTTGATTTTCTAGTAATAAACAGAATTTTATATACTAAACATAATGCTATCAACTCCCATACTACTAGACTATCAATCTTCGACGCCTTGCTCTAAAGATGTCGTTGATTCTATGAAACCTTTTTGGAGTGAGATATTTTCTAACCCTGCAAGCAAATCTAATTTGGCGGGGATTAACGCGAGCGCTATATTGGAAGCCTCAAGAGAAAAAATAGAACAAAGTTTATTTCTTAAGAATAAAAAAGTTATTTTTACAAGTGGAGCAACTGAATCTAATAACTTAGCCTTATTAGGTTTTGCTAGAAATTTCTATAAAAAAACAGGAATTTATGGACATATTATTACCTTAAAAACGGAGCATAAAGCTGTTTTGGAGCCCTTAAATCAACTAAAAAAAGAGGGATTTATGGTTACAGAAATTTATCCTATGAAAGATGGCTTAATATCAGAAGAACAATTCAGAAAAAATATAAGAGAAGATACATTTCTGGTTAGTGTCATGTTGGCAAATAACGAAATAGGAGTTATTCAGCCCATAGAAAATATTTCAAAAATATGTAAATCGAGAGGAATAACATTTCACTCTGATTTTGCACAATGTTTAGGTTATATGGCGTTAGACAATCTTTTATCAGATGTAAACATGATAACCATGAGTTCTCACAAAATATATGGTCCTAAAGGGATAGGACTTCTTTTGATTGATGAAGAAATTAATCTTGAGCCTTTAATTACTGGAGGAGGTCAGGAATATGGTCTTAGGTCTGGCACATTACCTCTTCCTTTAGTAGTTGGCTTTGCTAAAGCAATAGAGATAGCAGTTTTTAATCAAAAAAATAATGCTGAGAAATTACTTTTTTATAGAAATAACCTTTTAGAGGGGTTGTTAAAAAATAATTCTGGTTTATTAATTAATGGCTCCATAGAAAAAAGATTACCTCACAATTTAAATTTGACTGTAATGGATTTAAACGGAGCAAAGTTTCATAAACTTTTAAAATCTAAAATAATTTGTTCTACTGGATCTGCATGTAGTAATGGTGAACCATCTCATGTTTTACTAGCCTTAGGAAGATCTATTAAAGAAGCAGAGTCTTCAATAAGGTTAAGTATTGGATTAAGTACTAATTCAAAAGATATAAAACAAGCAATTTATATTCTTACAGATACGATCAGATCATTACGATAGAATTTATTGGCTTTTATTTATTATTTTATTATTGGCTTTTAATTTAATTGAGCAATTCTTAATTTTCCACTTCTAGCTCTTTTATTTAGTTCTACTTCTTGTTCTGAAGGAGTTATAGGCTTTTTTGTCAGGTTTTTTAGTCTTTGATCATTCTTAAAACAACTTTTAACTAACCTATCCTCAAGGGAATGAAAACTAATAATAGAAATAATACCCCCTGGCAAAAGCCATTCAGGTACAACTTGCAAAAATTTTTCTAATACTTCAATTTCTTTATTAACAGCAATTCTTAGTGCTTGAAATGTTCTTGTTGCTGGATGTATTTTTTTATATCTTTGTTTTGGTGGGAAGCAGCCTGCAATAGAATAAGCTAACTCTTTTGTCCCAGAATATTTCCCATTTTCCTTCAAATCCAATTTTATTTTCCTAGCAATCTTTCTTGATAATCTTTCATCTCCATATTTATAAATTAGGTTTGCTAGATCTTTTTCATTTAAAGCCTCAATTAATTTCTCTGCATCAACATCAAGAAAAGGATTCATGCGCATATCAAGCGGACCATCTTTTTGGAAACTAAATCCTCTTTTAGGGTCATCAATTTGGTTACTATTTACTCCAAGATCTGCAATCACAAAAGAAACTTTTTCTTTTGGTATAAAATCCGCAAAATTTGAAGCCCTTATATCAATCCTACTTCTAAACTCATCAAGTTTTTTTGATGCTGATTTTCTTGCGAATGGATCTTGATCAAGTCCAATTATATTTAAATCCGAATATTTTCTCAGTAAATGATAAGAGTGCCCGCCTCCGCCTAAAGTTGCGTCTATTCCCTTAAGTTTATTGTTATGTATAAGTGGGTAATGCTCTAATGAGGCCATAATCTCATCTGTCATAACTGATTGATGATTGAAAAAAGATGAATCAGATAGGTCAGTTTGCATAACTTTCGACTAAGATTTATTTAGAAGTTAAATTTTGAATGGCTCAGCTAGAGACTAGAACAGAACCAATGGTGGTCAATTTTGGCCCTCACCATCCCTCAATGCATGGGGTTTTAAGGTTAGTTGTAACTCTTGATGGTGAGAATGTCATTGATTGTGAGCCAGTAATTGGATATTTACATAGAGGAATGGAAAAGATAGCTGAAAATAGGACAAATGTAATGTACGTCCCTTATGTAAGCAGAATGGATTATGCAGCAGGAATGTTTTATGAAGCTATTGTAGTAAATGCTCCTGAAAGATTAGCAAATATTCCAGTTCCCAAAAGAGCTAGCTACATAAGAGTTCTTATGCTCGAACTTAATCGTATTGCTAATCATCTTTTATGGCTTGGCCCCTTTTTAGCAGACGTAGGAGCTCAAACTCCATTTTTCTATATTTTTAGAGAAAGAGAGATGATCTATGATCTCTGGGAAGCTGCTACTGGGCAAAGGCTAATAAATAATAATTACTTTAGGATAGGCGGTGTCGCATGTGATCTTCCATACGGATGGTTAGAAAAATGTACAGATTTTTGCGATTGGTTCGGCCCTAAGATAGATGAATACGAAAAATTAATCACAAATAATCCAATTTTTAGAAAAAGAATTGAAGGTCTTGGAACAATACAAAGGGACCAGGCAATTAATTGGTCTTTGTCTGGGCCAATGCTTAGAGCTTCTGGAGTTTCTTGGGATTTAAGGAAAGTCGATAGTTATGAATGTTATGACGATTTTGATTGGCAGATTGCTTCAGAAAAAGAAGGAGATTGTTATGCAAGATATCGAGTGAGAGTTGAAGAGATGAGACAATCACTAAGCATCATTCGCCAAGCCTGCAAAATGATTCCAGGAGGTCCAACAGAAAATTTAGAAGCTCAAAGAATGGCGACTGAAGATAAGAAAAGTGAAATATTTGGTATTGACTATCAATATGTAGCAAAGAAGGTTGCTCCAACTTTTAAAATCCCTAACGGAGAATTATATACAAGATTAGAGTCCGGCAAAGGAGAAATAGGTGTATTTATTCAAGGAAACAATGAAGTTACCCCGTGGAGATTTAAAATCAGAGCAGCTGATTTAAATAATCTTCAAATATTGCCTCATATTCTTAAAGGTGCCAAAATCGCTGATATTATGGCAATCCTTGGTTCAATAGATGTCATTATGGGATCTGTTGATAGATAATTTCTTTAAATGAAACCCGCTGACTGGTTAATATTGCAGAAGAAGGTAAGATTTGGTGATTGTGATTCTGCAGGTGTAATTCATTTTCATAACTTATTAAAATGGTCGCATGAAGCTTGGGAAGAGAGTATTGAAATTTATGGGATTCCTTCTCAAGATATTTTCCCAGATTTTTCTTTACGTAAAAGTCAAATTATTTTTCCAATAGTAAATTGTGAAGCAAACTTTATTGCGCCTATAAAAATTGGAGATTTATTAAAAGTAAAAATTGCCCCTCATAAAATTAATACTC
>JAOOLS010000003.1 GCA_028408915.1 Prochlorococcus sp. AH-716-J09
AACTATTGATGGTGAAAGGATAAGACTAGCCTGTATAGATACTCCAGAAATAAAAGGTAAAAAAGCTGACCCTATCCCAGCTAAAGAAGCAAGAGATTTTCTAAATAATTTATTAGTTAATAAAAAAGTTTCTATTAAAAGAATTACTAAGGATAGATATGGAAGAACAGTTGGTGAATTATTTAAAAACGGATTAAATATTCAAAAAATTATAGTTGAAAAAGGTCATGGTAAAATTTATAAAAAATATTCACATCAATGCAAGTGGGCAAAATGATACGTTATTAAATAATTGTTATTGTCACACTCTAATTCAAAATTTTAAAGATTAATTATCTTTTTTATCATCCTCAGGTTTTGTTAATTTTACTCCTTTAAATAAAAGTTTCCCATCGTCTACCCAACTAAAACCAGGAAGATCTAAATCTTTTATTTGCCCGTGAAAGACCAGTTTATTCTTTTTATCACAATCATCCCTGTAATAACCATCGATGGCAGTTGTAATTTTGTCTCCAGCCTTTTCTGTTCCAAGCGGGATTATATAGTCCTGTACCCAAAAATCATCAGAATCTTTAAATCTTAATCTCACGGTATTATCTTGATTAGCGACCAAATTCTCTAATTCTTTTTCTTTTTGAGAGGAAAATCTACAGTCAGGAGATTTTCCCTCATTAATAGTTTTAACCGGGGCTTTAATAGCAAGTCTATAAAGCATTGCATCTTCAAGGCGCCTATACTTGATACGTGTATTTATTTCGAAGTCTTTCCATTTATCATCAACACTAAATATCTCTCCTGACCTGACATCGTTTTTATTAACACTAACCACCACAGGTCTTGTTGGAGCCTTTGCTTGTTCTCTAGCTAGTGCTTCTTGTCTAGCTAACGCTCTTTCCTCATTTATTTTTTCCTGTCTAACTTTGTTTTCGGAGTTTTTATCATACTTCACAAACCTCTGTTCCCCACCTGCGCCTTCAATATATCCATACATATCTCCTGTTTCTTTATCAGTAAAAACAGAAAACAATTCGCTTTCTTGCATTCGCTCATTTTTTAAAGGCTTAAGATTTTTTGCCGTCCTAGGAGCAGAAATTATAAATGCAAAAGATCCCAAACCAATTGATCCAGCTAGAGCATATTTTAATAAATTATTCATATGTAAAATTAAGCGTATTCTTTTAATTTAGAATTATCCTCTGTGAACATATCATATAAGTTTTATATTAAAATTTATTTACAAAGTTAAATTCAGTTTTTAACAAATGAAACTAATAAGAAAAAGAAATAACAAAAAATACCTTTTTTTATTACTAACACTTATATCTTTAACAAATCCAATATTTGCTGGTTACGGAGGTGAAGGTACCAAAGACAAAGCTGAAAAAATATCAAAATTCAGAACTCAAGAGTTAATTAATTATGTCAACCTCACAATCTACTATCTATATTCAGCAGAAAATAGAAATGAACGTCATGTAATATTATTCAAAAGTTGTCAGAAATTACTCAATAGTAATAAAAAAACAGTCAAGGGTAAAGATAAAAAGAACTTAACAGCATGTACAAATCTTATGAAAATGGGAACTTACAAAAATGTAAGTTCTAATGTTAATTCAAAATCTATCGAAAATAGTACAAAAACAAAGGAAGAAGTTAGAAGGAAAGAAGAGGCTAGAAAAAAAGAGGAGGCTAGAAGGAAAGAAGAAGCTAGAAGGAAAGAAGAGGCTAGAAGAAAAGAGGAGGCTAGAAGGAAAGAAGAGGCTAGAAGAGAAGAAGAAGCTAGAAGGAGAGAAGAAGCTAGAAGGAGAGAAGAAGCTAGAAGACAAGAAGAAGCTAGAAGGAGAGAAGAAGCTAGAAGAGAAGAAGAAGCTAGAAGGAGAGAAGAAGCTAGAAGGGAAGAAGAAGCTAGAAGGAGAGAAGAAGCTAGAAGGGAAGAAGAAGACAGAAGGGAAACAGATGCTAAAGCTAGGAGGGAAGCAGATGCTAGGAGGAGAGAAGAGGCTAAAGACAGAAGGGAAGCAGATGCTAAAGCTAGGAAAGAAGCAGATGCTAGGAGGAGAGAAGAGGCTAAAGCTATAAGGGAAGCAGATGCTAGGAGGAGAGAAGAGGCTAAAGCCAGAAGGGAAGCAGATGCTAAAGCTAGAAGGGAAGCAGATGCTAGGAGGAGAGAAGAGGCAATTAAATCCAGATCAACTATTGATTATAAATCAAGGTCAACAATTGAATTTTCAGACGATAGCGATTCAGGCTTAATAGATTACTAAAAAAAAAGATCTGTCAATATGACAGATCTTTAAAATCATAAGATTTAGGTTTTGGTTAGAAACTGAAAGAAGTCTTAACCATTAATCCAGTTTCATCCTCCGTAACTCCAGCAAACTCTTTAACAAATAATAATGGTGTAATTGTCATACCATCATTAACATTATATGAGTAAAAGGCCTCATACATCAAAAGTTCAGGATCAAGAGTTGAATTATCAACAGTATGTTGCTTTGTTCCAACTGCAACACCAGCAGTTCCAGGTCCTACTTCATCCCATTGTAAACCCACAAACCATGATGAAGTTTCAGTATCTGTTGGTGTGAGTGCAGGAATTTCTGCATCACCAAATTCAAAGCCTACACTTATTGATGGTACGCCTTCAGAGGAAGGAGTGTAATAACCATTAAGGCCCCAAACAGTCGCCTCAGTTACATCTTGAGTAAATGTAGGGTTTTCTTTGTCAGCATATGTAAGAGAGACACCATAATTATCAGCTACGTATGAAACTTGGGTTGCGAGAGCATCATCTCCTTCTTTAGTCATAAGTCCAGTACTGCTACCTGTATAACCAAAGGCAAAAGCGAGACCATTTCCAACATCGTAACTAGCACCAAAAGCAGTACCAGCTCCAGCATTTATAGCTGAATAATTATTACCACAATCATCTAAAGTATTTGATGGTCCACTATATACACAAGCTGTATTAAATAGTAAGCTTCCGTCTGTACTATCCCCTACAAAAGCAGTTGTTTTAGCACCTATTGGGAAAGTGTAAGAAACTCCATCAACAGTAAGGGCAGTTGAAGCACTGTTTCCATCAAATTCAGCAATTCCCGCTGAACCAGCGTTACCAGAATCAATAGATATATCTAGTGAATCTTCGCCATTAAAAGTTGTGTTCAAGTCAATTTGGAAGCTGTAACCTGCCATAGTAGTATCGTCAGTACTTACAGAACCACCATCAACAGCACCTAGGTACATGTCTGCAGAAAATGATGCAGTTGTTGTTTCTGAGAAACCTCCATCAAGGCTATCAGTGTCAACTAAACCTTCTCCCCCAGCAAGTATTGGGTTATGATTTGGTTCATCATTTACAAACGCATTAGCGAAATCAATTTGCTCTGGATTAGAGTATTTTGAAATATCATTTAAGTTTGACTCACCGGCAAACACAGACAGGGGTGTTAGTAGTCCAATCGTTGCTGGAGCTACTAATAAGCTTTTAAAAAGCTTCATAAAATTCCTCACACAATTTTAAGTATCTTAAGAGTAATCTATTTGTCTAGAATTAACAACCACAAGTAGACAAAATTGGAGCCGGCTATTACTAAAAATACTTTCATCATTGTGAAATCTTTTCTCCAAGAATTTTATTTGTTTTGATAATTTCAATTGCAGGTTCTAAAAGTTCCTTATATTCTTTCCAAATCCCTATAGAAGAAGAATAAAATTTCTTTCTTATTTGAGCGCTACTAGCGGTGTATACATTTCTTTTGTTTTGATGGGGAGAAAGATATTTTTCGTGCCAATCCCAATTAAGCCAACTTACTATCCTAGGTATAACATTATAGGGATTTTTAATTAAATCCTCATAACAGTAACTATAAATATTTTCACCATAATTGGTTTTATATTCCTCCATAGTTTCAAAATAGTGCACATATAAATTAGAAATATCTTTCAAAGAAAAAGAGAAAGACTGATTTAAGAAGTTGGCTCTGTATATGGATAAAATATTATCAAGAGGATTTCTTATACAATTTATTATTTTTGCATTAGGAAAAAAATTATAAATTATGGGACAGTACATATAATTAAATAAACTTTTGTCGGTATAAATGATAGAAGATTGAAATTGATTAATAACTTTTTTTTCATATAAGTCATAAACACACTTAATATCTTTAATTTCCTTAATTGATTCCTCTAAGAAGTTAACCTCACCCATATCTGTTACTTCAGGATTTAAGCTCAATATGTTTTCCAGTAAAGTGCTCCCTGACCTTGGCATTCCAACAATAAAAATATAATTAGAAGAATTCTTTAAATATTTATTTTTTGATTTTTTGATCTTTAGGGATCTATAAAATTCAGTATGTTTTATCTTCAGACTCAAGTCAGACTTTTTATACTTCATGCTTTCGTCGTTGGCAATTTTAAGATATTTTGCACTTTCTTTAAATTTTCCCTCTTTATGCAGCAAATTTGAGATTGCGAAAGCTGCGTAGATTTTTAAGTTTGGATTAAGATTCTCTAGTTTTGTCTTTAATAAAAAATTTAATTCGTTTTTATGATTTTTAAAATCATAAATCCCAGATAATTCATAAAAACTATTAAAGTCAAATTTATTTCTCGAAATAATTAATAGGTTAGTCTCAATAGCAAGTTCAAGCTGTCCTGAATTTCTATAAAAACAAGCCAAGTTGGTGTAAAAAGGCATGAAATTAGGCGATAAATTTATTCCCTTTTTTAGTATTTGTATACTTTTACTTAATTGATTTTTTTCTTTATAAAGAACACTTAGATTCAAATACGCCAACTCCAATCCTTTAAATTTATTGATTAAATTTAAAAGAAGAATTTCTGATTTTTCATAGTCCCTTTTTTTTAAGAATGCATCAGCAAGTAGAATATTTATTCTTATTTCTTTGTTATTATCCTTTTTAATTTTATTATTATTATTTAAATCCTCTAAGATATATATAGCTTCATCAATGTTTGATTTATTGATATAAATTTCAGACTTTAAAAGTTTATAAATATAATTATTTGTCGATAATTTAATGGCTTTATCTATATAAACTAATGCATAATCAAAGTTTCTCAAGGCAAAATACAAAAGAGAAAAATTATAAAGTAAATCTCCATGATTAGAATCAATTTTTATTGCCTTTAAGAGTACTTTTTCTGCATCTTTGAATTTTTTCTCAATTTTTAATATTTCGGCTAATAAAATATAAGGATTAATTGATGATGGGAATTTATTTATTAAATTAAGAAATACTCTTTTTGCTAAATTAAAATTTTTTAATTCTATACAAAACAAACCGTAAGCATAGAGTAGATCAAAAGAATCATTGTTTGATTTTAATAACGCTTGAAATATCTGATTTGCCTCTATAGAATTTCCTGCCTTTTGTTTTATTTTTGCTTCTTCAATTTTTTTTAATAAATCAATTTTTTTCAATATATTTATTTTGTTTTCTTTTAATTATAGTTTCTTAAAAAATTAAATAAAAAAATTAATTTTAGAAATTTGCTTAAAAAAAGATCTGCTGTTAAGCAGATCTTTCTTTGTGTGTAGTTTTTACTAATTAAATAATTAGAAAGAGAATGAAGTTTTAACAGCTACTCCTGTTAAATCATCTCCAGATGTCTCCTGAATAAAGATACCAGGCGTAATAGTCATGGAATCATTTACTGGATAAGCGTAAGACGCTTCATATACAAGATACTCAGTTTCAGAGTCAGCATAAAGAGCATCAGTTGCTGCAGCAATGTTTACAGAACCAGGACCAACTTCTGGGAAGCTTAGACCAACGAAATATCCAGATTTTTCTGTAGTTCCATCATCTGAAGTTTCAAAACCAACGCTTAGGCTTGCTAAATCAAAAGTGTAGTAACCGTTAAGGCCCCAGAATGTTGTATCAGTGCCTGTTCCGCCATCATCAGTAACATATGCAACAGCTACTCCGTAACTGTCTGTTGAGTAAGCAGCATTAAGACCTAATGCATCAGCACTATCGCCTAAGATATCAGTCTGACCTGATGTTATTCCACCAGCCATTGAGAATCCAGAATCAAATGCATAACCCATAGCTGCAGTAACACCTTTACCACTAGCACCCATAGAGCTACCAGTACCACAGTCGTCTGGTGTTAAATCAGTGAATGAGCTATATGTACAAGCTCCTGTAAATGCAGCACTTAAATCAGTTGAATCACCAACAATCATTGATGCTCCACCAACAGGGAATGAATAAGTAACACCATCAACAGTTAAAGCAGTTCCAGTGTCAAAACCAAATTTTCCACCCAAAGTAGATGCTGTTGCACTACCGTTATCAATAGCTATGTCAAGTGAATCTTCACCTGTAAAACTTGTTGATAAACCGATGTTGAATTGGAAGTCAAAACTTGTTGTTTCAAGACTTGTATCTCCACTGTCTCCAGCACCGTCTAAAGCACCTAGAACAGTGTCAACGCTAAATGATGCTGTAGTTGTTTCTGAAAAACTACCAGCTTCAAAGTTGTTTAGTCTAGCTTCTAAACCGTCTACACGGCTGTTTGTAACTGCAATTTCTTCTGCAGCGTTGAAGTCATTAATGGTGACTTCGTTCGCAGTTGCTGCCATTGGCGCAAGTAGGCCTAATGATGCAGGAGCTACGAGCAAGCTTTTGAAAAGCTTCATAAATTTCCTCACACGAAATTTAAAGTACACCTCAAGATAGTGTATTTGGGCATACAAAATCAAGTATCAACGACTACATTTTTGAATAATTTGTGCCACTTTCTAAAGTTATACAGTGTGTTTAACTCTGAATAAATTATTAATTTGGGCTTTTTGTCTAAAGTATGGATATCAAAATTTATATTTTTTTGGAAATTTTAAAAGAAACTTTTTCTGTTTTGTATTTTTTCTTCTTAATACTATCATTCTTATTACTATCAACTGCATCTACATACCATCCAGAAGCTAGCCTAGTATCAATCTCCTCGTAACTTTCTTTTTGATTTAACTTATTTAAGGATTTCTTTTTATAATCCATAAAACCCAACAGTTTTTAATTTAATAAAAAAAATATAGCATTTAAATATAATTTGGGCAGTAAATTAGTTTGGTTAAAAGTTTTTAATAAGATTTAAAAAATTATTTTTTGAGGTTTTCTTTTCTTTAAATCTATAGAAAAAAGAAAAATTACTTTTATTGCCCTCAACAGAAAAAATAATTAGTTATATTTTTTTTAAATTTATACCTGAGGAGCACAAGGTTAAATGACTCATATCAATTTAATAGTGAATTCTTTGCCTAGAGATTTACTCGAATTTGTTTTTTTTCTTGCAGTTGGTTTTACAGCAGGATCTATTGGTATCATTTAAAGTTAATTTGCTAAAACTAGTTTTTATTTCAAATTTAAAAAATTAAAAAATACACAATTAATTCACTGATAAATATAAACTCAATTAATTCTTTTTTGTTGAAATCTCACTACTAGAGTCCTTCAAAGAGAAATAATTGAGTAAACGGGAAAATCAAATTTTGATCTGCCATTCAATTTGTTCAATTCAATAACAGTTATTAAGCCTAAAATTTCCTTCCTTTGATCTTGAAGCAGACTCGAGACACAATTAACTGTCCCACCTGTAGCTAACAAGTCATCTATAATAACAAAAGAATTGAATTTTTTTAGGGCATTGCTCTGTATTGAAAGAGAATTTTTTCCATATTCCAGATCATATTCTCTTGTTAATATATGTCCTGGTAGCTTTCCCGGTTTTCTTGCAACTATCATGGGTTTAGATGACTTAAGAGCAACTGCAGAGCCAAAAATAAATCCCCTCGCATCTATGGAAATTATTGCTTCAGCATTTTTTAAAAATTGATTTGAAGACATTTTTAAAATAAGGTCCTGAAAAATATCTGGATATTGAAGAATTTCTAGAACGTCTTTAAAATCAATACCTTTTTTTGGAAAATTCTTATAAGTGAGAATCAAATCTTCTAATTTTTTCATACTTCTAAGTCTCGAAAGCAATTCAGATGGATATCCTTGTGGAATTCAATCTATATTATAAATATGTAGTAATTTAAAAAATATCAAAGCCAATTTATTAAGTAATATAATTTCTCGGTTTGGATAAACTAAGATCTTATGAGCGGGGCGTGGCGCAGCTTGGTAACGCGGTTGCTTTGGGAGTAACCGAATATCTAAGCGAAAAGTATTGCAAATAGTAGAAAGTATATAATTTATTACAACCTGTTTAGCGAGCATTAGCGAGATTTTTTGAATATCACGGGTGATTTCATATCAGCCGAGCTTTTAGTTACTATTTATACAGATTTCTGATAGTAGTGGGAGTATTAAGCGTTTCATTTTTATCTTCTTGCTAAGTAAATTATTACGGTCATCGTTCCCATTGCGACAATACCAAAGTTCCAAAGATTTGAACTATTTCTATTGAATTGTTGAACCCAAATTGGAATACCATCTCTCATAAAAAGCAGAGTTAACCCAACTAATAAAACTATTGGCAATCCTAAAGCTATAAATAATTCCATTAAAAAGAGGGTTTTATCTTTAAAATCATAGATCGACTGTCAATCGTATTTAAAATAGCGGTACAAGTAGTAGGCGTTTCATTTTTAAATATTTTTTAAGTAAAGCGGGTGTCATCAAACTTCCCGCTTAATTGAAGAAAAACATTAGCGAGAATTTAAGGAGGATTAGTAAATTTTCCTTAAAAAATCGTTCTTTTATCAATATTTTTAAAATTTGGTCTTTAACAGATGCATGTTATGGACTAAGATCTTATGAGCGGGGCGTGGCGCAGCTTGGTAGCGCGGGTGCTTTGGGAGCACTAGGTCGCAGGTTCGAATCCTGTCGCCCCGATCAGTTATAGCAGTAGGTTTGAGATATTAACCAATCGTCTTAATATAAGATTTGCCCCTCTAGTAGCCCCTCCTGAGCTATAGCTTGCTATTACTTGCACCTATTGGTGCTCCTTTTGCCCCTCTAGTCATATACTTTATCCTGGTCTAATATCTCTCTCTTATATCCCTCAGCAAGCTCATCATTATATCTGCACTTTTCAATTATTTTTACTATCTCGGAGATAGCTATAGTTTTTCGATCTTGCATCATTTAATAGTTATTTTTAAGCAGCATCATATTCATCCCTATCTTCAAGCTCTCTCATAAATCTTTTATCTAATAAGTAATTGTCTATAAGCTCAGCTGCCATAACTATCTCAGCAGCATTTTGAGATAGTTCATGTGTATCTTTGTCTAATAAGTAATTGTCAATAAGCTCTAGATTGTACTCGTTTTCTTTAATTGGTTTATCGCTGTCTAATAGCTTTCTTATTTGTGTAAATACAAGCTCTTGATCGTATCCACTTTCTCTAATTTCTTTCAACATTTCATCTGGAATTTCCATAATCGTCAACCCCATAAAAACCTCTATATATATAGAAACGTATTTCGAATAAAAATCAAATATCTATCAGATCTGAAGATCCACCTTGTTCAAGACTTTCAACCACTTCTCTTGATAAAGAGCTTATTGCGATTTCTTTAAGAATGTAGCTGATACAAAAAATAAAGATTCAATATCTACAATTATTTAGTTATTTAATTTCTAACTTCTCCGCCTTCCTCAATATTTGATTCTTTAAAAAAACAAGCGCATCTAATTTTTCTTCTTTTTCTTCAATATTTACAAATTTCATTTCTGCAATTTCAATAATTGCTTTATTAACATTTTTAAGCTGTTTCTTAATAATTCTTTTTGGTTTTTTAATTGATTCCATTGGAATTATCATTTTCTTTATATTCTCTTTATTTTCTGAAAATGCAAGTCTCTCACTCGAAAAATCTTTTAATTATTTAATTTATAATTTGTTTTTATAGTTTTTATTATTGAATCTTGTGGTTCTTCACTTGGGAAACAATTAATAATTCTATATTTTCCGCCTTTCTTATCAGTCTCTACAACTGTAAATTCCACATACTTACCTATTCCATCTATTAAATCCTTCACTTCTGTATTAATTATCTCTTCATTTTCATTTTCAATAATACGAGATTTCCCACCGCAACTAATTAATGCATTTTCTTTAGTAACAAAAAAATCTTTATCATTACTGCATGAGGACAGAAAAGATAAAGAAAATACAATTAAAAGAAGTTTTTTCATAGTCAAAAGTTTTTATACATAATTAATTTATAAGGCAATTTTATTAAGTAGAAGTTAAACCATAATTCAATGTAAATTAATTATGAAATAATTAGATCAAATAATTTTGATTATATAAAATAAAATTGTTGGAACTTTCAATGGCTATTAAAGATCATAAAAGTTTGCAAGACTCAAGAATTCTTCTTGTAGAGGATGATAAGAGTATTAGGCTTACAGTCAGTGAAACCTTGAGCAGCGAAGGTTTTAGAGTGTCAAGTTTCAAAGACGGTTTAAGTGCCTTAGATTTTATTAATAATGATATTAAAAAAGATGTTGACCTAATAATTCTAGATTTAATGTTGCCAGGACTAAATGGATTAGAGTTATGTAGAAAAATAAGAAATGATGAAGACTACACACCCATACTAATTTTGAGTGCTAAAGATAATGAATCAGACAGGGTTCTTGGATTAGAGGTTGGTGCAGATGATTATTTAACAAAACCCTTTGGTTTAAATGAATTAATTGCTAGATCTAGAGCCTTAATAAGAAGATCTAAACGTAATAAAAAATATATAGAAAAATCAAAAACTGTTCTCGAGTTTAATCATATAAAAATGTTTTTGGAAGAATGTAGGGTAACTTCTTTTGATAGAGAAATAACATTATCTCCAAAAGAATTTAAATTATTAGAGTTATTTCTGAAAAATCCAAAAAGGGTTTGGTCAAGAGATTTAATACTTGAAAAAATTTGGGAAATTGACTTTATTGGTGATACTAAAACTGTAGATGTTCATGTTAGGTGGCTCAGAGAGAAATTAGAAGAAGATCCCTCAGCTCCAAAGTTTCTTAAAACTGTAAGAGGTTTTGGATATAAGTTTGGATGAAAATGAAAACACTACAAGAAGTATTATTTTTTTTACATCAGAAGTGGAAAATAAAAGTCAAGCATTTTTCTCAATCAAAAGAAAAAAAATTTGAAGTTGATAAAAATAAGTATAAAAAAACTATTGATTTCCCATTTGATAAAATTAGACCTCAAGAAGTGTTGTCTTGGTTAGATTATTCATCGCAAGGGTGGATAATCTTATCATCTGATCTAACAATAAAATTTATCAATCAGAAAGCTTTATCTCTTATTAGGGTTATCAAATATAAAGATGTAATTGGAAAAGCAATTAATGATATTAATGAGCTTGAAGTACTTAGTAATAAAATTCTATATTTAAGAAAAAAAGATTTCCCATTCAACCTTGATTTCACAATTGCGGGAGTACCCATTTCGGTAAATATTGTTAGAGGAAGGAAAAAGAATTATTTAATATTATTGGAAAGTAAATTATCAATTGAATCGATAAAAAAACGACAAAATCAATTAATTAATGATGTGTCTCATGAACTGAAAACTCCTCTTACATCACTTATCTTAATTGGGGAAAGACTTGAATCAGTAGTATCAAAAAAGGATAGGTATCTTGTTAAAAGACTTAAGAAAGAGTCAAAAAGATTAAGAAAAATGGCCGAAGAGACTTTAGAGCTTTCTAAGCTAGAAAGTAGCGAAGATTTTAATAAAAACAAAAAAATATCTATTTCAGATTTGATTATGGAATCTTGGCAAACACTAAAACCGCTTGCAGAAAAAAAGGATATAAAAATAAATTTATTTTCTCCAACAAAATATTATATATCTGGGGATATTGAAAATTTAAAAAGAGCATTTATAAATATTTTAGATAACGCTATTCGTTATTCCCCAACAAAAGAGGGCATACAAATTGAAATTTTTAAGAGAGATAGCTCTGTTGTTATAAGAGTTAGAGATAAAGGTATTGGATTAGAAGAAAATGAATCAAATGACATTTTTTCTCGTTTTTATCGTGGGGATCCATCAAGGACTAAATTTAAGAAAAGTGGAAGTGGTTTAGGTCTTTCAATTACAAAAAAAATAATTAATAACAATAAAGGTTTTATAAAGGCATTTAATCATAAAGATGGTGGAGCGATTATTGAAACTATCTTTCCGTGTCTTAATACAGATTTATAGGGAAAATTTAAAAAATATTAGGACATGATTTTTCTGCAATAAATTTTTTTAAATTCAAAACCCCTTCTCTTGTAAAAAGAATGCTTCCTTCTTTGGAGTCATCTGCCCAATAAGAATCTCTTTTGCCAATAGCTAACCAAAGCCTATCAGGTAATGTTGGCATGTACATACTCTCGAAAGCAGATGTTCCAATGTCATTTTCTTCTTTCATATCTTTGCATGCTTCTATCATTAGTTTGGGTCGATTTAAATAATGCCTGACACCCTGCCAATAATATTTTGTTTCAGCTTTAACTGGGGCGATGAATAAAATAATAAATATTAGGTATTTCATGATTTAACTTTTTTTAATTATAAGAACTGCAAAAAAAAGCCACCTTATATAAAAGGTGACTTTTATTAGTAGTTTTAACTAGATTTTTCCAATATTTAGGAAAAGAGTTTCACCAGTTGATTTCTTTCCAGTCCCGTCGTTGTCAGTTGAAATCCATGCTTGCCCCTCGCTTGTTATTGCTAAGCCTTCAACCTTTTCAAGGATAAAACCACCCGTAGATTGCATTACTGGTTTTAGATCAGTAACTAACTCTTTTTCAACTAAAGGATAAAGTCTGGGAGGAATATTAGTCTGAAGACCTTCGAAAATAACATCATCTAAATCTATTTTATATATAGCTTTCAATTTCGCTTTCTTTCCATAGAAACTATCTCTTTCGATTACATAAAGTGCCCCGTCATGGTAAGTCAATTCTGAAATGCCAACGCCACCTTTTTTGATCCTATCTAATTGATAATTTACGGCCCCCCACTGTTTGGTTTTTAAATTATAGGAAAGGATCTTAGTAGTATTGAAAGTATCATCACCCCAAGGCTTCTGTTGAGCAATATAAAGAATATCCCCATTCCTTGTTATGCCTTCAAAACCAGGATTTTTAGCATAATTAAGATATGAAAGTGGTGGAGTTATCTTCTCTAAAATTTCACCATCTGAGCTTACATGGTAGATTGCAGGAGGATGTTCATCTAGCTTTTTCTTGATTCCTTCAGTAGAAATGTAGAATCCACCATTACCATCAGTAGTAATACCCTCTTGATCCATAAATAATGCAGTCTTACCATCTAGCTTTATATCTATAGCTCTTTCTAATAGTGCTGGGGAAGATGAAGGATCAATAACGTAAATTCTTGGCTGAGTTTTAAAAGTCCCATCATTTACAGCATAAATTTTACCGTCATCACCAGCCACCATTCCACTTATCGCACCCCAAGATACAAATTCAAGGCCATTTTCATTTGTTAAATGTGGGTATGAAGCAGGAGCATCTTGTAGTTGATAAATAGTCACATGAGAAGATAAACCAGGTTCTTTTTTGTTGTAGTCTTTTTCATTTGCTGAGGCAATTAATCCCCTCTCTGGAATTGCGACAAATCCCTCTGGTCCAATGCCTGATGGAAGTAATTGAGTAAGCAAAGGTTGATTTAGTTCTGTGATATCGTAAACAGCTACTATCCCAGCTCGTTCAGCACCAACAAATAAATAGGGCGTTCCATTAATTTTTGAATATGTAACTGACTCAGGTTCTACTCCCTTTTTACCTGCTCTCCCATCTTGGAAATGACCTATTTGTGCAATTGCTCTTTCTAGTCTATTTGCATCTTCATAAACTACTGTTCCATCTTTTTTAAAAATAGTCCAGGATCTTGAACCACCTCTTTTTGCCTGACTTGGATCAATATGCTTGTAATCGCCTTCATTTGCTGTTGCAAAATGGTCATTATCAATCCAAGTAAGACCATCGGGTTCTCTTCTTACATTCTTTAGTTTGCTTTTAAATTTATGTGCTCCATCTTTCTTTGTATCCATTCCTGCCATTTGTTTTACAACTCCTGCCGAGAAATGTGATATTACATTTCCATCTTTATCAATTACTGCAAGATGGTTGTTTTCTTGAAGAGAGACAACTGTTTCACCAAGATCATTAATAGCAACGAATTCTGGTTCGGGATCAAAAGGAGCTATTTCGGATAAGCCTGTTAAATCTACTTTTTTAATTGAGTTACATTGTATTTTTCCTCTTTTGTTTAACTTCACAAGAGAAACATAACCTGGAGGATTAATTTGAATGCCATTGTCATCAATTTGAGGGATAAATCCATTTTTATATTCTTCATCCCTCTCATTCTCTATAGCGACAGCTAGAAATGTTCCGTCTGGTGAAACAAAAACGCTATCAGGCTGCCCACCTAAATCACATTCTTTTACTGCTTTTCTTGTTTCTAAATTGTATTGAACTAAAGCTCCTGAAGGATTTGTATAACTTTCAGATGTATTCGAACCTATATAAGCATTGTTTCCAAGTGCTGCAATTCCAGTGGGTTCTGCTTCCAGTTCAACAACTCCCAATGCTTTAGGTTTTGCAGGGTCTGAGATATCAACTAAACCTACTACTCCTAGATCGCTATCTGTATACATCAAAGTCTTACCATCTTCTGATGCAGTAACAACTTCTGAAGAAGTTTTGGTTGTAGATTTTGATCCCTCTGGTAAATTATCACTTACATTGAAAGAAGAAATTCTGTTGAAGTTTTTTTCATTTGCCCAATATTTTGTATTCCAATTTGCAAATCCGCCACTTGTAGAGGAGGCGACGATTGCAAGTAATGCTGAAAAACTTGCAGCAGCTAGGGTTTTTTTCATTTAGTGCGTAAGAAAATACATCCTCATGCTCCCTTTAAAAAGTTAAGAAAAAAAAATAAATTTATTAAGAACACTTTAAGTTTTTAATTTTTAGGTAAAAAAAAGACCTCCACGTTGGAGGCCCTTTTAATTTGGTTATTCTGGTTAGAATTTAAATGTAGTTGTAAGTCCAAGACCTGAGGTATCTTCAGAACCATCAACTTCAGCGATGTATCCAAATGCAGTCATTGAAACTCCATCATTTATTGGAAAACTGTATGAAGCTTCATAACCGTATACCTCATTAGCTCCATCATCTATTGCACCATTTGTACCAAAGCCAACTTCAAAAGTACCCTCACCAAGATCGGTTGCATATCCAACTTTGAATTGAGTAGTATCTTTGTTTGCACCTTGCTTGGTTCCAATTTCAACACCACCACTTAATGTTCCCATACCTTCTGGTGTGTAGTAAGCAGTAGCACCATAGTAAGTGGTATCACTATTAGCAGTTGCACCTCCATCAGCTAATGCATAACCGAAAGTAAATCCATAAGTATCATTTGAATAACCTAAAGCGGCTCCGAGACCATCTGTACTTTCTTTTGTAGCAATACCACTTGTTCCGCTATCACCTGAAAAGCCGAAACCAAACTCCCAGCCATCTGCAAATTCTGTTCCTAAGCTTACAGAAACATCTCCACCAGCATCAACTGCATTTTTAGCTCCACAATCATCCATAGCATCGATAATTGTTCCTAATGCACAAGCATTTGGGAAATTCTTAGATAAGTCCATTGAATCTCCAACTGAAACATCCCATCTTCCTAATGGAAATGTGTAGTTAACGTCTTCAATTGTAAGAGCATCTTGAGATTCACCAAAACCAGTTACGCCCTGCACAGTATTTGTACCAGCGGCATTACCGGCTGCAAACTCAATATTTAGTTTGTCATCACCAGTAAAACTAGTATTTAAATCCACTTCATAGTGATAAGCAAAAGTTGTTTGCTCTTCATTATTATTGTCTCCAACAATAGCTGCACCGTTTGAGCCAGCACCAATCTGCATTTCTACTTTACCTGACATAGAAGTCGTTTCAGAGAAACTACCAGCTTCAATGCCATTAACACGAGCTTCAAGTCCATCCACTCTTCCTTTCATAATTGCTAATTCAGAACCAAGCTCATCACTTAGCCTTTCTATTGCGGCTCCGTTCATTAAGCCTTCACCACCGGCAATTAATCTGTTTAATTCAGCTGCAGCTTCAATACGATGAACTGGGCTACCATTGAATCTTGGACTTTTTGAAAGATCTTTTAATGAATCATAAGCCCAGTCGCCTGGAACCAATAGATCTGATTTGAAATCGCCTGTTGATATAACTTCAGGGGATTTGGTGAAAGGGCTGAATTCAGGTTGATTGATTTCAGCAGCATTTACTGCAAGACCTGATGCCATTGAAATGATCGCAGGAGCAGCAATTAATTTTTGAAAAAGTTTCATAAACCTCAACACGTAAAAATGGACACAAGTCCAATTTCATACCAACGAATTAAAGTTAAGAAAAGAGTAAGAAATTAGGTCAGAAGGAAATTTTAAAGAGAGTTTAAACTTTTCTTAAATCAAACAAAATAATTTCTTTATTTCTTGAATATTTTTTAAAGTAAGAATTTAAAATTGAATTTATTTATTTTCAATTATTTTCAAAACCAAACGTAAATAAGTTAAATTGATATTTAGTTTAAGAAGGGGTTAAGAACTAATTAACCACAGGATAAAATTTTAATCAATGAGTATTTGTGTATAAATTCAGTGCTATAAATATGTAGTCTTTCATTTAATCATGACATCCATGAACATAGCTAAGAAAGCTTTGGTTCTCACTTCTGCAGTAGCCATTGCTGCTGGTACAAGTGTTCCTGGCACAAGTGTTTCTGCTAAAACAAGATTAAGTGGTGCTGGAGCATCATTCCCTGCCAAAATTTACACTCGTTGGTTCAAAGATTTAGCCTCTTCAGGTGGTCCAAGAGTTAATTACCAAGCTGTTGGTTCAGGCTCTGGAAGAAAAGCTTTTATTGATCAGACAGTGAACTTTGGTGCTTCTGATGATCCTATGAAGGATAAAGATATAGCAAAGGTAACAAGAGGATTAGTACAGATTCCTATGGTTGGAGGAACTATTGCTTTTGGTTATAACTATGATTGTGATTTGAAACTTACTCAAGAGCAAGCAGTAAGAGTTGCTATGGGTATGGTTAAAAACTGGAAAGAATTAGGCTGTAAATCAGGCAAGTTAACTTGGGCACATCGTTCTGACGGATCAGGCACAACCAAAGCTTTTACTAACTCTATGGAAGCTTTTTCAAAAACTTGGACACTAGGAACAGGTAAATCAGTTAAGTGGCCAGCAGGCGTTGGAGCAAAAGGTAATTCAGGTGTAGCAGGTGTTATACAAAATACACCTGGTGCAATTGGTTATGTTAACCAGTCTTATATAAAAGGTAATGTTAAAGCCGCTGCACTTCAGAATCTTTCAGGTGAGTTTCTAAAACCATCTGTAGAAGCAGGAGCTAAGGCTCTTAATGGTATTACTCTAGATGAAAATCTTGCTGGTAAAAATCCTAATCCAACTGCAAAAGGAGCATACCCTATAGCTTCATTAACATGGATACTTGCTTATGAAGAGGGTAATGGTAGAAACACTAAAGCTATCAAACAAGCCTTTAATACATTATTAAGTGATAAGTATCAAGATAAAGCTCCATCACTTGGATTTGTCCCCTTAAAAGGAGATATTCTTGAGAAGTCAAGAGCTGCTGTAAAAAGAATCGGTAAATAAACCGTAAGACAATATTTAAAAGGAGGAATTTATTTCCTCCTTTTTTTTATGCAAACAAATATTTTGACAAGCCTAATATTAAAGAAAAAAGAATGAGTATGTATGTTGGAACTATTTTAAAAAAAGATAATAGTGTGGAGATTAAAACTATAAAAATAGAGCTAATTAAAAAGAATTTTGATGAAAAACTATCTTCAATTAAATTAAATCCAGAGAAAATAACTGCTCCAGGAATTGTATTGATCACTCCTTCGATAAAGTAATTAATTGATTTAATTCTGTTTTTTATAAAGCCTTTTCCAAAAACAAAAATCAATATAAAACTTGGTAAAAAAATTGCAAAAGTTGATATAAATGAATACTTTAAAGCTTCATTTATTCCTCCGATCGAAAACCCTGCTTTATATCCAATAAAACTTGTAATTAATAAGACAGGCCCAGGTGTTATTTGGCTAATCATTATTCCATCTATAAATTCATTATTTGTTAACCATCCTTGCGAGATAACATAATCACTCATAAGAGGAATGATTACTAATCCACCTCCAAAAATAAAAAGTCCCGATTTAAAGAAGAAAAAAAACAGATTAAGGTAATCTACTAAAAACTTTGAGGTTATAGACTCTCTTAAAAAATTATAAAACTTTGATATATCTAAAAAGACCGAGCTAATCAAAAATGAGGTTGTTGAAAATATAGATAAAGGGACCAAGCTATAAAAAATATTTTTGAATTTCTTTAAAAATATATTTATCAATCCTGCAATACTAAGAATTGTTATGAGTGGAAATTGAATACTATTATATTTAGCAAATATAAGTAGAAATAATATTGAGCTGGAGAATAATATTCGATCAAACTTTAATCTTTTTTTTAATAGAACTAATGAGAATGAAAAAATTATCCCTGCAATAATAGGCGGATTAAAATAAATTAAATCTGTTAAGAATTTTGATCCAGAACCAATTTGCCAAAAAAAACTAAGAGCTAATACTGAAATGAATCCTGGGATAATGAAACTTATACCTGATATCAATCCACCAAGATAACCATTGATTTTAAGACCTATATATATTGCCAATTGAGTAGATATTGGTCCTGGAAGTATTTGACATAATCCAATACCTTTTTCAAAAGATTGATTTGATATCAATTTTTTATTATTTATAAGTTCATCTTCGAATAAGGAAATATGAGCATAGGGTCCTCCAAAACTTAAAATACCAATTTTTAGGAAAGTTTTTGCAAGTTCAATTAAGGATATTTTTGCCATTAAAATATTCTAATTCCTAAAAATTAGTCTTTATGGAGCTGATAAGCTTTGTTTGATTGATGGTAATTTAAGACTCGAAATCCAAGATAAGAATATTAAAAGTGATGAAAAATAAAGACAATATTGAAGACCAATACTCGGATTTCTCCCAATCATAAATAGTAAGCCAGATAGTAATGTTCCAACTAGTCTTCCAGCAGCATTTGCCATGTAATAGAAGCCAACATTTAAACTGACTTTTTCATTATCAGAGTAGGCCAAAATCATATAAGAATGTGTAGAGGAATTCATTGCAAAAACAAATCCAAAAATAGTAAGTCCTAAAATTATTGCTATTGATGGAGAACTTTCTCTCCATAATGCGACTCCTATCAAAGATGGTATTACCATTAATACGGCACTCCAAAATTGGATAGCTTTACGATCTGGACTTTCTTTCTGGCCCCATATCTTTCTAATTGCTGGAGCAGAAGCCTGAACAATTCCATAACCTATTACCCAGGCCCCAAGAAATAATCCTATTTCCATATAGTCCCAACCAAATGCCATATCTAGGAATACTGGAAGAGCTACAACAAACCAAACATCTCTTGCTCCAAAAAGAAAGAATCTTGCTGCAGAAAGAATATTTATGGCATTTGATTTTGAAAAAAGATCATTAAAAGCTGGTTTGGTTTTCATCTTGCCAATTTCTCCAGGTAAAATTAATGTCAATAAAAAGGCTAAGCAGAGTCCAAAACCCATAATTCCTACAGCATTATTGAATCCAAATAACTTATATAAAAGTCCACCCAAGAAAAAACCAACTCCCTTAAGAGCATTTTTAGATCCAGTTAAAATAGCAACCCATTTAAAAAGTTGTTTTTGGCCAGTATCATTGCCATCATTTGTCTCTGGGACTACTGTCTTAACAGCACTTTTAGCACTCATTTTGTTTAAATCTTTTGCTATTCCACTAACTGCTTGAGCAACCATAACGTATGCGACACTAAAAATTACCGGCCAATCTTCCTTAACTGGAATAAGCATAAAAAGAGCGATGATTTGCAGGATAGTCCCAATCCATAAAGTAAGCCTTAATCCATATCTTGCTCCTATCCAGCCACCATAAAGATTAGTAATTATTCCAAAAAACTCATAAAAAAGGAAAAGTAAAGCAATTTGTAGAGTTGTGTAACCTAGCTCATGAAAGTGACCAACAACTAATAATCTTAATGCGCCGTCAGTAAGCGTGAATGCCCAATAGTTTGCTGTTACAACACTATATTGTTGAATATTAGATAACTTCATAAAGACATAAATTAAATCTCTTTTTTGATTACATATTCAGTAAGATCTGCAAGTCTGCAGCTGTAACCCCACTCGTTGTCATACCAAGCGTATATCTTTAATAAATTTGAATTAACAACCATAGTTGATAAACTATCAACTATTGAACTTCTAGAGTCATTTACATAATCTGCAGAAACTAAAGGTCTTTCCTCGTAGCCAAGAATTCCTTTTAAATAAGTTTCTGAAGCTTCCTTTAGTGCCATATTCACTTGTTCAGTTGTCACTTCTTTATTTAATTCAAAAACTGCATCTGTTAAAGAACCATTAAGTAGAGGAACTCTTACTGCATGTCCATTTAATTTTCCTTTTAATTCTGGAAAGATCTCAGCGATAGCTTTAGCAGATCCAGTGGTAGTAGGTATTAAACTTTGCATACATCCTCTTGCTCTCCTCAGATCACTTTTATAAAAATCTACAGGAACTTGAGTGTTCGTTACATCGTGAATAGTTGTAATAGCACCGTGTTTAATAGAAAAATTTTCATTAATTACCTTTACTATCGGAGCTAAACAATTTGTAGTGCAGGATGCTGCAGTTACTAATTTATGTTTGGAAGGGTCATAAAGACTTTGATTTATACCGTAAACAATATTCAGTGATTCAGCTTCTGCAACAATTCCTTTGACTGGACAAGCTACTATTACTCTTTTCATCCCAAGAGTATCAAAATAGGGATTTAGTTTGTCTGGCTTTTTATTCTTTCCTGTACATTCCAAAATAATATCTACAGAAGATTTTTCCCAAGGAACATCAAGGTAATTTTTAAAAGATGTGTAGGTTAATTTCTTTCCATCAATTATTATTTCTTCTTCTTTAACCTTTATATCTTTCACCCATCTACCATGGACTGAATCGAATTCGAGTAAATGCGCAGCAGCATTCGAATCTCCTGCTATCTCATTTATATGAGTTATTTCTATATCAGCTCTATCCCATAATGCTCTGAAAACTAATCTGCCAATTCTTCCAAAACCATTAATTCCAATTTTCATCACTGTTGAAATTTTCTATATTAATTATACATCAAAATATTTTGATGTATCAAGTTGTTTTGATTAATGAAATCTTTTTTATTTAAGCTATATTTAGGAAAATTTAATTACTTTAAAATTGTTAAAAAATATTAGCAAAGTAAAAAAAGAAGATATATCTAAGTTGATGGTTTCATTTTCTGATCCTTTTAGGCTAGAAATAATAGACCTAATGATGGAGGGAGAAGTTTGTGTTTGCGATATTATGAAATTAACTAAGTTATCTCAATCCAGAATTTCATATCACATAAAAATTTTGAAGGAAGCTGGTCTTATCTCAGACAGACAAGAAGGTAGATGGGTCTACTACAGCCTAAATAAAGAATCTCTCTTTTTGATCAAGGAATGGATAACTTCTTTGACAGATTATTCTTCAAATAAAAAACGTTGCTGTGAATAAATTATATTTTAGATTTTATTAATTAACTTCTGATTCCCTGTCATAAGTCATTCCTGATTGTTCCATCCACTCAGCTTTAGTTTTGCAATTTTGTTTGTGATTAAAGATGTGAAAACCTTCAATAATAATCATTATGGATAGAAGCAAAACAGGAATAAAATATACAGGTGAAGATATTACTTCTTTATATTTGATTTGAGAAATGAATTCCTTGTATTTAAACATCCCTACAAATTCTAATTAATAAATAATATTCACCTATGGTTAAGTAAAGTTAAAGAAAAAATCTTTTTAAAAAATTTAGTTTAAGGATGTTTACTTAAAAAAAATAAAACCTTTCTAAATGAACCTTTTGATAATATTTTTTCTATGTTGGATATTTGCTCTGATTTTTTCCGCTAAAGTTGGAAGATTTGGTGGCCCCTCCAAGAGCCCCTCCTGACTAATATCATTTAATATCATGCAATAGAAGATTGCAATACGCTATCTCAAATTGGTTACTACAACTACTATTTATTCAAGCTATAACTTAAGTCTCAAGAATATCTCAAAAATACTTCCCAATGCTTTGGGAGCACTAGGTCGCAGGTTCGAATCCTGTCGCCCCGATCAGTTATTGCAGTAGTTCTCGAATATTTGTTAGCAATCTTAAATGAGAAAGGAGCGCTAGAAGGAGCGCTAGTATCTTCGAAGATTCTGAAAAGGTGCTTAATTTCTTACTTATAAGTATTGAGTAATGCAATATAAATTCCCAACAATACTAATATTGCTACACCTAAACCAATAACTGTATTTGGTTGATTATTCCAAAGCCCCTGAAAATATTCCATGAAAAATTTACTCTTTACCTAAGAAGACTATAGAAAATAATTGTGGAGAAATAGAAAAGGATGACGAAGCAATGGGAAAGTCAATAAAAGATTTAACTTTGTCTTATATGGACAAACTAGGCGTGCTTTGGGATGATAAAAAAAAGGAAAAAAATTTGATTACTAAATTGGATGATACCTCTTGGCAGAAAGAGTTCTTGGAGATGAAGTCACATTCAACTTCAGATGTAAGACTTCTAATGCAAGGTGCAAAAGGATTCAGAGATGCTTGGCATTTAGGTTCTCTGCATGAGGAATACAAAATCATGAAACGTCGAGAGCACCAACAACAGCAGTAACTAAATAACGAAGACCAAAACACAAAAAATCAAATTAAGAATAAAGCTTAAGGTTTTAGAAGTAAATTTTATAAACAAAAAAAGGGCGTTAGATTCGCCCTCAATAAAAAAGCGTGATAATCCCCATCACCCAGCCTTTTAAAAATACTAGCACTACATATAGTGTTTGTAAGTAACAAAAATTACCTATCGATGGGGTTGTTTGTGCCTTTTTAATTTGTCATGATAGAAATCCCCATCATCCAGGCTCGCAAGGGTCTTTTTTTTTGCCTGTCATAACAAATATGTGAAGGATTCAAAAAGTAACATAATAACAGTCTCAGTAGATACACAAAAATTCCATCACAAAGTATTAGGATAGCTTTACTGAAGTTACGGTATTCAATATGTCACTAAAAAATCAAACTAATGGTATTTATCCTTGGGATTATCAAATAGGAGATGATAATTTCCAATTAGAGCCTTGGATTCTAGAGAAAGGAAAAGAATATGTGTCTATTGAGAAAAATATAGATAACAAAGGGTTTTTTTATTTACAAAAGAATGCTGAGAAACGTCTTTCTCTCAACGCCATACAAATAAAATCGACGTATAACCATTTGATGAATTTTGGATATAAGTTGCGAATTAGCTAGTTCTAATTTTTAAAACTAAATTTTAGCGGTATTTAACTTTGGTTTTACAAAATCAAATAAGAATAAGAAATGATTTATAGGTGTTGAATCAAAAACTAATAATTTGTTTTAAATAATAAAAATCTATTATTAAGTTATTAATTTACAAAAAATGGAAATAACTTTTAAAGAAGATACCTCATTAGGCTTAGAGTCCTACGATGATTTAGGTTTTAATTCTGAAGAAGAGCTTCAATTAGAAATTTCAAAACTTATTAAAATTAGACCTGAATTTGAAAATAATCTAAATTAAATTTCATAATCGAGTGTAATTCAATAAAAAGTTAAAACGAGAATTAATAGCTATTAATAAATAAAGGATATTAATGCACCTAAAAATAAATATAAATTTTTTAGAAAAATATTTAGCAAATTTTGTAAATGATATTGAATATAAGAGGATTACAAAAAAATTAAAAGAATATGATTTAATGGCGGACGTTGATGATCAAAGATTTCATCATTTTTGTTCTTAAATTTTAGTGTATGGTCGAGATTGAAAAATATCATTTTTACTACCTAGTTAATATTAGGCACTAGGTCGTTGAGGGGAGCGCTAGGGGGAGCGCTAAGTTCTATAAACATCTTGTATGATCTTCGAAGATTTAGCAATAAGCTGTCTCAAACTCGTTCCACTCTCTACAATTAGTTAAGACTATAACTAAAGTCTCAAGGTTTTCTTAAAAATAACGCCCAGTACTTTGGGAGCAATAGGTCGCAGGTTCGAATCCTGTCGCCCCGACCATTTAAAAACCAAATCATACTAGCGAGTTACCCAGACTCGCTTTTTTATTACTTTTACTTGTTAGATCATAGCAGCCAACAAATAGTCAACAAATTTCAATAAAGATGTCTTTCTGTAATTAAAGATCAAAATTTATTTACTTATTCAATATTTGCAACTATAAATAATTAAATTAAAAAATTTTCTTAGGTGAAATTATTTAAAGCTTTATCTTTAATTACATTTGCTTCTGGATCAATTCTTTCTCTATCAGCTAATGAATACAAATTTGAAGATATCAAATTTGATCAAGTTGAAGTTAAGCAAGATATGTACAAGCCAAAAGACAAATTAGATGAATACATAATTAAAGGGGCAACTTATTCAACCAAATTTGTGCCATTAATGAACGACGGTGCAGAAGGAAGTGAATACACAAGCATCATGACTGGTGATTTTAAAAGATTATTAGTTGATGCTGGATTTGATTTGGCAAACTCAACCGCTAATAGTCAGATCCAAAAAATACCATTTTTTGCTCAAACATCAGTAAATATATCAGGCGGAACTGAATCTGATACAAGTTTCTCTTTAAATAGTTTGATGAAATTAGGAGAACTTGCAAAAGATGAAGAAGGTGATTTAAAAACTCTTGCTTTTTCTCAAGCAAGATTTTCTACTTCCACAAATGCAGATGGTTCCACTATTAACCTTGGTTTAGGAATTAGAAATCGTCCTAACGATGTATCTATGCTTGGAGCTAATGCATTCTGGGATTACAGAATGACTGATTATAGTGATGCGCATAGCAGACTTGGATTGGGTGGAGAATATTTCTGGAAAGATTTTGAATTTAGAAACAACTGGTATATTTCTATAACTGATGAAAAAGATGTAACTATAAAAGGTGTTTCTTACAAAGAGAGGGTAGTACCAGGATGGGATGTGGAACTAGGTTACAGACTTCCAAATAATCCGGAACTTGCATTTTTTGTAAGAGGATTTAACTGGGATTACAAACATACCCAAGACAATTCAGGATTAGAAGGATCAGTACATTGGCAAGCTACACCACATATTGGTTTTGAAGCTTGGATTTCTAATGAAATTTCTGCAGCTTCAACAACCGTAAACACTTCACTGCCTGGAACAGATGAGACTTTCTTTGGTTTAAGAATGAATATTACAGGAAGTCCTGTGAAGTTTGAGAAAGCAAATTACAAGCAAAATATGATTACTCAAATGACTCAAACAGTAAAACGTAAATATGATGTTCTTTTAGAGCGCTCTTCAGGAAGTTTTACTAACAGAGCTAAAGGTTCTTAATTTTATTTCTATCTTTATTTATTAACACTAAAAATGAAACTTTTTTCTAAATTCTCTTTAAAAGCAACAGCAGGTTTTAGCTTCTGTGTTGTAGCGTCAATCATCTCTTCCAATGAGAAGGCTCTTGCAAACGATTGTGAAACTCTTTTTGGGGATAATCCATCAAGTATCAATAATGCCTGTTATATAACTCCTAATACTTACAAAATAAGAGTCTATGAAATGGGTTTATGCACAGCTGATCCTCTTGCTGGAACCACTATAAATAGTAGTGATGAGGTTGTGACGGACAATACTATTACGGATTCTTCCTGTACGCCTTCTTTCCAATCATCAACAGGAAGTTTAGTAAATTTAGGCGGGAATGCTACTCAGACATTAACTGGGACCAACATAAGGCCTCCAGCAGGATCTTATCCTTATGCATATATAAAAATTAAAAATACTTTTGGCTTAAAAGGTACATATCAAATTAACAATCAAACATTTTATAGTTCTAATGATGGATCTCCAGTTGCGGAAGGATCTTATGATGAATTTGATGAAGATTTAATGGACTTCAGTAATGGAAAAACATGTTCAGGAAGTCCAGAATTAGCTGGAGCGGAAGTTTTCACATCAGCACCTACTGGAACCATGAAGGCAGTATTAGCTCAAGTAAGTGGTGGTAACTTAGGAACTTATACTGCCGACTCTTCATGTGGAAGTTCAACTCATTTATATGGTACTTTTGCGCCTACTAATCCAGTTGTAATTACAAGTGACACAGAAGGCTTAGAAGTTACTTTCAGTATTACTAAAAGAGGAATGACAGTCTTCCCTGATGGAAGTGGAGGAATGAGTGGCTTTGGAGGTGGACCTTTTAGTCCTAGTTTCTCAACCTATTAAATTTATTTAGAGATATTTTCCTTTGTTTAAGAATGATTTATCTTAATTATTTGCCAACAAATCGCCAACAAATATATCCCAGTTTGTCATCTCAAATTAAGCATTACCAAGCAACTATTCAGTTATGATCCGTAGACATAGTGCCCTACTAGGGTTGTTAAGTGCTTTGGGAGCACTAGGTCGCAGGTTCGAATCCTGTCGCCCCGATAAGTTATAGCAGTAAGTCTCAGCTAATAATATATTTTCCTCAAAAAATACCTTCCCTCAAAATTCCCTCAAATTAAATCACGCATACCAATAAAATAATTAGAAAACTTAAAAAAATTACCTAAATTTCTTTTTAATATCATCAACAAGAAGTTGAAATTCAATTTCTTCTTTAATCTTTTTTTCTTCTGCTTTTTCTTTTGCTTTTTCTTCTTCTATTTTTTTTCTCTCTTGATCTTCCCTAATCTCCTTTTGATTTATTTCAACCTGATTTTCAAAATCTTGGAATGTTTTGTTAAGTCTTTTTGCGGCAGTGCAAAGTACATCATTAGAATATCCCGTTATTGTATTATGACAAGGATGATCAAAGTAAGTTTTTGTATTTTTCTTACCTAAAACATCTGTTACTACTGCAGAGGCATCGCACAATAAATTATTATCCGACCACAAATCAACTTTGCAATTAATATTATCTGCCCTAAAAAACCAATTTCTACCAGCAGTATCTTTTATATTTACATAACCAAAATTACTACTCATTAATGAATTTGAGGAAATTAAAATTAATGATAAAAATGAAAATTTAAGAAAATTTCTCAAGATAGTTAATATTATAAACTCCATATTAAAATACTATTATTTCTTTTAAAGTGAACAGAATTTTTTCTTATAAAGCATTATTCATCCTTACATTTTTATACCTTCAATCAATAGACTTAAAGGTTTTACCAGAAAAATTAAAAGTCTTTCCTGAAGAAAAAGGTAAATATTTAATTTGCCCTAATGGCAATTCACTTAGCAAGAAATATATACCTGCACTCCCCTATTTAGAATATACAAATGAGCAAAAACCTAATTATTGGACTAGACCATATCACTGGAAAATAGGAAGTAAGAGAGAATTTTATAAAAGTGAAGCTTTTAATTCAGAAATAATTATTTATGACGGAATTCTAAGTACAGAAACCAAGTATAGTTTAATGCCAATTTTTTTAGATAAAACAAATATTACTTCATCTTATAAATCAAAAGAAATATTTTTAGATAAAGAGGAACCATCTTATTTTGGCTATCAATATATTACATATATATTTAAAAATGCTGCAGGGAAAAATCTTACTTTAAAACAAAGATTAGATGACACTGTGAAACACAAAATGAAAACTGATAATGGAATCGAATTTACCATTGATGGACAGGTTGGAATTTTAGCAACAATTTATTGCGATAAAAACAACTCTTTGGTTTTTAGAGATATTCAGGAGGTTCCTTTGCCTTCAATTAAGAACGAATATGGAGAGGAAATAAAAACTAAGAAAACAATATTCTGGATAAGAGAACTGATATTTAAAACCAATGTGCTTGATAAAAAAGAGCCAACATTTGATTTATAAAAAGGTATTGATTGGAATTTGGTTAGAGGTGCTGTGGGAGCACTAAGTCGCAGGTTCGAATCCTGTCCCACCGATCTGTAATAGCAGTAAGTCTCAGCTAATAATATAAAACATGCAAAAAAGTGAGCACGCAAATGGCACGCAAATCAAAAGATTAAATATCTTGATTTTATGTTTTTTTAACAATTTCTAGATTTTTAAACTGAAATTATGATATTTTCTTTTAAACTTTTTTTATAAGTGAAAATACCTAAAAGAATTTCATTCTTAGTTATTACGATTAGCTCTACTTTGTCGCTTCCTGCTGATGAATTGAAATTTAACAATATTAAATACGATCAATTCAAGGAAGAACAGAGCATATATGAGCCTAATGACAAATTAGATGAATACATTATTAAGGGAGTAACGTATTCAACCAAATTTGTTCCTTTAATGAATGATGGTGCGGAAAGCAGCGAATATACCAACATCATGAATAATGATTTTAAAAAATTATTAGTTGACGCAGGATTTGATTTTGCAAATTCAACAGCAAATAGTGAGATCCAAAAAATACCATTTTTTGCTCAAACATCAGTAAATATATCAGGCGGAACTGAATCAGATACAAGTTTCTCAGTTAATAGCCTTATGAAACTTGGGGAACTAGCAAAAGATAAAGAAGGTGATTTAAAAACCCTGGCATTTTCTCAGGCAAGATTTGCTACAGCCACAAATGCAGATGGTTCCACTATTAACCTTGGTTTTGGGATTAGAAATCGTCCTAATGATGTTTCTATGGTTGGAGCTAACGCATTCTGGGATTACAGAATGACTGATTATAGTGATGCCCATAGCAGACTTGGATTAGGTGGAGAATATTTATGGAAAGATTTTGAATTTAGAAACAACTTCTATATGTCTATTACTGATGAAAAAGATGTAACTATAAATGGCACGTCATATAAAGAAAGAGTCGTTCCTGGTTGGGATGTGGAACTAGGATACAGGCTTCCAAACAATCCAGAACTGGCATTCTTTGTAAGAGGATTTAATTGGGATTACAAACATACCCAAGACAATTCTGGCTTAGAAGGATCGGTACATTGGCAAGCTACACCACATATTGGTTTTGAAGCTTGGGTCTCTAATGAAATATCAGCAACTTCAACAACTGTTAATACTTCATTACTTGGAACAGATGAGACTTTCTTTGGATTAAGAATGAATATCACAGTCAATCCAGTCAAATTTGAAAAATCAAATTACAAGCAAAATATGATTACTCAAATGACTCAACCAGTCAAAAGAGTAAATGATGTTTTACTTGAAAGAGCCGCTATTAATTCTAGTGGTGCAGCAACTTTTACCGTAAGAGTTAGTGCTCAGGGTACTTAAATTTTTTAAAAATCAAAATCATTAACTATCTCATCATGAAAAATCTATTTTTATCCTCAGCTTTATCAATTGCATCTCTAGTAATTGCACCTTCAGTTTTTGCTGGACCAGGAGAAAATGCCACAGGGAATTTTAAAAATACTGCTAATGACTGTAATACGACTTCTGGAAGTTGTCCTATTACACCAACAAAATTCTCAACAAAGATATATCGAGTAGCTCTTTGCACTTCTAATCCTATGGCTGACAACCAATCTCTAGATTGGGAAGGAAACGGATGTGTTGATGTTTTTAATAATACCGATGGTCAAGAAACAGGAGACATATTTAGTGAAACTGGTGCCACACTAAATGCTGCAGATATAACTGTGCCTGCAGCAGGAACTTATGCTTATACCGCTGCTTTATTTGATAAAGATTTTAAGGTTGGAAGTCATCATATGGTTTATAACTTAAGTGATCCGCCAGAGCCAGAAAATGATATTCGTTATGTTTCTACAAGTGTCGGAGGAGCTACTGAAGGAACAGCTTCAGATGTTCAAATGATGTCTGGAAGTTTCAATACTTTCATGTCGCAAATCGCATGTAATGGCGGCTGGAGTTCTACTGCACCCCATACAACAAGATCAGCCACAACTACTGGTTACGGAGATTTCCTCTCAAGTGGAGAAACATTTTATGGGAGAGTTCTTACTAGTAGTTATGCTATTCCAACGTCTGGGAGCGGAAGTATAATGACAGACCCAGCAACAGCAATATGTGATGGAGCGGCATATCTTCTTAGTATCGTTGATAAAGACACTGTTGTAGGAGCAAATACTACTGGGATACATTTAAAAATTCTTGCGCCAAAAGGTTTAATCCGAGTTAATCAAGGAAGTGGGAATGGAGTAGCAACAGGTTTCACTGCTCATGGGGAGTCAATGGCAGTTAAGGTGGTTCCGATTACCGCAAGTGAATAAATAATCTCTGACATTATTGGCCAAGAAAGACACGCAAATGGCAAGTAAATCAAACCAAATTAGTCCTAATTAGGCTACACATATATCCTTTAAATTTTTGAAATCGCTATAAGTCTCAAATATAGCCTTATTCTTGCGGTTTCTTTGGGAGCACTAGGTCGCAGGTTCGAATCCTGTCGCCCCGATCAATTACAGCAGTGAGTCTCAGCTAATAATATATTTAACCTAAAAAGTAGAGTGCCCAAAAAGTGCCCAAGCTGATTTAAAAAGTTTACTACTTGCACCGCAGGTAAATTATGGCTTGGTTATCCTGAACCAATAATCCCTGAAGAAATACCTTTTTAATTAATGTTGCGACTTCTTCCGTTACCGATTTTTATTTGCATTTATCTATTCTCTTGGTGGAGATGTAAAAAAAATATTATCGCTAGTGATAAGCAACTAAAACCTTGCATTGATTGGGCATATATAAAAAATTTACCTCTCCCACCAAAACCTTCTTTTGTGGAGTTTTATATTGTTTATGTCTCTTCTTTTTTTAAATTTCCCTTAGGGGTAATTATTCAACAATTACCTTTTGCGAAGAAAGTAAGATGCTACGAAAGAGAAATGAAATTAATATTTGATAAATGGAATCTAGAAAAAATTAAAAAAATAATTAATTAATTTATTGATATGTCTGGAGTAAAGATATATAAATTCCTAATAATACAAATATTGCTACACCTATTCCTACAACTGTAGTGGGTTGATTGTTCCAATAATTAGTTAAAAATTCCATTGATTGGGAAGTTTAAATTTTTTTAGCTCTATCAGCTCTATTAATAACTTTTCTCAAAATATTATTTTTAATTGATAAATCAGAAATAAAATAAAGAGTTGAAAACAAAACTACTTTTGCAAAAAATGAGATTTGCATAATAAAAATAACTCTACACTCATAAAAACAAATTTCATTAAAACTGCCAATTTTTTTGAAGACTTTATAGGAGTTATTTTTAATAGTTGAATACGAAAGACTGAAGAAAAAACAAATGCAACAAGATCAAAAGTCCTTTTGTTCAGAGAAGCTCCTGCTAGATATAAGATAGAATTAATTGAAAGTGACTTATGAAGGAATTAGAAGAAAATACTATCGAACAAATAAGAACTCTTCTCAATTATTTAGAGCATACAAATCTTTTAAAAAACAAGGATATTCTTAGATGCTTAGATGTAATAGCAAGAGAGTATGGCGGAGAAGTAGTTGACAAAAATTAAATGGCAAATCCAGATCAAAAAACAATATTGCTAGAACAAGCTTATGACGAACTAAAGGCAATTTGCAACAAGTTCCAAGACCAATCCGGAGCTACAGATATGGAAGTAAAAACTTTACTTCGAGAACTTGCGAGGGTTTATGAAAAAGATATGGATGACAACTATGACATAGATTGGGAAGTTTAGTTAAGTTTAAATAAGTTTATTTAATATTCTTTTGCTATAAATTAATTGAGGCCAAACCTCATCAGCACACTCTTGGTTTGCTGCAAGACATAAATTGATTCTATATAGTTGCGAGTCGATTTAATAACCCTTTCAGTAGGTGGAATTTCTGGAAGGGTTTCTTGTTACTGATATTTATTTAGTAAATGGTTATAAATTACCAACAATACTATTACCCCAGCTATTCCATAAATTGCATGGAATGGATCGTGATGATTCTGCCAAAGCTCCTTTAAAAAGCCCTTCAATACTTCATATCCAATGCCCCATGAGAATAACACCCATAAGATTTTTCTCTAATTAATTTGCATAATTTCTTACAACTGGTAATTTTAGTGGGCTCCGATAAATTCAAATGCAAGATCAAAAAATTAAAAAGATAGCAACTATAGCAGTAAACATAACTAAGGTGCTGGTAATAATTTATCTAGGCTTCGTAGAGGTATTTAAAATTGCCAAATTACTTCGAGAGCAGTTAGATGCTGAATTTGATATTTCTCGAAAATGGGCCTCACAAAATTATTCAATTCTAAAAAAACGACTAGCGGAAAGAAAAGTAGCGGGAGTTCTAGAAAATTAGTAAGCGTTTTATTTACGCAACAAGTTTGATCGAATATACGGTATCCTTACAATTATTTTTTTTATCCCATTCCTTTGCGAAAGGAGATTCCATCTCTGCACCTAATTTTTCTAAGTCGGTACAGTTCATTAATAAATGAGATTTGTGTTCATTCACTTTTACAAACTCATAATCAGTTACAAACTCCTTACACATTTCTTCAAGAAATAATGTTGTTACATCATTTTTAAATTCGTCAAATGTACAGCTAAAAGTTGAAATTATGAGAGTGTTCATAAAAAAAGGAGCTAATTGCCCCTTATTGTAGATCGACTGTCAATCTCTATCTATGAGTAGACTTTGGCAACTATTGGACCAGCTTCTTCATCAGTGAATACAGGCGTGGTTTCCCAATTGAGAAATTCACCCCACTCAGCGGCATGTTGATATATTGCCTTTGGATCATCAGTCTTTAAAACTATCCAACCCTCTAAAGAACCAGGTGCATGATATCTTCCAATCATCTCAACTCCAGGATAATCTCCCCCACCACCAAGAAATTTTTCTGCACCTTTTTGATGATATCCGGCCTTAAATGACCAATGCTGAACATAAAGCATTTTATTTTTAATTTTTATTGGCTTTCTATTACTAGCAAAAAAAATAATTACTGAAAATAAATAGTTTTAATTGCCCATTTTTGAAGATCCATTAGTGAAACCATTAATTGAGAGTGCAGGTCATATTTACGATTCAACTGTTATTCCAAGCAACTTTTAATTGAAATTAATACTAAAATAAAATGAAATTAGCACCTTTTTATGCTGTTTCTAATTTCTTATAAATTCACTGATGCAAACGCCCAAGACAAGGGATCCAAAATGTTAAAAGAATGGTATGACAAAGGAGGACCACAAAATAGACCAGAGGGTTATGACGTTAAATCTTGGATTTTCTTACCTCAACATGGCAATGGTTACTCTGTTGTAGATGCGGATTCTTTAGAGACTATTTGGAAACAGTGGAGTCCTTGGAGAGAATTATTGGAATTTACTATTGAACCTTGTGCGGATTTAGATCAAACAGTAGCTTCATATTGTTAATGAAATTCTGTGCTCCTAAAAAAGTAGTCAAAAATTGGTCAAATCTTGCTTAAATTGTCAGTAAAAATCACGCAGAATTAAGCTAAAAATTTGCAATAGCTTTAAAACCTAGTGCTACATTAAAGCTATTTAGTGCTTTGGGAGCACTTTGTAGATTTTTTCCTATCCATTGTCCTGGGAAAAGACAATAAAATTTTGGTTGATGAATACCTTTTAACCTAATTAGCCTTTTTATTTTTTAGTATATGTTAAATTAAGCACCCAAAAATTAATGAGTAAGTTTAAGGATAATTTTTCAAGCGAAAGTTTTTATCCAGATAGCAATTATTATCTTGACCAGGACAATTCTCCTAAAGAGAACCCTTTAAAAGATCAAAAATCCAATACAGAAGGCGATTTTGAATGGCCAAATACCTATTGGTTTATTGCTGAAAGAACAAATGGAAGGCTTGCAATGATAGGTTTCATGGCTGTCATTATTAACTACACCTTATTCGGATGGATAGCTTATCCAATCCTTTAAATGAGTAACTCTAATTTTGACAAAAATGGTTTAGATAATTCTGGAACACATTGGCTTCAATATGCTGCTTTTTTTGTAACTGTATTTGCTATTTATTTTGGCTGGGCATTTTTCAATGATGCTAATTTCCACTTTTTCGCTATAAAAATATTCAAATTCTGGAATTGTAATGGATATAACCCATTAAGTTACTGCGTGATGCGTTGGAAAGTAGACTTTTATCCTTAAAAAATTAATGGATAGGTATTATTGTTTGGTTAATTCAAATAGATTAAGGATAAAAAGGTTTATAGAAAATACAAATAATAAAGATCAATTTTTAAGTATATTTTTGTTTATCTTGAGAAGGTAACTTCTACATGGGATAAAGAAATACCTTTCATGACAACCAGAAAAGAATTAAATAAAGATCCAGCTAGAGAAGAATGGAAAAAATTAATTGCTCAGGGTTGGAGAAGAACCGGAGGAAGATTGGATAAAAAAAGAAAGCTAGGACTGTTAATTCTTACAGGCGGTTAAATAATACTCAATTACAAACCAATGGCGATTCAAGTAGTAAGCGTTTCATACTATTTAAATTATTTCTACCAAAGTCGAAAAGTATAAATTTTGCATTTTTACTAACCAATTTACCTTAACTTCCAAATTACTTTTATTGGTTTTTGATTAGTCATATGTTTTTGAGGAGTTTTCGAGTAATCTATTTAATTCCAAGAGTTCTTCTTTACTAAGTTCTCTATATTTTCCTTTTGGCACGTCTAACTTAATATTCATAATTCTTACACGCTTTAATGAGCTTACTCTATATCCTAAGGCCTCACACATTCTTCTAATCTGACGATTAAGTCCCTGTGTGAGTATAATCTTAAAATTTCTTGGACCTAATTGTTTTACAAAACAATTTTTAGTTTTTGTGTCTAATATTTCAACTCCATTACTCATACTTTGAATAAAGTCGCTATCAATAGGACGATTAACTTTTACAATATATTCTTTTTCATGATTATTTCTTGCCCGGAGTATTTTATTTACGATATCTCCATCATTAGTTAAGAAAATCAAACCCTCACTGAGCTTATCTAATCTTCCGATGGGGAAAATTCTTTTAGGATATTTAATGAAATCTATTACATTATTGGGTTCTACTTTTCTATCTGTTGTGCAAACAATTCCTACAGGTTTATTAAAGGCTAAGTATATGTTCTTTTGTCTCTTTGATTTTTCAATTTTTTGACCTTTAACTTCAACTTGGTCACTATCTTCTACTTTAGTTCCAATTTCTGGAATTTTGCCGTTAATGGTTACCTTTCCTTCAAGGATTAATCTATCTGCTTCTCTTCTAGAACAATAACCGACTTCACTTAAATATTTATTTATTCTGGTAGCCATTTTGGATGTTTGATTTTTATCTGCACTAAAAAAATAATTTACTAATCTCCTAATATTTTAGATCGGGTGTCAATTTTAGTTATTATTCTCATTATTGAATTTCAGATTATTCTCATCAGTAATTTATATCTTACAGATCTAACTCTCTTTTTAATTCCAATTTTTTTCAATTTTCCTCCATCCCTTAGAAAGTAATCTTTCATAAATTTCTCTAGCTAAATCTATTTCAACAGAAACTGTATTTGTCATTACTGGTGGTTTGTTTCCTAATTCCCCCACTATTTTTCCAGTATCTATAAACATGTATTCAAAAACTCCATCAATACTCTTATCATTTTTCATAAATCTTTTAACTTCTGATCTATTTGAATTAATCAACCAATAAGATTTAGCCATTAATCTAACCTTGGAATTAGTAAGTGTTCCATTTAAAACAAACTCATTTGATCAGTTTCTTTTTTCTTTACATTCTCTACTAGCCAACCATCAGGGGACCAACTCATCATGATTGCAAATAATCCTCTTAATTCATCTGCATCTTTAACTTGCTCTGTCCATTGTTCCTCATATCCATTAGGAACGATCACAGGCATGCGGTGATGTAAAGGTTTAATTAAATCATTTGGTTCAGTTGTTAAAACGCAGCAACTCTCAAGTTCTGCTCCATCTGGTGAAGTCCACTTACTCCAAATTCCGCCCAACCAAAAAGTCTCATAATTCGATTTTCGAACACGATATTTTTTTTCAAAAAAACCACTGGCAGGTATTAGGCACCTTTTATGTTTCCAACTTCCACTAAATAATTTTTTTTCTTCTACGGTTTCTGATCTTGCATTAAAGGGTCTTGGTCTCTCTTTATCAAATGGATCTCTGGCCCAAGGAGAAATAAAGCCCCATGTCATAAAAGTAGTTTTAATTCTTCCTTCGTTTTTAATTACAAGAACAGGATCATTAGGTCTTATTAGACTTTGAGTTTCATATTTAGAATCAAGTCCACTTGGATAGTCTTTTTTCAAAACCTTTGGCAACTTCTCAAATTTAGTTTTCAGCTCAAATCTTCCGCACATTGATTTTTAAAATATTTTTAAAACTCACCAAAACAGTAAATTAAACTTATATTAGGGCTACTTTCAGTTTTCTCAAATAAAAAACAATTTTTTGATAGTAGAAATATTTTTTTATCCAAATAATTAAAAGAAAATATAGATATTGAAAAGCTTCCTCAAATTTAATTTGAATGATTCAAACTTGAGTTATGACAGACCCTATTCTTTATTTATCTATGTTATTGGGACTCGGAGGAGTTTATGTATTAATCTCTTCCTTCCATGATGATGACGATGATGATGATGGAGAAAAATATATTTATAATCTCGAACAAACTTATTTAGCGAGATAGTTGATTTGTTTGTAAAAACATTTTCTTCAAAACTTTCTTGCAAAAACAGGCTTCTGCTGAAAATAATTTTATGGGAGTAAAGGGATTATTGAGTTTTTTTCAAAATATACTTGACCATTATATTTAATTTTAAATTAGGTTGTTGGTCCTCTATCCGTATATGTTTGTGCCTTAAACCGTACATTTTTATTAGTCGATTAATAAGCATGCCTAGTTAGAACTTAGTGGTACCCGAGATAAATTAAATGCCTTCAACACCAATAAAATCTTGTAATAAATATGTATTGAGTTACAAAGATTCAACAAATAAGACACATGAAGTTGGCTTCTACGCGCGCGATGCATACGATTGCCTAATGCTTGCGAGAGAATTCAACACTTACGTACATGACAATCCAGGATCTGTAATCAGAATCCAACAAAAATTTTGAGGAAATTAACTATGAATTTAAAAAGATCACCATTCGCAATTCAAGATAAAAAGGCAAGAGATCTTGATAATCCAAAAGATTATCCAACAATTGCAGATTTAATGAGAGATCAGGAAGTTCCACAAGATTACGCAAATACAGTTCACCATCGTAGAGATTTAGACTCTCTCGGTTAGTTTACGAGAATGGCTATTTACTAATTTTTAAAAATTAACGATTATGAATGATGTGATTTGTGATTCATTCATAAGATAATATTTTCTTCCTCAAGTTTTTTTTTAAGCTCTATAGGCATATATGCAATATCTTTTTTTATTGCATTAATGGCATCTCTATACTTTTCAGGTTCATCTAAAAGCATTTTTATTAAATTGTATTGACTTTCGATTTCTTCAGAAGAGAATTTTCCCATAAAAAATATGTACTACCCTTTTATATTAAATCAACAGTCAAACACTAAAAAGATTATTTATTAGTTAGAGGCTGCTGCAATTTCTTTATGGACGGAGAGAAATTCTTTATCTGTTAGAACTGGTGTAACTTCAATTTCTACGCCAAAATTATCGACCCAGATACTACTCCATTTCCAAATATTCTGATGGTTTGAAGATTCAACTATCGCCCAACCATTAGCTCCCTCAGGATTTACTACTCGATTAAGAACTTTAAACCCATCAAATTCATCACCTTCGCATCCTCCTTCCACAAAACCCGCAAAAGCTTCAGCCCCTTGCATATGACTTTCTTGATCTGGAAATTGCCAGTGTACGATGTAAGTTTGCATGAATAAAATTATTTTTTTAATTATTAATTATCAAATTTAAAAATTAAATAAAAAGTCTTTAAACACTAATTAAAAACTCATTAACCCAAAGGCAAGAAAACAAAAAAAAAGACTCTTACGAGCCTAGGTGATGGGGACTCCTATAATGACAAATTAAACAGAAACAAACAACCCCATCAATAGGTAATTTTAAATACTTACAAACACCATATGTAGTGCTAAGATTTTAAAAAGGCTGGGTGATGGGGATTATCCCGCTTTTTGATTGGGGCGAAGCTAACGCCCTTTTTTTATGGAAAAATTTACTTTAATCAATAAAGCCAGATCGAGGATTAAAGTATTTGAACCTTTTGAAGAAAGTTCTAAGAACTCTTATATGGTTAATGTAATTTTAATCTCTTATGGTTGCGTTTTTAAGCGATCAAGTAAGCCAGTTATGAAAGGCTCTAAGGTTGAATCTATCGAAGAAGCGAGAAAAGAATATAAAAAACTTTTAGAGCAAGGGTGGGAAAAAACTTATAGATTCAATAGTTATTTTTTAAAAAATGGTGAATAGGTACTTTACCTAAAATTTGACATTATTAAAAATTAATTGCTAGATAAGCTTCAGGATGGAAGATTGAACATGAAAAATGAAATTTATTCAAATATTAAAGATTCAGATGCTTTGGAAAGTTTTTTTGAATGTATAACTTCTTGTAGCATCAATAGTGAGGGATTAGATTGCACAACAGCATGTTATTTAAAACATTTAGAACCAAACAATATTGATTATCCTTTAAAATTTTCATAAGCAAAGCTTATTAACAATTTTAAATTTCATTGATGTTATTCCCACCACCTCAAGTTATTTTTGGTCTATTGCTTTTATCTATAGCAGTAGTTCTTATCTGGGATATTAGATACAATCCTTTTGGAGAAGACGAAGACGGAATTTAATCTTCAACTAGGAAGCTGATTTGTAGGTGGTGCGTGAAATTGCCGTTTCTTTCTTTTGAGTCTTTTGTAAGCGACTAAAGAGCCTAATAATAACAATGTAAAAGCTATTGAGTTAATCATATCAAGTAGTTTTATATATATAAAAACAAATATGTTCTAAATATCAATGACTAAAGTTATTTTTTCAAAAAGTGATTATTTATGGAGTAATTTTTAATATTTAGCTTTTTTCATTAGTTACCTAAAACAAATAAAAGAAAATGCTTATCTGACCAAAAGTAATTGCTATATAATAAAAATCATTTTTTATTATTTCTCATTTGATATTGCAGAACAGCTTTAAGATGTTGTACTTCTTTTTCTAAAGTTTCAATTCTTTTTTCTAGTTCTTCATTAGTTGCCATATTTTTTAGAAATAAATTTCTTGTTTTATACTATAGAAAATTGACTTGTTACTCATGGTAAATGTCTAATAAGTAATAGAACCTATTGATGTGCATAATCTCCCTAGATAAATTATGCAAGGTATAAATCTAGGGGTAATTTATGAGTGGAGATTATGAGACACTTGAAATAAATCAACCAAAAATTACATATTTTCAGAAAAGATCCGAAAATAATACAGAATGGTTAGATGAATTAATCAACCAAATTGAAGATATGAAAAACAATATATCCAAATCTGCTTAATGACAGAAAAAGAGTTGAAGGAATTAGAGAAATTCGCAAAAGAAAATGGATACAATGACGAGCTAAAAGATATATATTTAAGGGAAGTTATTGACAGAAATAAAGAATATGAATGAGATCAAATTTTCGACAAAATATTCGACTAGCTACAAACATTCTTTTAGTTATTGGTACTTTTGCTATTGCTTTAAAGATTGCTCCAACAGCAATGGTATATCAGGAAAAAAATTTATGTATTAAATATTTAAAACATCAAATAGATCGAGACAAACTTATCAAAAGACTAAAAATAGTTAAACAAGCAAATCCATCTAGTATTTGTGACTCTATCCTTAAAAGTTAAAAATGAAGATTAAGTCATTTGCCCCCTTAATTGCAGTCTTTGGCACTTCATTTCTTATCACCATTACATTGCTTAAAAGTTTCCAAATTTTTATGGGGATATCAATTTGTCTTTTAGCGATGCTTAAGCTTATGGATATTGAAGCTTTTGGAACAAGTTATAAGAAATATGATTTAATTTCCTCTCAATTTGCTAGCTAGATATATATTTATAATTTTTTTTAATTAATAATTGGGATAAGTTTTCTTAATTCTTCTCCACCTTCTCTAATTATTTTTATTGCTCTAGTTTTAGGAATTTCTGGAATGATTTCAGTATTTAAGGCCGTTTATTTGGATAAATTAAAATTAAATTGTGCATGTATCGGTGGATAAGTAAAAACTCCTTTGGGAATTATTAGTTTTATCGAAAATCATTTAATGTCAATTATGGGTGTCCTGCTTTTGATTAAATAGCACTTTTGCAAATTTTCATTTATTGTAAATTAAAAAATAAAATTTAATCGTCTTAATTTGTATGGCAATTAATAAAGTATTTATAAAAACCAGATTTTTAAATTATCTAATTGCTTCTGGAATGCTTTTTGCAAATACAAATAACGTTCAAAGGATTAGTGCAGAAACGTTAGAAAATATAGATATCCCAAAAGTTGTTTCTTACAGATCAGCATCATGTGGTTGTTGCAAAAAATGGATCAATCATTTAAGAGATAATGGATTACAAGTTGTTGATAATATAGTTGAAGATGTTTCAGCAATTAAAAACCAATATCAAATTCCCAATAATCTGAGATCATGTCACTCTGCTCAAATAGCTAACTATACGATTGAAGGACATGTACCGATTGAATCAATCAACAAACTTTTTATAGAAAAACCAAATATTAATGGGATAGCAGTTCCGGGCATGCCAATTGGCTCTCCAGGGATGGAAATGAATTCTCACCAATCGCACTCTCATGATTATGAGAACTACAAAGTAGTTTCATTTAGTAAAACTGGCAAAACAAAAATATTTGATAAAATCTCTCCTTAATACAAATACTTATTTGAAATAATGCATATTTTTCTTAGAAATTTTAAATTTTTTATTTTTTTATTTTCCTTATCTCTAAATTTCAATAGTTATTCGCATGCACATATGAGGGGTACATTTCTTTCTGAAGAGGACGCCGAAAATAGATCTTTAGAACTTGGTTGCGAAGGAATACATAAGAATCAAGATAAATGGATGCCGTGCAAAAACGAAAAAGAATTACATATCTATTTGAGGAAATAGATGGAAAAATTAAAAGCAAATCAAAGAAAAATTCACAGAAAAATAACCGCAATTTCAGCAATCCCATTACTATTAACTATTTTATCTGGAACTATTTATAGTATTCTTCAGCCACTAGGAATAGATGCTTTTTGGTTAATAAAATGGCATACAGGTAATTTTGGCATTATTAATTTGCAACCTTTTTACTCAATTTTTCTAGGTATAACTTCAATAATCTCAATAATATCTGGCGTTAAACTATTACAAAAAAAATCTTAGATATATTCTAAACCAAGCCAAAATTTAATTAATTAATTAATCCTATTTGCTCCCCCACTTACTAAGAAAATTATCGCTCCTAGTGCCATTGTTGCTACACCCATATAAGGGTATTTCTTAATTCTTGATTTAGTAATTGGAAGCCATGAAAGGTATCTATCAGATTTATTTAATTCATTTTTTTTTGGTCTAGGTGGTAATCCTAATTCTTCTCTTCTTTTAGCTTCGCCCATAATCTTAAATTTGTTTATTTATCAATATTAAAAATTATGTTCTACACCTGCGAGTAAACTTTATTAAAAACAGAGGTCCTTTATAGAAAAATAAATTATTTAAAATTTATTTAGCCTTCTTTAAATATAGATTCTTTGTATTTGCCTGATCTGATGTAAATAACAAAATTAATATAGTTCCAACTAGAAATGAAAAAATCATTGTCAAACCAACAACTTCAACCATTTCACTGGGCAGATAATTTAGAAACATAATCAATAGATCTCTTATTTTAAACTTAGCAATTTTATTTTTTATGTAAAGTAAGTATTCCTCCTTAAATTTCAAAAAGAACTTTTTAGACTTTTTAATCATTAATTTATTTTTTCGATTATCGATTATTAAAAACAACATAATTTTGATGCTTTTACTATTGATTTAATTTATATAAATGGCAAATTTAATTCAGTAATTAAGAGTTAAACAAATATGTTTAAAGAGAAAAATAAACAAATTAAAACCTCACCCAATAAATCAAATTTAGATCAAGTTTTATGGTTTATAGAAAATTATTTGCCCCAAAAGAAAGATCAAGGTGTTCAAAAAAAATTGTATATGGATAATCTAGAAGCAGAGACTATTAACATATTTTCTAAATTAGCCTCTTCACGTTCTAAAACATTATTACCAACTACAAAAAATACTACAATCT
>JAOOLS010000030.1 GCA_028408915.1 Prochlorococcus sp. AH-716-J09
ACAAGAAGTGAAGAATTAAATTTAGTAAAATTCGAGCAAAAGGGTTTAGATTCTCTCACACAAGCTACAGAATTATATGAATTTGGGTCTATTCAGATAAAAAAAAGATTATATTCTGAAGCTACTAAAACTTTTTTAAAAGCAATTGACAATTATGAAAATGAACCTGATGAAGCCAAAGCTATAATAAATAATGCTTTAGGATTTTCTTATGCTGCTCAAAATGAATTTAAGAAAGCAATTAAACACTATAAATCTGCAATAAAATCACTTCCAGAATATCCTATAGCCCTAAATAACCTCGCATCAGCACAACAACGTTTACTTGAGTACGACTTGGCATATGAAACTTATCAAAAGGTTTTGGTGATAGATCCAAAAAACAAAACAGCAATTAAAAAAAGTAAGGAGTTAGAAAAAAGAAACAATTATGAACCTTATAAAGGTATTAAAGATAAGGGATTCTAAATATGGAAAATTATTCTTCTTTACTAATTGGTGGAAAACAATTTTCCAGTAGATTAATGGTTGGTACTGGCAAATACAAATCTACTCAAGATATGGTGGAAAGTTTGTCAAATTCTGAAACGGAAATTATAACCGTCGCTGTTAGAAGAATTAAAAATGATCAGACCGGAGAAAATTTACTCGAAAAGATCAACTGGGAAAAATACTGGATGCTTCCTAATACAGCTGGTTGTGTTAATTCCGATGAAGCAGTCAGAATAGCAATTTTAGGTAGAGAACTTGCAAAATTATCTGGTCAAGAAGAAAATAATTTTGTGAAGTTAGAAGTTATTCCTGACAAAAAGTATTTGCTACCAGATCCAATAGAAACTCTTAAAGCAGCTGAAATTTTAATAAAAAAGGGTTTCGCTGTACTACCTTATATCAATGCAGATCCTATTCTTGCAAAAAGACTAGAAGAAATAGGTTGTGCAACTGTAATGCCATTGGGGTCTCCAATAGGCTCCGGGCAAGGTTTGTTAAATTTATCAAATATAAAAATTATTATTGAGAATGCAAAAGTGCCAGTAATAATTGATGCAGGAATTGGGGTGCCTAGTGAAGCTTCTCAAGCTATGGAAATTGGAGCTGACGGTGTTTTAATCAATAGTGCAATAGCACAAGCTGCAAATCCTCCTCTAATGGCTCAAGCGATAAATAATAGTGTGAAAGCTGGCAGGCAAGCTTTTCTGGCAGGAAGAATTAAAAAACAAGACTTTGCAGTAGCAAGTTCGCCGGAAAAAAATATATCTAAATAATTCTCTAAATTGAGAAAAGTTTAAAAAGAAAGTAAAAATTTATTATTTGGTTTTATTTATCGTATTAAGAAAGAAGATTTGAAACTATTTACAATGTTTTTTCGCAAAGTGGAAGCACGCTGTAGTAATTTAATAAATATGTTATGAATCTTTTAATTCTGGAGTTCTGAGTGAAAGTTATTGTTCTAGGTGGAGATGGTTTTTGCGGTTGGCCTTGTGCGGTGAATTTAGCAGAGCAAAATCATGATGTAATTATTGTCGACAATTTAAGTCGTAGAAAAATTGATATTGATCTAGAGGTAGAATCTTTAACTCCAATTTCTTCTATAACAGAACGACTTTCTGCATGGGAAGAGACTGGAGGCAAGCCTATGAGATTTCTTAACATGGATATCTCTAAGCAATATCAAAAATTACTCAATTTGCTCATTAATGAAAAACCAGATTCCGTGATCCATTTTGCAGAACAAAGAGCAGCACCATATTCGATGAAATCGAGTTTTACCAAAAGATATACAGTAGATAATAATGTTAATGGCACCCACAACCTACTTGCTGCGATAGTAGAGAGTAATTTAGATATTCATGTTGTTCATTTAGGAACAATGGGAGTCTACGGATATGGATCACATAGAGGTGCAACAATTCCAGAAGGTTATCTAAAAGTTGAAGTTCCACAACCTGATGGAAGCCGCTTTGAAGAAGAAATATTACATCCTGCAAGCCCAGGTAGTGTCTACCATATGACTAAAACTTTAGATCAATTATTATTTCTTTACTACAACAAAAATGATCTTGTAAGGATCACTGATCTACATCAAGGCATTGTTTGGGGAACAAATACAGAAGCAACTTTAAAAGATCCTAGATTGACAAACCGATTTGACTATGACGGAGATTATGGAACTGTTTTAAACAGATTTCTAATGCAGGCTGCAATTGGATATCCATTAAGTGTTCATGGGACAGGAGGGCAAACAAGAGCATTTATACATATAAAAGACTCTGTAAAGTGTGTACAACTTGCTCTTGAAAATCCTCCAAAATCTGGAGAAAGAGTCAAAATCTTTAATCAAATGACTGAGAGTCATCAAGTTGGAGAACTAGCTAAAAAAGTTGCTTCTCTAACTGGAGCTGATATCAATTATTTACCAAATCCAAGGAATGAAGCAGTAGAAAATGATCTAATTGTTGATAATAAATGCTTTATAGAATTAGGTTTAAACCCAACTACTCTTGATAATGGCTTATTAGAAGAAGTTGTTGAAGTTGCAAAAAAATACTCCAATAGATGTGATCTTAATCGCATACCTTGTGTTTCATCCTGGACAAAAAAACAAGCTGAGGCTATAAAGACTAATTAAAATTTTTGAAATAGTTACCTTAAGAAAGTGAAAATTGCATTGTTTACCGAAACTTTTTTACCTAAAGTTGACGGCATAGTCACAAGACTTACTAAAACAATTGAATTTTTAATAAAAAATGGTGATGAAGTTATAATTTTTTGTCCAGAGGGGTGTCCAGAATCATATATGGGAGCAACTGTAGTGGGAGTTGCTGCAATGCCATTACCCTTATACCCAGAATTAAAGCTTGGTTTACCAGGTCCTGCAGTCTCAGATAAGTTAGAAAAATTTAACCCAGATTTGATACATGTTGTTAATCCAGCTGTACTTGGCTTAGGTGGCATATGGTTGGCGAAAACTAATAATATTCCTTTAATTGCTAGCTACCATACTCATCTTCCGAAATATCTGGAACATTATGGTATGGGTATGCTAGAGCCACTTTTGTGGGAATTACTTAAAGCAGCTCATAATCAAGCCTTATTAAATTTATGTACTTCCACCGCTATGGTCAATGAATTAAAAGATAAAGGTATTCAAAGGACTGCTCTGTGGCAAAGAGGAGTAGATACTTACAGTTTCAGACCAGATTTAAGAAGTGAAAGAATGAGAGATAGATTATTTGGAAAATATAAAGATGCTAATTATTTATTGATTTATGTAGGAAGATTATCAGCAGAAAAACAAATTGAGAGAATTAAACCAGTCTTAGAAAGTATTCCTAATGCTTGTCTAGCACTTGTAGGTGACGGACCATACAGAAACCAGCTTGAAAAAATCTTCGAAAATACCAAGACTAATTTCATAGGATATTTATCTGGTGATGAACTTGCTAGCGCCTATGCATCTGGAGATATATTTTTATTTCCCTCTAGTACAGAAACACTTGGTTTAGTTTTACTTGAAGCAATGGCCGCAGGATGTCCAGTTATCGGAGCTAACAAGGGGGGAATTCCAGATATAATTAGTGATGGGATTAATGGTTGCTTATATGATCCAGATGAAAAAGATAATGGGGTACAAAGTTTGATTAAAGCAACAAAAAAAATTCTAGAGAATGAAGGTAGAAGAGAAATTATGAGAAAAGAAGCACGAAACGAAGCAGAAAAATGGGATTGGAATCAAGCAACGTTACAACTGCAAAATTATTATTCAGATACGCTCAAAGAAATAGATTAAATTTGATCTAAATTATTATGCTACGTGTGGGGGCGTAGGATTACTATATGAACTTAAAGGAAGTATTAGAGTAGCTATATTTTGATTCTTTTCAGGCCTTTTCTTCTTTGAGAATTTTTTACCAAAAGGTACTCTTATGACATTAGTTCCCTCAATGGAACAAATATTTGAGTTATCTCCAGAAAAGTTATTTACAAAATTTGGTAAGTTGACGTTTTTAACTGGCAGTTGCTTAACATTACCAGATTTAAAATCTTTGGTCATAGCTTCAAATACCCCAAAAAATTTGATGCTCGAATATTTTAATAAAAAAATTTAAAAAAATTCTATAAGAAAATATTAAATTTTATTCACATTGATAATAACTAAATAAGTACAGGGACGCTAGTCCTTTAAGCACATTTTTTTTCTTCTAAAGTATCATCTTGATTTACATTGCAAGAACAAATTAAATTGCGATCGCCATATGCATTATTGATCCTAGAAACTGAAGACCAAAACTTAATAGATGTTTGAGTTTTATAAGGAAAAGAAGCTTTTTCTTTTGAATAAGGATAATGCCAATTATCAGCAATCAACTCTCTCAGCGTATGGGGAGCGTTACTTATTACATTATTGTTTTTTAATTCAATGTTTTTTTCTATTTCGCTGATTTCTTCTCCAATCGATAGCATAGCTTCGCAAAATCTATCCAATTCAACCAAAGTTTCACTTTCAGTAGGCTCTATCATTATGGTTTCTGGAACAGGCCAACTAATAGTTGGGGCATGAAAACTATAATCTATTAATCGTTTAGCTAAATCATTGACACTCAATCCAGTATTGGATTTTAAATCTCTAAAATCTAAAATACATTCATGTGCAACAAAATTATTTTTTCCTTTATAGAGAATCTTGAATTTATGTTTTAAAGAATGCGCAATATAATTTGCAGATAAAATTGCATGCGAAGTTGCTTTCCTTAACCCACTAAGACCTGCCATTTTTATATACATCCAACTTATTGGAAGAATACTTGCACTCCCATGCTTGGCAGAAGATACGAAATTAAAACTATTTGATAAATTATTATCCATTAAAGAATGAGTAGGAAGGTATGGACTTAAAGTTTCTGATGCAGCAACTGGACCTACTCCTGGTCCACCACCTCCATGTGGAATGCAGAATGTTTTATGTAAATTCAAATGACAAACATCAACGCCATAGTCTCCAGGTTTGCATAATCCCACCTGAGCGTTCAAATTTGCTCCATCTAAATAGACAAATCCTCCCACAGAATGAATTAACTCACATATCTTTCTGATTTGTAATTCAAAAACTCCATGAGTAGAGGGATAAGTCAACATAAGAGCCCCAATTTGGTTATCAAATTTATTAACCTTGATTGACAAATCTTGATAATCAATATTTCCTTCGTCATCACATTCAACAGTTAACACGTCAAAACCTGCCATAACTGCACTAGCAGGATTTGTTCCATGAGCACTTTTTGGAATTAAACATTTTTTTCTTAACAGTTCACCTTTTGATTCAAAATAAGAATTAATTGCCAATAAACCTGCAAACTCTCCTTGAGAGCCTGCATTTGGTTGAAAAGAAACTGATTTTAAACCAACAATCTCACTTATCCATTTTTCTAAGTCAGATATAATTTTTGCATAGCCTTTAGTTTGATCTGGTGGGGAGAAAGGATGCATGGAAGATAAATTAGCCCAAGAGACTGGATTTAACTCTGCTGCAGAATTTAACTTCATGGTACAGCTTCCCAATGGCATCATCCCATCTACCAAAGAAAAATCTTTTTCTGCAAGTCGAAATATATATCTCATTAATTCAGTTTCACTTTGATAATTTGTGTATATATCTTGCTGCATCCATGCACTGGATCTCAAAGCTAAACTTTCAAGATGAAATTCTTTATCAAATTTTATATGCTCTAAATCTTCTTCTTTTTCTATAAGGTTTGCTATGAAAGTCAAAATATCTTTTATTTCTTTTTCATTACTCAGCTCATCTAAAGAGATCCCAAAGCCAGTTGAATTTTCAATAGTTGATCCCAACGGCAAAATTCTTAAGTTATAGCCATTTTTTAAAGCTTCATTATGGATCCTCTGGGAGTACTCAGAATAAACATCAACACTATCAAATCTAATCCCATCAGGAATATCAAAACCTAAAGCAGCTAAACTTGATTCTAAATTTATTCTCAACTCAACTAATCTCTTAGCAATTTGCGTTAATCCAGAGGGTCCATGATAGATAGCATAAAAAGAAGAAATTATGGCTAATAAAGATTGAGCAGTACAAATATTACTAGTGGCCTTTTCCCTTCTAATATGTTGCTCTCTTGTTTGCAATGCTAATCTTAATGACTTTTCTCCGTTTTTAGATAGAGTTTGCCCAACTATTCTTCCGGGTATCAGCCTTTTATATTTTTCGCTACAAGCAAAATATGCTGCATGGGGGCCACCAAACCCCATTGGAACACCAAATCTTTGCATACTCCCCACTGCTACATCAACACCAAATTCAGAAATTGGTTTAATCAAAACTTGTGCTAGTGGATCAATACATGCCGTAACAATAATTTCTGATCTATGTGCTTGGGATATTAAGAATGTAGGATCATATAATTGTCCATTTTTACCAGGTAATTGCAACAACATTCCAAAAACATCATCATGATTAGGAAGGTTGCTTTGAGTAAAGCGATTTAAGGATATTCCCAAAGGTTTTGCTCTGGTTTGTAGAACATTAAAAGTATGATCAAAAACATTTGACTCCACCAAGTACACTTTTGAAGATTTATTTTTTCTTGCGGAAAAACTCATGGCCATAGCTTCTGCTGCAGCAGTACCCTCATCCAACAAAGATGCATTGGCGACAGGGAATCCTGTTAGTTCACAAACAATAGTCTGAAAATTAAATAGAGCTTCTAATCTTCCTTGTGCAATTTCTGCTTGATATGGAGTATAAGACGTGTACCACCTTGGATTTTCAAGAACATGTCTTTGGATTACTTTAGGCATATGATTGTCATAATAACCAAGTCCTATAAGTGATCTCATTTTAGTATTTTTATTCGCAATCTCTTCTAATTCATTTAAAGCCTCAATTTCTGAACAACCTTGGGGCAATATTTCTGAAGATTTATCTTTAAGCTGAATATCTTCAGGAATAACTTGATTTATAAATTGATCAATATTGTTAAAACCAAGCTTATTGAGCATGATTCTTTCATCATTATCTCCTAACCCAAGATGCCTATCTATAAACAAATCAGACCCAAATTTGGATGTCATATTAAAATATTTTTCTTTAAAATAGCTCTTTTTAAAAAGTTTGCCTTATTTTGGTACAACCTTTAATTGATATTCCTCAGAAGTCATCAAATCAGCAATCGATGCTTTTGATTCTGGTTTCAAAATGACTAACCAACCGTCTCCAATCGGATCATTCTGTAAAAGCTCAGGGTTCTCAATAACACTTTCATTTATAGATACTATTTCCCCTGAAAAAGGCAGATAGACTTCCTCTACGGCCTTAACTGATTCTATTGTCCCAAAAGTCTCGCCTTTCTCTAAAGTCGCCCCTTCATCAGCTAATTCAACAAAAACAATATCTCCTAATTGATCTATAGCGAATTCACTAACTCCAATTTTTAATAATCCATTTTCTTCCAAGACATATTCATGAGTATCAGCATAGTTGAGGTTGTCTGGAAACTTGTAAGACATGATTAAGTAGATAAAGGAAGTAGAGAATCCTTTGAAATTAATTTTTCCTCTAATAGTTCAGATAATAATCGAATTAATGCAATTTTGATGTGAGCTATGTGAGAACCACCTTGAACAAAAATATTGTAAGGATCTCTTAGAGGGGCATCAGCAGAAAATTCACTTGTACTACCTTCAATAAAAGTACCGCCTGCCATTAATAATTTTGAATCATATCCATCCATTGATGATGGAACAACATTCAGAAAAGAATCTACTGGTGAAGAATTTTGAAAAGATTGACAAACTTTTTGTACCAAATCAGGATTATTCAATCTTACTGACTGAATAAGATCAGATCTATAAGTTGCTGGCTCTGGTAAAACCTTAAATCCCAAATTTTTAAAGACTGCTGCAACCATATCAGCACCTTTTAGTGATTCGTGAACAATTTGTGGCGCTAAAAACAAACCCTGCAAAATTAATCTTCCTAGTCCAAAATTTATTCCTGCAGAAGAACCGATGCCTGGTGAGGTTAATCTAGAACATGCCATCTCAACCAACTCTGCATCTCCTGCAACGTACCCACCAGTTGGAACGATTGTTCCTCCCAAATTTTTAATCAATGATCCTGCAATTATATTTGCTCCTTTAGAAATTGGTTCACTATCTTCAACAAGCTCCCCATAACAGTTATCAACAAAACATATACAAT
>JAOOLS010000031.1 GCA_028408915.1 Prochlorococcus sp. AH-716-J09
GTAATTAAATATCCCGAAGCTAAACAAATCAATGCAGATGCATAAAGTGACCAAGAGTTTGTTCTTAAAAAAAGAAAAATATAACTCTGTATTGATCCAATAAAGAATCCTAAAGGCGGCGCAAATTGTGCAATATTTTTAAATTCGGGATTAATTAAAGGTATCTTTGGAAATGTCGTATAGAAAATCCAAGAGCCTGCTAAATTTTTTATTAAATATTTTTTGATGAGATAAAAATAGATTCAATATTAAATAATAGGTTAGATTAATGAAAAAGGATCAAAAAATTTTATAAATTATCGTGTTTGAATTTGAAATTACATCAAATTGCAGTAATACATTGGCAAGAACTGGTATATTTCATACACCAAATGGTGATGTAAATACACCAAAATTTATGCCTGTGGGTACTTTGGCGACGGTTAAGGGAATTTCATCTAAGCAGTTAACCTCTATAGGATCAGAAATGATTCTCTCAAATACCTTTCATCTTCATTTACAACCTGGAGAAAAATTAGTTAAAGAAGCTGGTGGAATACATAAGTTCATGAATTGGCCTAAGCCTATTCTTACTGACTCAGGAGGATATCAAGTTTTTAGTTTGGCTAAATTAAATAATATTTCTGATAAAGGAGTGGAATTTAAAAATCCAAGAGATGGTAGTCATGTATTTTTATCACCTGAAAAAGTAATACAGATTCAAATGGATCTTGGATCGGATGTCGCGATGGCTTTTGATCATTGTCCTCCGCATACGGCTAACGAAAATGATATTGAGGACTCTTTACAAAGAACTCATTCATGGTTGCAAAAATGTGTCGAGACTCATCAGAAATCTAATCAAGCATTATTCGGCATAGTTCAAGGTGGTAAGTATCCGAGATTGAGAGAATATAGCGCAAACTATACAAGTTCTTTTGATCTGCCTGGAATTGCAGTGGGAGGGGTAAGTGTTGGCGAGGCAGTCGAAGAAATACATGGTGTAATTAATTACGTCCCGAAATTCTTACCAATAAATAAACCAAGATATTTAATGGGAATTGGCTCTTTAAGAGAAATTTCTTTAGCTGTTGCAAATGGATTCGATATATTTGACTGTGTTTTGCCGACACGACTTGGAAGACATGGGACTGCATTTTTTAATGATGAAAGATTGAATTTGCGAAATGCTCGATTTAAAAATGACTTTTCTCCAATTGACAAAACTTGTAAATGCGAGACATGTAAATCCTATTCTCGAGCATATTTGCATCATCTAATTAGAAATGACGAAATATTAGGCCTAACTCTCATAAGTTTGCATAATATTGCTCACTTAATAAGATTTACCAATGCAATTTCTACTGCAATTAGAGAAAATTGTTTTACAAATGATTTCGCTCCTTGGAAAACATCCTCTATTGCTCACCATACATGGTAACGTCTTATCATAATTAATTAAATTATCAAAAGGTGCTCATTCTATTTAATACATTCGCTGAATTGCCCGAGGCTTACAAGGCCTTTGCTCCAACTGTTGATGTTCTTCCACTTATACCTCTATTTTTCTTTTTATTGGTATTTGTTTGGCAAGCTGCAGTTGGATTTAAATAAAATTTTTTTAACTTAGATTGTTTGTATTAGAAGGGATTTTCAAGTAAAATTGCATCTCCAGAATTATCTACAGCACTCTCTATAAAATCAGCAATTTTTAATGCTCTTGAGGCTTGCTCACCATCTACCTCAGGTTTTTCTTTGCCTTGAACGCATTTAAGAAAATGCTCCAGTTCGGCATAAAGAGGTTCAATGGACGTCGTGCTAACTTCTTCGACATATCCATCATTTCTATAAACTAATTCCCCATGCTCTGCTGTGTATGATTCATGAGACTTTCGGTGGATTTGTAAAGAGTGATTTAAGAAATCAGTTTCTACAAGGCCATTTTGGCAGTGAGCACTTAAATTTCTAATTTTTTTGTGACTCATTTTGCTTGCAGTTAGGCTTGCAATAACATTATTTTTAAAGACTAAAGTAGCATTGACATAATCTATCAATCCTTCGCTATTTCTTCCTCCAACTGCTGCTAATTTTTGTATTTTTGAGTTTACAAGCTCCAAAATAAGATCAATGTCATGAATCATTAAATCCATTACTACAGATACATCATTTGCTCTGTCTGCATGAGGACTGTGCCTCCTTGCTTCTAAAACAACAATTTCTTCATTATTCACTATTTTATTTAATTCTCTAAAAGCAGGGTTAAATCTTTCAATATGTCCAACTTGCAATAGACAGTTACTCGCATTAGCGGCCTCTATTAAGGATTTTGCTTCCAACTCATTAGCTGCAATTGGTTTTTCAATGAGAACATTAGCACCTCCCTTTAGACAATCTAGTCCTACTTTGTGGTGAAGAAGTGTTGGGACAGCAATACAGATAGCATCAACTTTTGGGATTAACTCCTTATAATTTCTGAACCATTCACATTGAAATTGGTCAATAGCTAATTTGCCTCTATCTTCATTTGGATCTGCGACTCCAATGAGATTTGCATCTTTGAGTAAACTTAGTACTCGAGCATGATGCCAGCCCATATTACCTATACCTATGACTCCAACCTTTACGGGTGATGAGGTTGGTTGCATAATTTCAAATCCGTATGTTTATTATCATTATCCTCTATGGGGAGTCACATTTAGCTTTTGGGAAGAATTATTTTAACACGATCAATTTTTGGACCAGACATGGAAATTACTTCAAATTTAATGTTATTAAAATCTAAGACGTCGCCAATTTTTGGAACCAATTGAAATTTTTCTAACATAAATCCAGCAATAGTATGATAATCAGCACCTTCTGGAATAGAACATCCTAACTTTTTATTGATTTCAATAATTTCTGATTTTCCAGCTATTGACCATTTTTTAGAGAAATTGTCTAACATTCTCATGTCTGAATAGATTCTATTATTGAGCATTTCCTCTCCAACTATTTCGCCATTTAGATCAGCTGCAGTTATGAGTCCCTCGGTTCCACCATGTTCATCAACTACTAGTAAGAAAGGATTATAGTCTCTTACTATTGGAAATATTTCTGCTAGTGAACATGTTTCTATTATTTTTGTTACTGGTAAAAGGAAGGGCTCTAATAATGTATCGGCTTCCATTTCACCTTTTGATATTGGCTTAGCTAGATAACGCAAATCTAAAACACCTAACACATCATCTAAAGACTCACCAATCACAAAGAAGCGGGCATGTCGAGTTTTATCTACTTGTTTCATAAGTTCTGAAAAGGTTATATTTTTTGGCAAAGTTACCATTTCAGATCTCGGAATCATCACTTCTTTAACCTGTGTATCTTTTAAAGCAAAAACTCCTTCAAGAATATTCTTCTCATCTGGTTTTAAACCTGTTACGTTATCTGTTTCTATAAGAGTTTCTAATTCTCCAGCAGATAAACCCGAGTTTAAAGAATCCCATTTGTTATTTAAATTGAACAAGCCTAAACAGGCGCTAGCAAAGAATTCTATTGTTTTCACTATAGGATTCATAGCTTTTCTTACGGCATCGAATATTGTGGTTAACCTTAATGCAGCAGATTCTGGATTGTTAATTACTAAAGCTTTTGGAATTAGTCCAGAAACAAGAGTTACAACTAAAACAACAAATAAAAATAATAGAAGATCATAAAATCTATTTGATAAAATATTGCTCTTCCAATAATCACTAGCCAGGTTATTGCTTAACCATCCAATTGCAATTAATGAAATTGTTACTCCAAATTGAGAAGCAATTAATGAAGATCTAAAGCGTTTTTGAATTTTTAAAATTGAAAACGCTCCTTTCTTTTTTTCTTCTATTAACCTCAAAACTTTACTTGGCCTTATTAATAAAAAAGAGAGTTCACTCGCTGCGAAAAAAGCTGGTAAGAATAAAAGAAATAAAAGTAGAGTTATTTTCATTCAATAACAAATTAATAATGGGGGTGGCGAGGATCGAACTCGCCTTAGCCAAATTATGAGTTTGGTGCATTCACCAGATTGCTACACCCCCAAGGGAATTCATGTAATTTTAATTACATTGAATTTCAATATACAATATAAAAATAATATTTCAAAAAACACCTCATTAGGAAGTTTTTGTGAGATTTCTTTTTTTTCTTCTAATCTTTAAATATAAATTTAACTTTTACTAATGAGCAAATTTTCTGCTAAGCATGATTTAAATAAAGCAAAATTGTTAAAAAGGTTAATTGAAAAATCTTATAAGAAAGGAAACTTTACTTTATCTTCAGGAAAAAAAAGCATTCATTATTTGAACTGTAAACCAGTGTCATTAAATGGTGAAGGCTTAAACTTAATAAGTGAATTATTTTTAGATTTAAAGGACTCAAGGTCAAAAGCTGTAGCAGGATTGACATTAGGTGCAGACCCTTTAGTAAGTGGATTAATTGTTAAAGCAGCTTTGAATGGACTAGACCTTGATGGTTTAATAATTAGGAAAGAAATCAAAAAATACGGTACCAAAGCTGGAATAGAGGGCCCTATATTAGAAGAAGGAACTTTGGTAACTGTCTTGGAGGATGTGGTTACAACTGCTAGTTCAGTAATAAAAGCTATAAAAAAATTACGAGAAAATAATTATGTTGTTGAGGAAGTTTTGTCTATAGTTGATAGGCAAGAAGGGGGATTAGAAGCCCTTGAAGATGAAAATGTTAAATTAAAGAGTCTTTTTACAATAAAAGACTTTTTATAATTATTTCAAAATGCAAGATATAAAAAAAAAGTTTTGGCTTGAAAAATTTGATTGTTTTTCAATAACTGGAAAAGATGCCAGAAAATTTTTGAATGGAATAACAACTGGTAATATTCTTAATTCAGAAAATAAAGTTATCAAAACTTGTTGGTTAACTCCAAATGGAGTTCTAAGGTCATTAATTGAAATTATTTTTTTAGAAAGAAGCTTAGAAGTAATTATCTTGGCGGGTAACACAAATGAAATAATTGAATACTTTAATCAAATTATTTTTCCAGCGGACGATGTACTTCTGAGTGAACCTTTCTTGATAAATAGAATTCAGGAAATTGATGAATTTAGTTCATGGAGAACTTACCAGCCTATTTTCTTCAAAACAGAGGATAAAGAATTTGAAATATACAAAAATAAATTAAATTTACTAAATCCCAATGATTTAAAACTTTGGAAGATTAATCAGGCAATACCCTCATTAGGAATGGAAATAAATGGAAAAAATAATCCTCTTGAGCTTGGATTACAAGATCTTATAGATTTTAATAAAGGTTGTTATTTAGGACAAGAAACAATGTCAAAAATAAAAAATGTTTCTTCTTTAAAACAGGAAATAAGAATTTGGAAATCAATTGAATCTAATTTCAATTTAGACTCAGAAGAAAAAAATTTATATACAAATTCTGCCAAGGATATTTCTGTAGGCAAAATCACTAGTTTTTTTAAATCAGATAGTCAAATAAAAGGTTTAGCTATGATAAAAAGAAAATATTTAGAGGAAGAAAGTTATTTTTTTTCAGAAATTTTTGGAAAAATTGTTATAAATAAATCTTTAGGATCAATTTTTCTTTAATCGATTTTTGATTAAATATTCTGCAATTTGTAGAGTAGCAAAGCAATCATCTTTGTTATATTGAATAATTTTCTTTAAAAAAATTTGGTTTTCTGTAATTTGATATTGAATCCACCAATAAAGTGCTTTAGAGCCACTTACATTTTTCTGCGCCCATTCAAATCCAAGCCAATTAGAAACATTTTTTAAGCCATATTTTTTTAGTGGTAATATCCAAGACTTTCTTATTAAGGTATGTAAGTCAATAAATCTGGAGGAAAGTAAATCAATTTCTTCAAAACTAAAATTTAGTTCTTTAGCAATATTAATTATTGATATTTTTTCAGTTTCTCCGTAATGCAAAACTGGCCATTCCTTGTGTGAAAAAAGTATTTCAATAATTTGCCTGTAGGATTCTCCTTTATTGTTTTTAAGATTTAAGATTGGTTCATAAATAAGATCTTCTTTTTTTGTAGACAAATTATTTACCTTTAAAAATCCATATAAAAAATCATGCTTTTCATCTGGATTTGACTCAATATCGAATATATAAAATCCCGAACATATTTTTACTAATAGATCTTCCGTATTATTTTTATTAGAAATGAAATATGGTTCTCCAGAGATATATGCTTGTGCTTGCTTTACAAATATGGATGCTTTTTCATACTTCTGATCTTTGAATTTAGATAATTTATCTCCAAGTTGTTTTTCGCTGTACGAAGCTAATTTTTGAGTATTAGTTATTCCATTTGCTTTGAGTAACGAGGCCGTTTTGGACCCTATTCCATCTATATCTGTTAGATATCCATTTTCTTTTGCTTCTTTGTCACAAAATTTTTGCCAGGAACAAATAGTACATTTTTTTCTATCTTGAGTTATTTCTGGTATAGATCCCTCCAAGCATTCATTCAAATTTAATAAAACATTTAAAACTTTTTTTCTTAATTTTTTATTTAAATAAATTTCTTCAACTTTAACTTTTTTATAAAAAGTTGAAATTACAAATCCTTTCTCAATTTTAGATTCTTGAAAAGATTCCAAAAGCATAGAACAAAAAGCTAAGTCGAATAAATGTTCTTTAGTTGTTTTGTGGCCTAACTTATAAACAGCAGGTAAATATTTATATTGTCCCCATTTACTTTTACCTTTAGTCTTTAAAAGTAATTGTGGAAGTATCTCTGCGTTTATATTTTGGAAAAGATTTCCTTTGATTTTTAATCCAATTACCCCTTGATAACCATTTTCACAGGCTTTTAATCCTGTATATATTTCACCATTACAAAATTCAGAGAAAATTTGAAACTGATTAATTTTATCTATAGCTTTATGGGGAGACCAAACTTCATAAGATTTTTTACCCTTAAAATCGAGCCATGCTTTTCTTTTGCATCTTGTAAAACTTTTTAAATGAAGAGAATTCAAATTATTTTTTTAGGGCGGTTTTAAAATTTACTCATATAAATTAGTATAGATAATTAATAGAAATTAAGGAAATTTGAAATTTGACAGCTGATAAATTAGATAAGATAAAATTTGGAACTGATGGTTGGAGAGGAATTATTGGTTTTGACTTTAACCTGTCCAATCTTTCAAGAGTTGTTGTCGCTGCATGTCAGGAGTTGCATTATCAATACTATAAAGAAGTTAATTCAAAGAAAATTATTATTGGATACGATCGTAGATTTATGGCTTGTGAATTCGCCAAGCAAATAGTGCCTTTTGTAAGAGGATGTGGTTTTGAACCGATCTTATCTGATAGCTTTGTTACAACTCCCTCTTGTAGTTTCTATGCCAAAGAAGTTGGTTGTCTTGGAGCGTTAGTAATTACAGCAAGTCATAATCCATATAATTGGTTAGGTCTGAAAATAAAAAGCTTTAATGGATGTTCGGTTGACGAATCTTTTACAAGTGAAGTTGAAAAAAGATTAATGCTTGGCAATTCAATTGAAAAAATAGATGGTAGTAATCAATTGGTAGATATTAAGAAATTTCATTTAGATAGAATTAAATCCCTTTTTGATATTGACTATATTTCCAAGAGATTAAAAAAAATGAAATTGAGAATTTTTGTAGATTCTATGCATGGTTCAGCTGCAAATTGTATGGCTGAGATTTTTGCTTCTAATGATTTAGATGTTATTTCAGAAATCAGGAAAGATGCTGATCCTTTTTTTGGAGGAAAACCTCCTGAACCTCTTTTGAATTATGCAGATGATCTAAAACAAACACTAATGAAACATTCAACAAATGAAGTGAAAACTTTAGGAATTATATTTGATGGTGATGGTGATAGAATTGCGGCAATTGATGAAAAAGGAAGATACTCTAGTACTCAAGATTTACTCCCATACTTTATTAGCTATTTGGGCGAGATTAAAAATAATTCTTATCCAGTTTTAAAGACTGTTAGTGGTTCAGATATTATTAAAAATATATCAGAGAGTCAAAA
>JAOOLS010000032.1 GCA_028408915.1 Prochlorococcus sp. AH-716-J09
ATGCAATAAAAAGTGCTGTAAAGGGATCGAATTCCAGTGCAGTTCATAATGTTGCTTTAACAATTCTCATAGAAGGATTAAAAGAAATTGGGTTATTGTCGGGCAGTACTGAAGAGATAATTGAGACTCAATCTTATAAACATCTTTACATGCATAGAACTGGACACTGGCTCGGCTTAGATGTGCATGATGTTGGAGCATACAGAATGGGGGACTATGAAGTGCCATTACAGAATGGAATGATTCTTACGGTAGAACCTGGGATTTACATAAGTGATAGGATCCCAGTCCCTGAGGGACAACCCCCTATTGATGAGAAATGGAAAGGCATAGGAATCAGAATAGAAGATGATGTCCTGGTCACAGATGCAAATCCAGAAGTTTTAAGTATTGCTGCACAAAAAGAAATTTCTGATTTAGAATTTTGAAATTTGACTTATTAAGTTAATAGATTTATTTTTTATTAAGTTTAAAGCTCAAAAATGAATAAGTCCGATTCATATGATACAAAACTTTCTCAAGCAAGAGGCTTGGCTAGTCAGCTTGGTATGTTCGCAGAAGAAAACGATATCCCCAAAGATCTTTGGGATTCGTTGGAAGCCACTATTTATGATTTTTATGAAGTATCTCATGATAGATAAAAATCCTTTTTGGAGGTTATCAATAACTTAAATCAAGAAATTTTGAATAAATCAATCAAAATGTGACCATAAACTGATAAATTATTTATTAAATATAAATAAGTGAATGACTTCATCAGATAAGTTAAATCAAAATTCTGCAGAAAAAAAGGGAAAAAAAAGTGATGCACCAAACTCTAAAAATTCTTCTCCTAACTTAGGAATGATGGGTGCCACAGCTGTATTAGCAGCTGCCACGATTGATGAAGATGGGGTACCTACTGGTTATACTCCTAAACCTGATGAAGGAAGGTTCATAATTAAAGTATTGTGGTTACCTGATAATGTGGCTTTAGCAGTGGATCAAATAGTAGGGGGAGGCCCAAGCCCTCTTACTGCCTATTATTGGCCAAGAGATGATGCTTGGGAAAAATTAAAAAGTGAACTTGAGAATAAAGGTTGGATTACAGATAACGAAAGAGTAGAGATATTGAATAAAGCTACTGAAGTGATAAATTACTGGCAAGAAGAAGGTAAGACAAAGAAATTAGAAGAAGCTAAATTAAAGTTTCCTGAAGTAACTTTTTGCGGAACCGCTTAAGTATTAGTTCTTTGCAGCTTGAATCCTAGCCTCAGCTTTTGAAATCTCTTTCAAGGCTTTAATTTTCTCTGGATTTTTTTCATTTTCAGAAAATTTGCTTATTGTTAATTTTGCTTCTTTAAGATCTTGTTCAGCATTTTGAACATTAATTTCAGAACCAATTTCAGCATTATTTACTAAAACTATAACTTCATCTGATTCAATTTCAGCGAAGCCTCCCATAAGAGCAATTGATTTCCACTGGGAATTCATTCTTAGCCTTAAAACGCCAATATCTATAGCAGTAACTAAAGAGATGTGTCCTGGTAGTACACCAATTTGACCAGTTGTACTTGGAAGGATTACTTCTTCAGCTTCGCCTTGATAAACATTTTTATTGGGAGCTAAAACTTTAAGAGAATTTAAAATTATTGAAGGTTAAATATATATTTAAATATTTATTTTTCTGATTTTATTTTTTCAGCCTTCGCTTTAACTTCATCAATATTACCAACTAGGTAAAACGCCTGCTCTGGTAAATCATCCAATTCACCTGACAAAATCATATTGAAACCAGCAATGGTATCTTCTAATTTTACATATTTACCAGACATTCCTGTAAATATTTCTGCTACGAAGAAAGGTTGTGAAAGAAATTTTTCAATTTTTCTGGCCCTGTCGACTGTTAATCTATCTTCTTCAGAAAGCTCATCTAAACCAAGGATTGCGATAATATCTTGAAGTTCTTTATATCTTTGTAAAGTTGATTGGACAGCTCTGGCTGTTTTGTAATGCTCATCGCCAACAACTGATGGTTGTAACATAGTGCTCGTTGAGTCTAATGGATCAACTGCTGGATAAATTCCCTTAGCTGCAAGAGCTCTTGCAAGCACGGTAGTAGCATCTAAATGGGCAAAGGTTGTAGCTGGAGCAGGGTCTGTTAGGTCATCAGCAGGTACGTAAACAGCCTGGATAGAAGTAATTGACCCTTCTAATGTAGATGTAATTCTTTCTTGTAATTCACCAACATCAGTTCCAAGAGTCGGTTGGTATCCAACAGCTGAAGGCATTCTTCCGAGTAATGCAGATACTTCAGAACCAGCTTGAACGAATCTAAAAATGTTATCAACAAACAGTAGAACGTCTTGTTTATTCACATCTCTAAAATGTTCGGCCATTGTAAGTGCTGATAAGCCTACTCTCATTCTTGCGCCAGGTGGCTCATTCATCTGTCCAAAACACAAGGCAACTTTTGATTGAGTTAAATCATCTGCATTAATAACTCCCGATTCTTTAAATTCTTCATATAAATCGTTCCCTTCTCTAGTTCTTTCACCTACACCGCCAAAAACAGAAACTCCACCATGCTCCTTTGCGATGTTGTTAATTAATTCTTGAATAAGAACTGTCTTTCCAACGCCAGCGCCTCCAAATAATCCAACTTTTCCTCCTTGCCTGTAAGGAGCCAAAAGGTCGATAACTTTAATACCAGTTTCAAAAACTTTTGGCTTAGTTTCTAGGTCGGTTAACTTTGGCGCAGCTCTATGTATTGGAGCAGTATCTTTAGTATTGACTGGCCCTTGTTCATCTACTGGTTCTCCTAAAACATTAAATATTCTTCCTAAAGTTGCTTCTCCAACAGGAACAGATATTGGTGCTCCTGTGTCGATAGCCTCCATGCCTCTTACAAGGCCGTCTGTGCCACTCATTGCCACTGCTCTTACTCTATGGTCTCCTAAGAGCTGTTGGACTTCTGCAGTAAGCGCTATGTCTTGTCCAGCTGGATTTTTAGCTTCAATTCTTAAAGCATTTAATATTTTAGGCAATTTACCAGCTGGAAATTCTACATCTAGAACAGGACCAATTACCTGACGTACTACGCCTTTTGTTTGTGAAGAAGTTGATGGAGTTGCTACCATTTTTTATTGATTGGTGATGATTAGCTGTTTTAGACAGCTCATAATCCGAAAATACTACCACCTCATGGGTAGATTCGTTAAATGGGTTCGGCCACCCGCACAGTTCAAGTATGGTTTAATTGCCGCTTTGCAGATTATGTTGTTGATGATACGGAAGGAAAACTAACTCTTTCCAATTTATGACGCAAAGCGTCTCAATCATGATCCTCCATTAATCTATGGCAGCTGTTTCACTTACAGTCTCTACAGTAAAACCACTGGGAGATAGAATATTTATTAAAGTTTCCGCATCTGAGGAAAAAACTGCTGGGGGCATTCTTTTGCCTGATTCAGCTAAAGAAAAACCACAGGTTGGAGAAGTTGCTCAGGTGGGCCCTGGCAAACTTAATGACGATGGTTCTCGACAAACTCCAGAAGTGAGTATTGGCGATAAAGTTTTGTACAGCAAATATGCTGGTACAGACATTAAATTGGGAGGAGATGAATATGTCTTGCTCTCAGAAAAGGATATTTTAGCTGTAGTAAGCTAAAATATTTGTTTCAAAAATTATTAAAACTTATTACTAAATCACTGCCTAAACATGGCTAAAAGAATTATTTACAATGAGCAAGCTCGTAGAGCGCTCGAGAGAGGAATTGATATCCTTGCTGAGTCTGTGGCTGTAACGCTTGGACCAAAAGGAAGAAATGTTGTACTAGAGAAAAAATTTGGTGCTCCACAAATTATCAACGATGGTGTAACAATCGCTAAAGAGATCGAATTAGAAGATCACATCGAAAACACAGGGGTTGCTTTAATCAGACAAGCTGCTTCAAAAACTAATGATGCAGCTGGGGATGGTACAACAACAGCCACTGTTTTAGCTCATGCAATGGTTAAAGCAGGGTTGAGAAACGTTGCTGCAGGAGCTAATGCAATTACCTTGAAAAAAGGAATTGATAAAGCGACTGAATTTCTAGTTGGAAAAATTCAAGAGAATTCCAAACCTATTAGCGATAGTAATGCTATAGCTCAATGTGGAACTATTGCTGCTGGAAATGATGAAGAAGTTGGTCAAATGATTGCCAATGCTATGGATAAAGTTGGTAAAGAAGGTGTTATCTCCCTAGAAGAAGGAAAATCAATGACTACTGAATTAGAAGTTACTGAGGGGATGCGCTTTGATAAAGGCTATATCTCACCTTACTTCGCAACAGATACAGAGAGAATGGAGGCTGTTTTAGATGAACCATATATCCTCCTTACTGATAAAAAAATTGCCCTAGTGCAAGATTTAGTTCCCGTTTTGGAACAAATAGCTAAAACTGGTAAACCACTAGTTATTATTGCAGAAGATATTGAAAAAGAGGCACTAGCAACTCTCGTAGTCAATAGATTAAGAGGCGTGTTAAATGTCGCTGCTGTAAAAGCTCCTGGATTCGGCGATAGAAGAAAAGCCATGCTTGAAGATATGGCCGTTTTAACTAATGGACAACTTATTACTGAAGATGCAGGCTTGAAATTGGAGAATGCTACCTTAGATATGCTCGGAACTGGTAGAAGAATAACTATCAATAAAGAGACTACTACTATTGTAGCTGAAGGTAATGAGCAAGCTGTTAAATCTAGATGTGATCAAATTAAGAAGCAAATGGATGAAACAGATTCCTCATATGATAAAGAAAAGCTTCAAGAACGTCTTGCTAAATTAGCTGGAGGTGTAGCAGTGATTAAGGTTGGGGCTGCTACTGAAACTGAGATGAAGGATAAAAAGCTTCGTCTTGAAGATGCTATTAATGCAACAAAAGCAGCTGTTGAGGAAGGAATTGTACCTGGAGGAGGAACAACTCTCGCTCATTTATCTCCAATTTTAAAAGAATGGGCAGATAAAAATTTAGAAGGAGAGGAATTAATTGGAGCTAACATTGTTGAAGCTTCACTTACTGCTCCTCTTATGAGAATCGCTGAGAATGCAGGTTCTAATGGGGCTGTGATTGCTGAAAATGTAAAAACTAAACCATTTAACGATGGCTTCAACGCTGCTACTGGAGAATATGTAGATATGTCCTCTGCTGGTATAGTTGATCCTGCAAAAGTTACACGTTCAGGATTGCAAAATGCAGCTTCAATCGCAGGGATGGTTCTAACCACCGAATGCATAGTTGCAGATTTACCTGAGAAAAAGGATTCAGCTGCTCCAGCAGGCGCTCCTGGTATGGGCGGCGACTTTGATTATTAAACTAAACAATAGTTTTCAATAAATTTTCGAAAGGGATCATTCAAAATGGTCCCTTTTTTTCAATTTTTATGAAATCCATCCAGCGCTAAGAATAACTGCCAGAGATAAAAATATCACTAAAAAAGTCCAAGTTATTTTGTTTAAAGAGGCTTCTGCACTGCTTGCGCTATTGAACATAGAGCTTCCACTAGCGGCTATTCCTCCCATTCCATCACCTTTGGGACTATGAAGTAAAACTAAGAGAATGAGAAGAACTCCAGAAAATACCCAAATCCAACTAATAATTTGAATCATTGCTTAAAAAATTTTTATTTACTCTAAACGTGTTGAACGACCTTATTATAACCCTTTAATTCAATTTCTTGAATAAGCGATTTGCCTGTCATTTCTCTTGGTACTGGTAGATTTAATAATTGCAATAAAGTGGGAGCAATATCTGCTAGCCCTGCGTTTTCTCTTAAATTAATTTCGTTTCCCATATTTGGTATTTTTCTTTTTTCACCTTCAATCAAAATTAATGGAACTTTATTTATTGTGTGTGCCGTCCATGGTTCTCCTTCAGATCCTTTCATTACCTCTGCGTTACCATGATCGGCTGTAATAACAATGCTTCCGCCCATTTCTCCAGTAGCATTAACTATTTGACCTATACATTTATCTACTTTTTCTATAGCTTTAATTGTTGCATCCATGTTGCCTGTATGCCCGACCATATCAGGATTAGCAAAATTGATTACAACAAAAGCATAATTCCCGCTTTTAATTGCTTTAGAGCAACTAATAGTTAATTCCTCAGCAGACATTTCGGGTTTCATATCATAGGTTGCGACTCTTGGAGATGGAATCAAATGTCTCTCTTCACCAGGTAAGGGTATTTCAACACCTCCATTGAAAAAGTATGTTACGTGAGGATATTTTTCAGTTTCCGCGGTTCTATATTGTTTAAGTCCGTTTTCTGAAACTATTTGGCCTATAAAATTATTGAGTGATTCAGGAGGGAATGCAACTTTAACGGGAAAGTTAGGATCATATTGAGTAAAAGTAACAAAATCTAGATTTGGATAATTTTTTCTTTCAAAGTCTGAGAATTGCTTGAGTGAAAGGGATTTGACTATTTGTCTTGCTCTGTCTGGACGAAAGTTAAAGCAAATCAAACTATCTCCATCTTTAAGATAGTTTTCAGACATTCGTGCGGGTTCTATAAATTCATCGGTTATGTTTTTGGCATAACTTTTTTCTATGTAATCCTTGGGAGAAAAATTTGTTATTTGAATATCTGGATCAGTCAAATTGGAATATGCTTTTTCTGTTCTATCCCATAAAAGATTTCTGTCCATTATCCAATATCTTCCACATATGGAAGATATTTCGCCTACGTTATATTTCTTTATACATGATTCTATTTGATTTAAATATTTCAAAGCACTTTTTGCAGGAGTATCTCTACCATCAGTAATAATATGGATTGAAACTTTTTTAAGTTTATTATCAGATGCCCATTTTATTAAACCTAATAAATGATCGATATGACTATGAACTCCTCCATCAGAACATAATCCCGTGATATGCAAGGTAGAATTATTTTTCTTTAATGAAGCAGCCATCTCTTTTAACTCATTGACCAAGCCTAATTGATTATTTTTTACAATATTCGAAATCCTTACAAGTTCTTGTTGTATTATTCTTCCCGAACCAATGGTAAGGTGGCCCACCTCTGAATTGCCCATTTGACCATCTGGTAAGCCTACATCAGATCCACTGGCACTTATTAGCGTGTTGGGGTAAGCATGCCACAATGAGTCCATGATTGGTGTACTGGCACTTTTTATAGCATTATCTGATTTTTCTTTTCGATATCCCCATCCATCTAGTATTGCAAGAACTACAGGGCTCTGAGGAACACTTAAACTTTTTATATTTTTGCTGCTAATCTTTGACATATTTAGATCAAATTCATTGTTAACTGATCCAACCTTAAATTTAGCTTCAAACGTTACTCTTTAACAATTTATATTTAACATAGTTAGCTTTTGCTAATTTATGAAAATATTAGATTAATTTTATTTCTTGATAAATCATGTCCAAGAAGTCAAAAAAGATTGTAATACTTACTGAAGTTGAACTTAGAAAAACTATTTCGCGTTTAACTTGCGAAATTATCGAAAAAGTAAAAAAACTGGATAACCTTTTATTGATTGGTATCCCGACAAGAGGAATCGCTCTGACCGAAGTGCTAGAAAAGGAATTATTCTCTAGAACAGGTTTAAGAGTTGGAAAAGGAACAATTGATCCAACTTTTTATAGAGATGACCAAAATAGAGTTGGAACTCGCCTAATACAAGCTGCTGATATTCCAACTCCTATTGAGAAAAAAGAAATTCTTTTGATAGATGATGTAATTTACACAGGTAGAACAATTAGAGCCGCAATGGATGCTTTATATTCATGGGGCAGACCTCAAAGGGTGATGTTATTAGTAATGGTAGATAGAGGTCATAGAGAATTACCCATTCAGCCAGATTTTTGTGGTAAAAAAGTGCCAACTAGTAAAATAGAAAGTATTAGTTTACGTCTGAATAATGTTGATAATGAAGAAGGAGTTTTTCTTGAATAGC
>JAOOLS010000033.1 GCA_028408915.1 Prochlorococcus sp. AH-716-J09
ATCCATTTACTGGTTGCCTCAGCATGAAGATAATCGCCATTTATTTCTACAATCTCAGTTCTTGGAGTGTTTTCGATAAATGTTTTAATCTCTTCAAAAGGTTTCTCAATATTGTTAACCTCCCATTCTTCTCGTACACAATGAGCGATCTCTACACAAGGTTTTAGTTCTACATGTGAGGCAAATGATGAAGAAGGGAATAAAAAGCTTGAACAAATTAAAATTGCTAAAAAAAGTATTTTCATTAACAGAAGTATTTAACGAACAACAATCTAACGAATTAAATTAATAATTTGTATTGACGTATCCAATTATTTTGGAAGAAAGCATATATGTTTTTAGATTGATAGTTTAATATGTATTGCTAAAGATCCCAAAAAAAAAGACCCCTCAGAGAGAGATCTTTTAAAAATTGATTTAAATCAAGTGTTTCCTTGTTTCCACTGAAATAAATCAATTCCTCCTACACACAAACCTAATATCACACTTAAATTTAAAATATGTAATGGTTAATAGACCTCTATTTTAACTGTCACATCTCAAAAAAAATACAAAAAGTACTCAAACTTTGCGGCCGAGTACTTTTAAAGTTATCAGAAAAAAGTGTGTGAGGAGTTTCTGATGTATTTAATCTACTCCGTATGTAATTTAAAAGGCTACAGTATAAATTACTAATTATTTAAATCTTTCAGAGAAATTGGACGTTGATGATAAAAATAATCAAAAACATAAAAAATTCATGAAAATAATTTACAAAAAAATCATTTTTATTATTTCGGCAATTGCTCTTTTTTCAGTAATAGTAGGTGTTGTCAAATATTCGCTTACTTATATTGAAAATAATCCCGAAAAATACTTACCTACACAAAAGCAGGACAAAAATTAAGTATAAATTCACTTCAAAAAATCTACAAAGTGTCTTAAATATGATCTACATTGACAGCTTGAGTCATGAAAATCAAAAACACTTCAGTTCTTAATCAGAATAATATTCATTTAAGTCAATTTAAAAATAAGCATAAATATCAAATACTTGAAAATTATTGGAAGAAAAGAAAGAAAGAATGTGAAAAAAATCTTTCAAAATTTTGCTAACCGATAATTATGAATTTTATTTTTTCTTTTTTATTAGCATCTGTAATGTGGGTACAAGTTCCACAATGGGATGCTGACTGGTCAAAATGTGCTGTAGATGTTCCCGATTCGTCATGTCACTGGTACGTAGCTGCTCCCGATAATACTTTTGGGGAAGGATTTAATTGGGAAAACGCTCCTTGGTTTGATGCTAATGGATTACAGGATGTAGCTAAGATTGAGAAAGAATCTGTAGTAGAAAAACTTCAGAATAACTAAAGTTTCTATTTCATCAATTAACTTTTAAAAGTATTTAAATCTAGTTGCTTAGTGGTTAACTTTTGATTAATTAAATAATTTTTATGCGTTTCAAAGTAAGTCTCAAAAAAAATGGAAAGGAATTTGATGAAGTTGTTATAGCTAATAATAAAAAAGAAGCTATGGAAGTAGCTTTAAAAAACAATCCAGAAGCTCAAGCATTAAATTCTGATTGGACATTTAAGATTTAATTATTTGCGAAGCTTAGGAATTAAAAGGGACGCAACACAAATAACACTAATGGCAGGTCCAGGCGAAAGATTAAAGACTATAGAGAGAATAAAGCCCAGAAGTGAGATACATAATCCAAAAAATGAAGACCTCATCATTGCAATTCTTAAACTATGAGCCTTATTTAGCCCTAACAAAGTTGGCGTAGAAAGAAGAGCAATTACAAGAATTACTCCCACTGCTGACATTGAACTAACAATTACTAATGCCGTTGTAAAACTCAAAGCAAGATTTAATAAAGAAACGTTTATACCGCTCGCGGATGCACCTTCTGGATCCAATCCCACATAAACAACCTTTTCATATCCAAAAGTCATTAAAAGTATAAATACTAAAAAAGCAATTATTGTTCTCAGTAAATCTCCAAAATTTGCTGTCAATAAATCGCCAAATAATACTGCCTCCAAATCAATCCTTATTCCGAGTAAAGGGATTATAAGGACCCCAAATCCAAGCATTCCAGCGAGAATAGTATTCATAACTGCTTCATAATTTTCACTTTTTCTATTAGTTAAACTTTCCGCAATTACTGAGCCCAGAAGACCACTTATAACACCACCAATTGAGGGGTGAATTCCAAGCGCTAATGCGAGAGCAAGTCCAGGCAACACACAATGAGAGATTAAATTAACTTGTAATAATCTCTTATGAGTGATTAATACAGTTCCCATAGCTGGGCATAAAATCCCAGAGAATATAGTTATTATTAATGGAACCAGCCACCAGTTGTTATTAATAAAAGACATTATTCGAATGATTCGGTATGATCAAAAATACGGGACAAAAAAAGATTTCGGAAACAATGGTAACTAAGTCTGACATTACCAAAAGACAAGAACAACTTCTTGAAGAACTTAATAAATGCGAGGATGAATTGACTGGTCAAGAGTTGCATAGACAATTGATAGAAAGCGGAAAGGCTATGGGACTGACTACTGTTTACAGGAATCTTCAAGTTCTGATAAAGCATGGCTTAATACGTTCTAGACATCTCCCAACTGGAGAGGTTCTGTACACTCCCGTAGATAGAGATATTCATCATTTGACCTGTGTTCAATGTGGTGAGACATCAAAAATGGAAGGATGCCCGGTAAAAGATATTCATACACCCAAAACAAATCCAAAGAAATTCCAATTGTTGTTTCATACCCTCGAATATTTCGGGCTTTGCCAAAACTGTTATCAAGCTCAGAATTAAAAAGGAACATTCTCTAATCACAGAAATTATTTTCGTTTATAGAGCTAATGTTTATTGCCTCTAATTTATCTTGTATTTGGTCAGGACTACCAACTGCCAAAACACTTTTATCAAGAACGATTACTTGATCATAGTTATTTAAAGAATCGCCCCAATCATGGCTACTTACTAGCAAAGAAAGTCCGGCATCGGCAAGTTGACGAACAATTTTAAGAAAATCCTCCTTTGCAGGTGGGTCCAAAGCTGCACAAGGTTCATCTAAAAGAAATATTTTTGCCGGGGACATAAGAGTTTTTGCTAATAGAGCTCTTTGCTGCTGTCCTCCTGAAAGAGAATCGAGTCTTCTATTAGCCAAACTTGCAATGCCTACTCTTTGCATTGTCGCCTCTAATTCACAACATTTATTAATCCAAGAATTAGGATATGCTAGAAGAGTCTTAATTTGAAATGGGTTATTACTTCTTGATTTTGAATACTTTATTTGACCAAGAGATACCAACTTTTCAACTGTGATGGGGAACTTCCAATTCATAGAACTTCTTTGAGGCATAAGTGCCACAAGAGCTCTAGATCTATATAAATTTTCACCATTAATTTTTATTTCGCCTTTATCTGGAGTATTTTGTCCTTGCAAAATTCTCAAAAGAGTTGATTTACCTGCGCCATTTGGGCCAACTAACGCTGTTAGAGTTCCAGGTTTAATCTCAACCGATACTTTATTCAAAACTGGCTTACTTTTTTTTGCGTATGCAAAGGTTAAATTTTCAGCAACTAAAGTAGCCATTAATTAATCTTTTAAAAAAGTCACTTTACAAGCTTACCAATAATACAAGTTGCGTATTATTTTCATAACATTTGATACCTTCACTTGTCAGAGTTAATGAAAATGATTATCATTTTTTAAGTATTTTTAAAAGACTTTTAATAAATAAAAAAGGTTCGAGTAAATCAATTATTAAAAATTCCGTAATCGCAGGAACAATTATATTTTCTGGTTTGGGGCAGGATGTTATGGCTAAAGGAAAGTCATATGTAGCAGTAGAACCACTAGTTTGTGATTTAGTTAAATCAATTGCATTACCATCTGACGAAGTTACATGCTTAGTAGATAGAAAACAAGATGTTCATGACTTAAAGATCAATCCAAGGCAAGCTCAATTACTAAATAGCGCAGATAAAGTATTCACTCTTGGTAAAGAAATGACTCCAAGTATGAGAAATTGGGAAAATAAAAAAAATACTGTTGTTGTAGGTGTTAGTGCAATAGACGTAGATGATCACTCAGATCATGGAGGTCATGATGATCACTCAGACCATGGTGGACATGACGATCATTCTGAACATTCAGCTAAAGTAGATGATCATTCTGATCATGGAGGTCATGATGATCATTCAGACCATGGAGGACATGATGATCATGCTGAAGGTGCTTTCGAATGGGCAGGCAAATTTCAACTTTCTAAGGGTTCTTACAAATGGTCATTTGAAAAAGTCGATGGTGAATATGCAGATCCTGCAATGAAGATGGTGATTCTCAAATCTAATGACATAGAAAGGGCTGAAGATTTAGCTAAAGAATTATTAGGATCTAAAGACTCAATAAGCAGAAAAAATGATGATACTTTGATAGCAAGTAATAAAGCTTTTGTTCTTAACTTTGATCAAAGAAAAGAAAGTACTGTTTTTAACGTGGATATCAAAGAAGATGGTCAATATATATTTTTTACTGAACACATGCCATTTGAGTTTGAAGCAACTCAACACTTTTTTAAAGACGTCTCAAATAGTGATGTAGAACCAATAGCACAAGTTCCAGACGAAGGTGAGGGGCATCATCATCATGACCATGGAGGTCTAGATCCACATGTATGGCATGATCCGCATAACATCATAAAAATGGGAGATCTTATAAGCAAAAGTTTAAAGAAAGATATTTCAGTTTTTAATAGAGGTGACAGAAAACTAATTAATGAAAGATTCGAAAAAGCTGATTCTCTCTTGGAAGGCTTAGATAGTTGGATCGTCGAACAAGTAAGTTCTATTCCTGAGGAAAACAGAGTAATTGTCTCTAAACACAAAGCAATGGAATACTACGGGGATGCCTTTGGTTTTGAAACCATTAGTTTACTTGACTTTCTTGGAGACTCCTCAAGCTTAAGGCCAGACAACATAAGTTCTACTTTAAAAATGTTAGATGAAGAGAAAGTTCAGGCAATATTTCCTGAACAAATTCCAGCATCTAAGTTATTAAGGAACTTAAGTAGACAAAGTTCAGTTCCTTTAGCTTCTAATCAAATATTCGTTGATGGATTGATGATGGATGGTAATACGGTTTCAGTAGCTGTTCACAATACTTGTACAATTGTTGATTCATTAGGTGGAAGCTGTGATAAAGAATCTGGCTCCAATCTTGAGTCTGAATGGTACAAACTTTCAGATTAAATTTTTCTAATAAAAACGGTTTTCATTTCTTATTATTACTATTATTAAATTATTGTTTATTTAGTAAAACTCAGTAAATGAGCATCAAAGATAAAGTTCCCGTAACCATCCTCACTGGATTCTTAGGTTCAGGGAAGACTACTTTGCTTAATAGAATTTTAAGTGAAGAGCACGGGAAAAGAATAGCCGTAATTGAGAATGAATACGGTGAAGTTGGTATAGATCAAGGTCTCGTAATTAATGCCGATGAAGAAGTATTTGAGATGTCAAACGGGTGCATTTGTTGTACTGTTCGCGGTGATTTAATAAGAGTCCTTGGCAACCTTATGAAAAGAAGAGATAAGTTTGACTATGTTTTAGTAGAAACAACAGGATTAGCAGATCCAGGCCCAGTTGCTCAGACTTTTTTCATGGATGAAGAGATTAGTTCTGAATTTACTCTTGATGGAATTGTGACTTTAGTTGATGCTGCACATATTGACCAACAGCTAGGCAGGAGTGACGAAAGTTCAGAACAAGTGGCATTTGCAGATGTTCTTGTCCTTAATAAAACTGATTTAGTCTCTGATGATGCATTAGATACCCTTGAATCAAGATTGAGAGATATGAACCGAATGACTCGCATTATTAGAGCCGAGAATGCCAAAGTACCAATTGAAACAGTCTTAAATCTAAGTGCATTTGATCTCGATCAGATCCTTAAACGCAGACCAACATTTCTTGAACCAGAATATCCTTTTGAATGGACGGGTGTTTACGATCTAGATGCAGGTAAATATGAATTAATGCTAGAAGAAGGACCCGATCCAGAAATGTCCCTAGTAGCTCTAGTTAACCAAGGTGAGAGTGAGGAAGAACTTAAAGATGGTGCTGAATCCTCCGTAAGACTTTATGCAGAAAATGCTAATACTTTGGAGCCTGGAAATACTGTCCCATATGGAGAACATGTAAATCTAAAATTGGAGGATAAAGGAAATAAATCCTTCATCCTAAACATAGAAAAGCCAACAAAAATAGGTTTGTTTACACAGCACACTGCTGAAGAATTTAATATGAAAGTCATTAAAAGTGGCGAAAATAAAGAGATTCCATTTAATACTGAAAGGTTCTGGCAAGCAGAGCATGAACATGATGATGAAGTAGGCTCAATTGCTATAGAGCGTTTTGGAGATGTTGACCCAGAAAAACTAAATACTTGGATGGGAAGGCTTCTCTCTGAAAAAGGGGTGGATATATTCAGAACTAAAGGTTTCATAAGTTACTCAGGCAACCCAAGGCGAATAGTTTTCCAGGGGGTACACATGTTATTTACTGCACAACCTGACAAAGAATGGGGTAACGAATCTCGTAGAAATCAACTTGTTTTTATCGGGAGAAATCTAAATGAGAAAGAGATGCAAGAAGGCTTTGATAAATGCATGATATAGAACCATTTAGCCCAAGAGGCATGTTCCATGAAGGATGGACAGCTGAAGTTAACGATTACGCCATTGCATGTGGCTGGGCTCTTAAAGGTAAACAATTTATTGTTGGCGACGTAGCAGGAGGTCTTTTTGCATTCGAAGGAGATACTGGAAAAATTATCTGGAAAAAAGAAAATACACACTCTGGTGGTTTACTAGCAATGGCCATTCATCCAGAGGGTGAAATTTTTGCAACATCAGGTCAGGATGGAAATGTTCAAATTTGTAATTGTCACGAAGGTAAAGTTATTAAAACACTTGATCTTGGCAAAGGTTGGGTAGAACACCTCAAGTGGTCTAATGACGGTTTATTTCTAGCGATAGCTTCCTCAAAAAAAGTATATGTTTTTAATGAAATTGGTGAAGAGAAATGGATCTCAGAAGACCATCCAAGCACAGTAAGTGCAATAACATGGTCAAATAAAAATGAGCTAGCAACTGCTTGCTATGGAAGAGTGACATTCTTTGACATAGTTAATAATAAAACGAATCAAAAACTTGAATGGCAAGGATCATTGGTATCTATGGAATTAAGTCCTGATGGAGATATAGTTGCCTGCGGTAGTCAAGACAATTCAGTTCATTTTTGGAGAAGATCAACAGGAATGGATGCTGAAATGACGGGGTATCCTGGGAAACCAAGTCACCTTTCTTTTGATGACAGTGGAAAATTACTAGCAACTAGTGGCAGTGAAAGAATTACAGTATGGAGCTTTGTAGGGAATGGTCCAGAGGGGACTATGCCAGGCGAGCTATGTCACCATACAGAACCCATTTCGAGTCTTGCCTTCTCAAATAAAGGTATGCTCGTAGCATCAGGATCTAGAGATGGTTCTGTTGTCGCAAGTTTTCTAAAAAAAGACGGCAATGGAGACCCTGTTGGAGCTGCATTCGCTGGAGATTTAGTAGGGGCAATA
>JAOOLS010000034.1 GCA_028408915.1 Prochlorococcus sp. AH-716-J09
CAATTAATAAAGATTTAATTATTAAATTGAATAACTTAAAAGATGAAAATTATATCTTTATTGGCCAAAATCTTATTATCTCCGAATCTTCTGAAAATCTCACAAAACAATCAGATTTAATTAATAATTATCATATTGTTCAGACTGGTGAAAATCTTACTGACATATCGAACAAATATAATTTAAAAGTAAAAGAACTGATAGAGATTAATAATATCAATAATCCTGATTCAATAAAAATTGGTCAAAAGCTCGCAATAACAAAAAATAATATAATTAATCCAGAAAAATATGAAACAACTGAAAATAAAAAAAATAATGACTTAATTGAGTTAGATAAAAAAATTTATGGTCCTATTATCATCCAAAGTAAATCAGATAAAGATATTAAAGGTAGAAAAGTTTTAAACGTTCTAAATCAAGAAAATAAAAGACTGATTATTTCAATCAATTGTGATAAAAATGAATTAGATGTAAGAATACCTGGCAGGAAATGGATGGGAAGTAAGCCTGTTAAAGAAGAATTCGAAAATAATTTAATAAATGATTTTTGTTAAAACTTTAATTAATATGTGTGAATAATTTGTCTAACAATATTAATGATGAGCTATTCTACAAAAAGTTAAATTAATAGTAATGGCTATTTCAAGAGGAGATCTCGTAAGAGTAAAAAGACCAGAATCATATTGGTATAATGAAATTGGGAAGGTTGCTTCAGTTGATACTTCAGGCATTAAATATAACTGTGTAGTCAGATTCGATAAAGTAAATTACGCTGGGATAAGCGGAACTGATGGTGGAGCAAATACAAATAATTTCGCAGAAAGTGAATTAGAGAAAGCTTAAATAATTGCCTGAATTACCAGAAGTAGAGACAGTTCGCAGAGGTTTAGAGCAAAAACTTAATAACTTTATTATTAAAAAAGTAGAAGTCTGTAGGGATTCAACTGTTGCATTCCCAATAAACAAAGAAGAATTCATTAAAGGCCTTCTGAACTCACTTATTTATAAATGGGATAGAAGAGGAAAATATTTAATAGCTCAATTAAAAGAAGTTCAAAATGAGAATGCCCAATTTCTACTAGAAAAATCAAAAAATAACGGATTTCTTGTAGTTCATCTAAGAATGACTGGATATTTCAAATTTATTAATAAATCTACTCCACCTTGTAAACATACAAGAATAAGATTCTTCGATAATAACAATAATGAGCTTAGATACATTGATGTAAGAAGTTTTGGCCAAATATGGTGGATTAGGCAAGGGTTATCCCACAATAAAATAATCAAAGGATTAGGTTCATTAGGACCAGAGCCATTTTCTAAAGACTTTAATGCAAATTACCTCAAGAAAGTTATTTCAAAAAGAACAAAATCTATAAAAGCTATCTTATTAGATCAAACAATAGTGGCAGGTATAGGTAATATTTATGCTGATGAAAGTTTATACTCTGCAGGCATCTCCCCTTTTAGAGAAGCTCGAACAATAAAAAAAAATGAGTTGATCAAACTCAAAGAATCAATTGTAACTGTATTGAAAAAAAGTATAGGTTCTGGGGGTACTACATTTAGCGACTTTAGAGACTTGGAAGGAGAAAATGGTAATTTTGGTTTACAGACTAATGTCTATAGAAGAACTGGAAAAGAATGTCGTAAATGTGGAAATTTAATTGAAAGACAAAAAATTACTGGAAGAAGTACTCATTGGTGTCCTATATGCCAAAAATAAAAAAGGGTTCACTCTTATTGAGCAAACCCTTTTAAAAATTTTTACCTGGCATTGAGCTATTTTCTCGAGGGGCTGCCCCCTAAATATTTTCGCCGCTGATGCGTTTCACAACCGAGTTCGAGATGGATCGGAGTGGTTCCACATCGCCATGAACACCAGGATAGTGTGAACCTTGAGAACTGCATAGAAAATTATATAAATTAAAAACAATAAATTAAGTTTATTTGGTCAAGCCCTCGGTCTATTAGTACTCCTCCGCTGCACTTGTTACCAAGCTTCCACGTAGAGCCTATCAACGGGTGTTCTTCCCGTGACCTTACTGGCTTAAGCCATGGCAATACTCATCTTAAGGTGGGCTTCCCACTTAGATGCTTTCAGCGGTTATCCACTCCGCACATGGCTACCCAGCGTTTACCGTTGGCACGATAACTGGCACACCAGAGGTGCGTTCCTCCCGGTCCTCTCGTACTAGGGAGAAATCCTTTCAATATTCCTGCGCATACACCGGATATGGACCGAACTGTCTCACGACGTTCTGAACCCAGCTCGCGTACCGCTTTAATGGGCGAACAGCCCAACCCTTGGGACCGACTTCAGCCCCAGGTTGCGATGAGCCGACATCGAGGTGCCAAACCTCCCCGTCGATGTGAACTCTTGGGGGAGATCAGCCTGTTATCCCTAGAGTAACTTTTATCCGTTGAGCGACGGCCCTTCCACGCAGAACCGTCGGATCACTAAAACCGACTTTCGTCCCTGTTCGACTTGTAGGTCTCACAGTCAAGCTCCCTTCTGCTTTTGCACTCAACAACTGATTTCCAACCAGCCTGAGGGAACCTTTGTGCGCCTCCGTTACCTTTTAGGAGGCGACCGCCCCAGTCAAACTGCCCATCAGATACTGTCCGCTTCCCGGATAACGGGTAAGCGTTAGAACTCTAGCTCTAAAAGAGTGGTATCTCACCGATGACTCAATAGTACCCACAAGCACTATTTCAACGTCTCCCACCTATTCTGCGCATTCAGAGCCCGAGCACAATATCAAACTACAGTAAAGCTTCATAGGGTCTTTCTGTCCGGGTGTATGTAGTCCGCATCTTCACAGACAATTCTATTTCGCCGAGCCTCTCTCCGAGACAGCGCGCAAATCGTTACACCTTTCGTGCGGGTCGGAACTTACCCGACAAGGAATTTCGCTACCTTAGGACCGTTATAGTTACGGCCGCCGTTCACCGGGGCTTCAGTCGCCAGCTTCACTAAAAGCTAACCAGCTTCCTTAACCTTCCGGCACTGGGCAGGTGTCAGCCCCCATACATCGTCTTGCGACTTAGCGGAGACCTGTGTTTTTGGTAAACAGTCGCTTGCGCCTCTTCACTGCGACCAGCTCTCGCTGGCACCCCTTCTCCCGAAGTTACGGGGCCATTTTGCCGAGTTCCTTAGAGAGAGTTATCTCGCGCCCCTCGGTATTCTCTACCACCCCACCTGTGTCGGTTTCGGGTACTGGCATTTGTGTCTTAACGAGTATAGGGCTTTTCTTGGAAGCATGACATCACCAACTTCGCTGCCGTAGCAGCTCGTACTCACGTCTTAGCTCAAGATGTTTTCTCCATCTCTCAAAGCCTCGAGCGCTTGAACCAGTAACCAACATCTGGCCTGGTTAGCCTTCTCCGTCCCCCTTCTCAAAACACATCTGGTACAGGAATATTGACCTGTTATCCATCGACTACGCCTTTCGGCCTCGCCTTAGGTCCAGACTAACCCTCCGCGGACGAGCCTGCCGGAGGAACCCTTAGGGTTTCGGGGCATGGGATTCTCACCCATGTTTTCGCTACTCAAGCCGACATTCTCACTTCTATGCTGTCCACGTCCGCTTACGCTAACGCTTCACCCTACATAGAACGCTCCCCTACCATAAATAAATTTATCCGCAGCTTCGGTATAACGCTTAGCCCCGTTCATTTTCGGCGCAGGATCGCTCGACCAGTGAGCTATTACGCACTCCTTTGAGGATGGCTGCTTCTAGGCAAACCTCCTGGTTGTCTGGGCAATCCCACCTCCTTTATCACTTAGCGTTAATTTTGGGACCTTAGCTGGCGGTCTGGGCTGTTTCCCTCTTGACTATGGAGCTTATCCCCCACAGTCTGACTGCCTAGTTACACACAGGGTATTCAGAGTTCATATCGATTTGGTACCGCTTTCGCAGCCCGCACCGAAATGGTTGCTTTACCCCCCTGCTGGAGCACTAGACGCTACGCCTCAACGTATTTCGGGGAGAACCAGCTAGCTCCTGGTTCGATTGGCATTTCACCCCTAACCACAGCTCATCCGCTGAATTTTCAACTTCAGTCGGTTCGGACCTCCACTTGGTATCACCCAAGCTTCATCCTGGCCATGGTTAGATCACCAGGGTTCGGGTCTATAAACACTGACAAACGCCCTATTAAGACTCGCTTTCGCTGTGGCTCCACCATTTCCGGTTTAACCCGCCAGTGCCTATAAGTCGCCGGCTCATTCTTCAACAGGCACACGGTCACCCGATTAGTCGGGCTCCCATTGCTTGTAAGCTCACGGTTTCATGTTCTATTTCACTCCCCTCCCGGGGTTCTTTTCACCTTTCCCTCGCGGTACTGTTTCACTATCGGTCACACAGTAGTACTTAGCCTTACGAGGTGGTCCTCGCAGATTCACACGGAATTCCACGTGCTCCGTGCTACTCGGGATACAGCTAGGTCAACTTATCTTTCGATTACGGGGCTTTCACCCTCTGTGGCACGCCATTCAAACGTTTCTTCTAGACTTGTTGATCCATATTGCTGTCCCACAACCCCGATAGTCAAGACTATCGGTTTGGGCTGTTCCCCGTTCGCTCGCCGCTACTGAGGGAGTCGTTATTTACTTTCTCTTCCTCCAGCTACTAAGATGTTTCAGTTCGCTGGGTTAGCTCGCACCAACCTATATATTCAGTTGGCCGTACATGGGGTTGCCCCATTCGGAAATTCCCGGATCAAAGTGTGCTTCCAACTCCCCGAGACTTATCGCAGGTAACCACGTCCTTCATCGCCTCTGTGTGCCTAGGTATCCTCCGTGAGCCCTTTGTAGCTTGACCAATAACTTCAAAATTGAAGCATCAGCTTAATAGAATTGTTATTAATGCATTCGCACAAATAATAAATCTGCATCATTAAAGATGCTTATTGTCTTTAAAAAAATAATCTATGCAGTTGTCAAGGTTCTCTGAAAACAATGAAATTAATTCAATGAGTCCAGCATCTTAATGCTTTCATTAGGATGCTAGATTCGTTCAGAATTTGATCACAACTCAAAACATTTCCCAACTACAAATTATGGAAGAGGTGGTAATCAGTGGAGGTAAGCGGACTCGAACCGCTGACATCCTGCTTGCAAAGCAGGCGCTCTACCAACTGAGCTATACCCCCAACATAGAGATATGGGCCATCCTGGACTTGAACCAGGGACCTCACCCTTATCAGGGGTGCGCTCTAACCACCTGAGCTAATGGCCCAGGAAAAATAATGGGTGTGACCTAGAAAAACTTAGAAATTGAAATTCTTAATTAATTAAGAACGTGAGATACCGATCGACCTAAGGTGACAAAATAATAATATTAAACATTTTGTTGTCTCCCTGTTAGGAGGTGATCCAGCCGCACCTTCCGGTACGGCTACCTTGTTACGACTTCACCCCAGTCATTAGCCCCACCTTCGGCGTCCTCCTCCACAAGGGTTGGAGTAACGACTTCGGGCATGGCCAACTTCCATGGTGTGACGGGCGGTGTGTACAAGGCCCGGGAACGTATTCACCGCAGTATGCTGACCTGCGATTACTAGCGATTCCTACTTCACGTAGGCGAGTTGCAGCCTACGATCTGAACTGAGCCACGGTTTATGGGATTTGCTAGCTCTTGCGAGTTTGCTGCCCTTTGTCCGTAGCATTGTAGTACGTGTGTAGCCCAGGGTGTAAGGGGCATGATGACTTGACGTCATCCACACCTTCCTCCGGTTTATCACCGGCGGTCTTTCTAGAGTGCCCAACTAAATGCTGGCAACTAAAAACGTGGGTTGCGCTCGTTGCGGGACTTAACCCAACATCTCACGACACGAGCTGACGACAGCCATGCACCACCTGTCACTGCATTCCCGAAGGCACCCTCAAATTTCTAAGAGGTTCGCAGGATGTCAAACCCTGGTAAGGTTCTTCGCGTTGCATCGAATTAAACCACATACTCCACCGCTTGTGCGGGCCCCCGTCAATTCCTTTGAGTTTCACACTTGCGTGCGTACTCCCCAGGCGGAACACTTAACGCGTTAGCTACGACACCGAAGGGGTCGATTCCCCCGACACCTAGTGTTCATCGTTTACGGCCAGGACTACAGGGGTATCTAATCCCTTTCGCTCCCCTGGCTTTCGTCCATGAGCGTCAGTAATGGCCCAGCAGAGCGCCTTCGCCACTGGTGTTCTTCCCGATATCTACGCATTTCACCGCTACACCGGGAATTCCCTCTGCCCCTACCATACTCAAGCCTTTCAGTTTCCACTGCCATGATGGAGTTAAGCTCCACGCTTTAACAGCAGACTTGAAAAGCCGCCTGCGGACGCTTTACGCCCAATAATTCCGGATAACGCTTGCCACTCCCGTATTACCGCGGCTGCTGGCACGGAATTAGCCGTGGCTTATTCCTCAAGTACCGTCATATCTTCTTCCTTGAGAAAAGAGGTTTACAGCCCAGAGGCCTTCGTCCCTCACGCGGCGTTGCTCCGTCAGGCTTTCGCCCATTGCGGAAAATTCCCCACTGCTGCCTCCCGTAGGAGTCTGGGCCGTGTCTCAGTCCCAGTGTGGCTGATCATCCTCTCAGACCAGCTACTGATCGAAGCCTTGGTGAGCCATTACCTCACCAACTAGCTAATCAGACGCGAGCTCATCCTCAGGCGAAATTCATTTCACCAGTAGGCATATGGGGTATTAGCGGTCGTTTCCAACCGTTATCCCCCTCCTGAGGGCAGATTCTCACGCGTTACTCACCCGTCCGCCACTAACCCGAAGGTTCGTTCGACTTGCATGTGTTAAGCACGCCGCCAGCGTTCATCCTGAGCCAGGATCAAACTCTCCGTTGTGTTCAAATCCTTTTGTAGATAAATCTACTCAAATTGAATTGCTTTATCCAAATAAAAACTTAAGTTTATGTATTTAGTTTCAGCCTCCTTAAAATTTAAGGATTACATTGAGTGCACATTTAAAAAAAATTCTAAAGTGACTTTCCAAGATCTCAGATCCGTTTACATCAAAGCCAAAAGTTAGCAATTGATGACATTTTTATATATTCTTGACGGGACCTCACACCTTTATTGCATGTACATCTTGGAAAACCAAAAATAAATTTAGTTATCCTTGACGCAATAAAAGCATCAGTTCCTAAGTTTTTAAATTTTCTAGGTGCAGAGTTAAACAACTAGTGAATAACTCATTTGAAGGGAAAACCCTTCTTCTGGCTAGAAATAATGATCAGAATCAAATCTCCAGAAAATTCATTAATTTACCAA
>JAOOLS010000035.1 GCA_028408915.1 Prochlorococcus sp. AH-716-J09
ATTTATTTATGTTGGAAAAAGATTTCAAATAATATGATAAGGAAGACGCAATTTCAGCAAATTTATATTTATTTTTTTGAGTTACTTTAGAATCATTTTCTAAAAAATTTTGGATAAATTTATTCGAAAATATTTTTTCTTTTTGATTATTTGTCAAAGCAAATCTAATAGATAAGTATGTTTTAACATTAAATTTAAGTTTTTAAAAAAAATTAATTAAATATTTATTTATCTGCAAGCATAGCCTCTACGAATTCATAACTGTTAAATGGTCTCAAATCTTTTATACCTTCTCCAGCTCCAATAAACCTTATAGGCAAATTTACTTCTTCAGATACAGCTAAAGAGACACCTCCTCTAGAAGTGCCATCTAATTTAGTAATAATTGCCCCACTTAAATCTGCTGATTTAGCGAAACTTTTTGCTTGTTTTAAGCCATTTTGTCCCTGACTTGCATCTAATACTAATAATGATTCAACAATTGCATCTGGGACTTTTTTATCAATAATTTTTTTTATTTTTGCTAATTCATCCATTAAATTATTTTTTGTTTGCAATCTACCCGCTGTATCAACAAGTAATAACTCAACATTTCTTTTTTTTGCAGAATTAATTGCATCAAAAACCACAGCAGCTGGATCAGCATTTTTTGATTGATTAGATATAACTTCAACATTACTTCTATCTCCCCACACTTTAAGTTGTTCTACTGCAGCCGCTCTAAAAGTATCAGCAGCAGCAATCAAAGTTTTATAATTACTTTTTGATGACAGATATGCTAATTTTCCTAATGTAGTAGTTTTACCAACACCATTAACTCCTACTAATAACCAAACATTCAGCTTACCCTTTTGGGGAACTAAAAGATCAGAACCCGAATTTTTTATAGGTTTATCGATAATTAATTTTAATTCCCTCTTCAAGAATTTTATTCCTGCTTCTCCACCCACAACTTCCTCGTTTAATTTTGTTCTAAGAGAACTTATAACTTTATCGGTTGAATCAATCCCTACATCAGCTCTTATTAATAAAGTCTCTAAATCATCAAGAGATTCAGGAGTAAGAGGATCATCTCCCAATTTATCCAATAATTCAGTAACAAATCCTTTACGGGTTTCTTCTAATCCTTTCCTTAATTTAGTTAACCAATCAATTTCATCAATCGATATTTGATTTATTTTTTTTCCTTGAGAAGCTAATACCATTGCAGACCAAGTAAAATTATCATCAAATTCTCCTAATTCAGGTTCAGCAATATTTTGTTTATTAGGAATATCAATCAATTCTTGCTTTTGCTCTTCCTTTTTCTCTAATTCTTGCTTTTGCTCTTCCTTTTTCTCTAATTCTTGCTTTTGCTCTTCCTGTCGTTTTTTCAAAAGTGCATAGGCTTGTGCAGCCCATTCACGAGAATTATCTGATTCAGTATTAGTCATTATTATCTTGAGTTCTTAATTAAAATTTTCTAAATACTATTTATTTATATCAAATAATTATGACAATTAAATCGTTTGTAATCTCCTTAAAACTCCATTAATAAATTTTCTTCCTTGCAAATCGCTATATTTATTTGCTAAATTCACAGCCTCATCACAAGCAACAGCTAAAGGTGTGTTCAAAAAATTGATGTCCACGTAAGCTAGACGCAGAATGTCCCTATCAATTCTTGGTAATCTTTTTAATCTCCAGCCATCCATTACTTGATCAATATCAGAATCAATACTTTTAAGATTGTTGACTATATTACAAATCCTTTGATTTACATCCTCTCTAATATCTATTTGACCGCTAGAAACAATTAATTTTGGAAAGTCTAGAGTGACAGAGAGTGTATTCATTACGGATTCAATTTTTGTCAGAGCTTTTTTTAACTCATCTCGAACATTTGAATAAGAGGAATCAACACCTTCTTGCAATTCACTATCTAATATTTTTTGTGAAGCATTTTCTAACTCTGACTCGCAATTATCTAATTCCTCTCTGCAATGGTTTATTAGAGAATCCAACGCAGATTCAAAAATTTCTTCTATCTGAAATTTATTTAATTTAAAATCACCTTTATCTTTTATGAGGCCAAGAGAAATTAAAGATAATTCTCTAGAAAGGGATCTATTATGCATCAATTAAGAAGAAGTATTAGTGGAAGCTCGTAATTGAGAAAACAATTTTGAAAATGTTGGATTTGTGGTGTTATTTTTCTCATCTGGATTAACAATCCCAGCAGAAATAATTGTTCTAAAAGCATCTTCAACAGAAATATCCAAATCCTTAACAGAAGACTCAGGAACGAGTGTATACCAGCCAGTAGTTGGGTTTGGTGCTGTAGGAATGAAAACACTAAGTAACTTTTCTTCCAAATCAGGCTTTAAAGAAGGTCCTACGTCTCCGGTTACAAATCCTACACTATATAGTCCCTCACGGGGATATTCAACTAAAATTACTCGTCTAAATCTATTGGATTTATTACTTAAAAAAGTTTCTAGAAGTTGTTTAAGGGTTTTATAAACCGCTCCCGCAACTGGGATTTTTGATAAAGTACCCTCTCCAAATTCTAATAACCATCTTCCTACAAAATTTCTCGCCATCAAGCCTATTAGCAAAATAGCTAATAAAGGAACAGTTAAACCTAAGGTGAGATTAATTAAATCTTGTAATAGAGGATTTAAATTAATAAAGGGATTTAGTTGCTTTGGGACTGAAGTAACTAATGTTAAAACAAATTTACTTACTAATGATGACAACCAGATTGTTGTTGCTAAGGGTATTACAACTAACAACCCAGCAATAAGATCATTTTTGAGATCTTTTTGAAGCCTAGATCCTAAATTGGAATCTTGATTTTGATTAGATTCAACCAAAATAACGTTTTAACTATATTAACTTTACTAATAATTTAACTGTTTTTACCAAGTTAGGATATATTTTTCTTAAATATATCTATTTTGTTTATAAGTTTTTTCTCCCAAAATAACTTTTAAAAGAAATTCTACTAAAGAAAAAGAAATGATTGATACGATTCAAGACAAAAAAGAAATAAGTAGAAAATTAAAAGAAAGAGCAATTTTTGAGGGTTTTACAGTTGCCGGAATAGCTTCAATCCCAGGTAGTTCGCGCGTAAAATTAAGAACTAATGCATTAGAAAGATGGTTATCAAATAATTATCATGCTGAAATGAAGTGGATGGAAGCAGAAAAAAGAAAAAATATAGGTTCACTTTTTAAAGATGCAAAAAGTGTTTTAAGCGTTGGATTTACTTATATTAATTCACAAAATAACAACAATAATTTCCTCAAGGTAGCTAAATTTAGCCAAGGTGAGGATTATCATAAAATAATTCACAAAAAATTAAAGAATATTGGTAAATGGATCGACATAGAAATCCCTGATTGCAAATGGAAAATATGCGTTGATACCTCTCCTCTTCTTGAAAAAGCATGGGCAGAGGAAGCAGGGATTGGTTGGATAGGTAAAAATAGTAATTTAATTAGCAAAAAAAATGGTTCTTGGTTTACTTTGGGTTTTATGATTCTCACAAAAAATTTTATACCAGATAAACCTCATCAATCACTTTGTGGAAAATGTGATATTTGCATTAAAAATTGTCCCACAAAGGCAATTGTAGAACCTTTTGTAATACAATCAGATCTATGCATTGCGTATCACACAATAGAGAGCAGAGATAAAACTATCCCAAAAAAAATAGAAAAAAATTTAGGTGGATGGGTTGCAGGATGTGATATTTGTCAAGATGTTTGTCCATGGAATAAATCAGTGCCATACAATAATAATCATGAAACCACACCGAAAGAATGGATTAAAAATCTTAATATTGAGTCCCTCAATTGGGATGAAAAAACGTGGCAAGAAAATCTTAAAGATACTACTTTAAAAAGAATTAAACCATGGATGTGGAAAAGAAATATACAAGCAAATATAAAGAATAAAAAAATTAAAATATGAAGTCGTTTTTAAAAAAAACAATCTGGATCTCCTTGATCTGTTTTTATTTATTTCAAATAGAAATAGTTCGAGCAATAGTTCCCTATTATTATTTCCCAACAAAAAAAAATTTACAAAAGCAAAGTTTATATATTGGCAAAAATGCATATCAACTTCTTTATTTTGGTCAATATGAAGACAGTCTTAACTTGGCCAAATTAGCAGTAAAAATAAATGCAAAAGATGAAAAACTATGGTTGATTTTGGCTGAAGCACAAATAGCTAACAAAGAATACAAAAAAGCATTAAGTTCTCTAAATAAAGCAGAACAGATCAATTCAAATATTAGCGAAATATATTTTGCTAAAAGTAATGTTTACTTAAAAATTTCCCAACAAACAAAAGCAAAGAATGCTTTAGAAAAAGGAATAAAGATTGAGCCCAATAACCATAAAGCTATTTTTCAATTAGGAAATATTTTATTAATGGAAAAAAATTATTTGGGAGCTATCAAATTGTTTGATAAATCTATAAAAATCAAGCCTGATTTCTGGCAAGCAATAAATAATCAAGGTTTAGCTTATTTCGAAAAAAACAAAGTGAATCTCGCAATCAAACTTTTTAAAAGTGCAATCTCCATCGAAGAAAATGCTGAACCATTACTAGGCCTAGCCTCATGTATAAATATCCAGGATAATAAATTAGCAATTAAGCTAGCCAAAAAAGCATTAGATAAAGATCCCAATTATGTTGATTATGATTATAGAAAAGAACAGTTATGGGGAGAAAAATTACAAGCCTCTACAGAAATTCTTTTACAAAATGAACAACTAAAAAAAGATGTAATATTAGCAAAATCCAAAATAATTAAATCATCTTAATGTTCAATACTGGTAAATATTGTTTTACCTATTAGTCTTAACTAAGTTGATTAATAATTATTCAAGTTTGCGCTCTAATGGATAAGAAAAACTTCACTTCCATCTCGCTTCAAGAAGAAATGCAACGTTCTTATTTGGAGTATGCGATGAGCGTCATAGTTGGACGTGCGTTGCCTGATGCAAGAGATGGTCTTAAACCTGTTCAAAGAAGAATCATTTTTGCGATGTATGAATTAGGTTTAACTCCTGATAAACCATTCAGGAAGTGTGCAAGAGTTGTTGGAGATGTACTTGGAAAATACCATCCTCATGGAGATCAAGCAGTTTACGATGCATTGGTAAAGTTGGTACAAAATTTCTCGACTAAATATCCTACTCTTGACGGTCATGGGAATTTTGGATCTGTGGATAATGATCCGCCGGCAGCAATGAGATATACCGAGACCAGATTAGCTCCAATAGCTCATAAAGGATTTCTTGAAGAAATTGCATCAGAAACAGTAAACTTTTCAAATAACTTTGACGGTTCTCAAAAAGAACCAGATGTTCTTCCAGCCCAACTTCCATTTTTATTATTGAACGGCTCATCAGGTATTGCTGTTGGCATGGCAACAAATATTCCCCCACACAATCTAGGCGAAATTGTGGATGGTTTAGTTGCCTTAGTTAAAAATAAAGATATTAGTGATAAAAAACTTTCTAACATTATCAAAGGGCCTGATTTTCCTACGGGCGGAGAATTAATTTATAGTCGTGCAATAGAAGAACTTTATCAAACTGGAAAAGGATCTATAACTTTAAGAGGAGTTCTAAATACGGAAGAGGTAAATTTAGGCAAAGGTAAACATAAAAAGAATGCAATAATCATTACTGAACTTCCTTACCAAATTAATAAAGCAGGTTGGATTGAAAAACTCGCAGAACTTGTTAATTCAGGCAAGATTATTGGGATTTCTGATATTAGGGATGAGAGCGACAGAGATGGAATGAGAATTGTAATAGAACTAAAAAAAGATTCTAATTCTGAACTTGTTATTTCTAATTTATATAAAAAAACAAATCTCCAAACAAACTTTGGCGCAATATTCTTAGCTTTAATTAAAGGAAAACCTGTACAACTAAATCTGAAAAAATATCTCAACTATTTTCTTGAATTTAGAGAAGAAACAATTAGAAAAAGAACTTTATATTTTCTAAAAAACACTCTTGATAAACTAGAAATATCAGAAGGGTTATCTAAAGCTACAAAAAACATAAAAAAAGTTATCGCAATTATTGAAGAATCAGAAAATTCTGTGCAAGCTAGATCAAAATTAGTAGAAAATTTTTTCTTAAGTGAAAAACAAGCAAATTCAGTTTTGGATATGCCACTTAAAAAATTAACAAATCTAGAAAAAAATCAGATTGATAATGATATAAAAAATTTGGTAGAAAAAAAGAATTATTTTCAAAAATTGCTGAATGAAAGAGAATTATTACTTGAATTGCTTATAGAAGAATTATTAATATTAAAGAAAAAATATAATGTTATACGTAAAACAAAAATAATTAAAAATATAAATCAAAATGAAGAATTGGAAACGCTTAATAATAAAATATTAGAAGACTTTATAAATAAAAAAACAAAATTATATA
>JAOOLS010000036.1 GCA_028408915.1 Prochlorococcus sp. AH-716-J09
CAAAAGAGTATATTGGTCCTGCATCTAATGGAATGAAAGAGACCTGTGAATCTGGTGTTCTTGCCGGTTATCCACTCATTGATGTAAAAGTAACACTAGTCGATGGTTCATTCCACGATGTAGACTCATCTGAAATGGCCTTCAAAATTGCAGGTTCCATGGCTTTTAAAGACGGGGTTAAAAAATGCAATCCCGTCCTTTTAGAGCCTATGATGAAAGTTGAGGTCGAAAGTCCTGACGACTTTCTTGGATCTGTAATTGGTGATCTCTCTTCCAGAAGAGGTCAAGTCGAAGGACAATCTGTTGATGATGGATTGTCTAAGGTACAGGCCAAAGTGCCCTTAGCCGAAATGTTCGGTTATGCCACTCAACTCCGATCAATGACTCAAGGTCGGGGTATATTTTCAATGGAGTTCGCAAATTATGAGGAAGTTCCTCGTAATGTTGCTGAAGCTATCATTTCCAAGAATCAGGGCAACTCCTGATCTCTAAACTAAACACTCTTAAACCCTCGATTCTTTAATTCAAAATGGCTCGCGAGAAGTTCGAAAGAAACAAACCACATGTCAACATAGGTACTATTGGCCATGTTGATCATGGAAAAACAACACTAACAGCTGCTATTACAAATGTATTAGCTAAAAAAGGTCAAGCTCAAGCTCAAGACTATGGAGACATTGATGGTGCTCCTGAAGAAAGAGAGCGTGGCATTACCATTAATACAGCTCATGTTGAATATGAAACTGAAGGCAGACATTATGCCCATGTCGATTGCCCAGGACATGCTGATTATGTGAAAAACATGATTACAGGGGCCGCCCAGATGGATGGAGCAATTTTAGTTTGCGCAGCTACAGATGGTCCTATGGCTCAAACAAAAGAGCATATTCTATTAGCTAAACAGGTCGGAGTTCCTGCTCTTGTTGTTGCTTTAAATAAATGCGATATGGTCGATGATGAAGAAATTATTGAACTTGTCGAAATGGAAATTAGGGAACTTTTAGATAGTTATGACTTCCCAGGCGATGATATTCCTATAATTCAAGTTTCAGGTTTAAAAGCTCTCGAAGGTGATTCTACTTGGGAATCAAAGATTGAGGAATTAATGAAAGCAGTTGACGCTAGTATTCCTGAACCAGAAAGAGAAGTTGATAAACCATTCTTGATGGCCGTTGAAGATGTTTTCTCGATTACTGGTAGAGGAACTGTTGCTACTGGAAGAATTGAGAGAGGTAAAGTTAAGGTTGGAGAAGAGGTAGAAATAGTTGGAATAAGAGATACAAGATTAACAACTGTTACTGGAGTTGAAATGTTCCGAAAACTTCTTGACGAAGGAATGGCTGGCGACAATGTTGGTTTACTTTTAAGGGGTGTCCAGAAAGAAGATATTGAGAGAGGAATGGTTCTTGTGAAGAAAGGATCTATTACTCCTCATACTCAGTTTGAAGGAGAAGTTTATGTTCTGAAAAAAGAAGAGGGCGGAAGACATACTCCTTTCTTTGCAGGATATAGACCCCAGTTCTACATCAGAACAACTGATGTGACAGGTCAAATAACTGCATTTACCTCAGATGATGGCTCTAATGTTGAAATGGTGATGCCAGGAGACAGAATTAAGATGACTGGAGAACTTATTTGTCCAGTAGCTATTGAACAAGGTATGCGATTCGCCATACGTGAAGGTGGACGTACTATCGGTGCTGGAGTTGTTTCTAAAATTCTCAAATAATAAATTTGAATTTTAAAAATTTAACCTCAATCATTTAATATAGGTTTATGGATAAGGGTCATTTTAATCAATGATCCTTTACTAGAAGTTATTTGACACTATGACTGCATCAATTGCTCAACAAAAAATAAGAATAAGGCTCAAAGCATTTGATAGAAGAATGCTTGATTTATCTTGCGACAAAATCATCCAAACTGCTGATACTACTTCTGCCTCAGCTATAGGTCCAATACCTTTACCTACAAAAAGGAAGATTTATTGTGTCCTAAGATCACCACATGTTGATAAAGATTCTAGAGAGCATTTTGAAACAAGAACACATCGAAGAATAATAGATATTTACAGTCCTTCTGCAAAAACTATTGATGCTTTAATGAAACTAGATCTCCCAAGTGGTGTAGATATAGAAGTTAAACTTTAATATATCCCGAAACCGCCCTAAATTGATTAGTATAAAAAAAAGAAATGAGGTTTAAATGGGAGAACTCTCAGTAAGGGAATTACCTTTATTTCCTTTGCCAGAGGTAGTCCTTTTTCCTCAAGAAGTATTGCCTTTACATATTTTTGAATCAAGATATAGGATTATGCTCCAAACTGTCCTTGAGAGTGACTCTATGTTTGGAGTGATTAAATGGGATCCAACTACTAAAAGTATGGCTAATGTTGGATGTTGCGCACAAATTTTAAAACATCAAACTGCAGAGGATGGGAGAAGCAATATTATCACTCTCGGCCAACAAAGATTTCAAGTCTTAGAAATTACCCGTTCGACGCCATTTTGTTCTGCGATGGTTAGTTGGATTAGTGATGATAATATTGATGACTTTAAAAAATTAGATTCTCTAAAAGATTCAGTAAAAGAAGCACTTAGTGATGTTATTAATTTAACGAGTAAATTGACTAATACAAAAAAAAATCTACCTGATAAATTACCTGAAAACCCAATGGAATTATCATTTTGGATAGGAGCTCATTTGGGCGGTCCTGTTGCGGAAGAACAGCAAAGACTTCTTGAAGAGAGAAATACTTTTACCCGTTTGCAAAGAGAATATGAAATGCTTGATCATACAAGAAAACAACTTGCAGCAAGAACAGCATTGAAAGAGAGTTTTCCTGACATAAAAGAAAATTAAATGTTTGAATTATTATTCCCTTTTTTTTTAATTTTTTTATTATTTCTAGTCCTAGCGATAATATGGAGAAAAAATGCTAGAAAATATATTTCTTCAGGTACAGTAGCTTCTGCATATGATGCTTGGACCCAGGATAAATTACTTGAGAGATTATGGGGAGAACATATACATTTGGGTTTTTATCCCTCAGGGCAAAAAAATATTGATTTTAGAAAGGCTAAAATTCAGTTTGTTCATGAATTAGTCAAATGGAGTGGTTTAGATAAATTACCAAAGGGATCAAGAATTCTTGATGTAGGTTGTGGAATAGGTGGAAGTTCTAGGATTCTTGCAGAATATTATGGGTTTAATGTCACTGGCATTACAATTAGTCAGGCTCAAGTTAAAAGAGCAAGAGAACTTACTCCTGATGGGCTAAATTGCAACTTCCAAATTATGGATGCTTTGGATTTGAAATTTGAAGATGGATCATTTGATGCCGTCTGGAGTGTTGAGGCTGGTGCACACATGAATGATAAAACTAGGTTTGCAGATGAAATGCTTAGAACTTTAAGACCTGGAGGGTATTTCGCGTTGGCTGATTGGAACTCAAGAGACCTCGGGGCATACCCCCCATCATTTTTTGAAAAGTTAGTTCTTAAACAATTACTTGAACAGTGGGTACATCCTAATTTTATTAGCATTAACGAATTTAGTAACATTCTTAGAACTAACGAAAATAGTTCAGGAAGAGTTTTTTCTGAAAATTGGAATTTTTATACAAATCCTTCATGGTACGAATCCATCATTGAAGGCATTCGAAGACCCTTCGTAATTTTGTCACTTGGCCCATTTGCAATAGTTAAGTCTATTAGAGAGATCCCAACAATACTTCTAATGAATTGGGCATTTAGAAAAGGTTTAATGGAGTTTGGAGTTTATAAATGTAGAGGGTAAATTAATCTAGTTCAACATTTTCAGAAAGATAATTTCCAAAGTCTACAAAATTCTTGCAAAGTGGCTTTAACTTATTTTTTAATTCAAGTAAATTTTTAATGTTATTTTGATCGTTGATTTCTAAATCAATATAAATTATATATTCACCTAATTCTCTTTTTGAAGGTCTCGATTCAATTTTACTCATATTAAATCCAAAATCTGCAATATAATTTATAGCTTTAAGCAAAGCACCTGGTTTATTTGAAATTAATGAGAAAGCAAAACTGGCAATATTAGCTAAATTTGAATTTGATTCCTTGCTCAATAAAACAAATCTAGTGCAATTACCTTGAACATCATTAATAGGAAAGGCTAATTCTTTAAGTCCTCCAATTTGAATTAACGATTTTGAACCGATAGCAGCTCTGAATTTACTCCCCTTGATCATATTGACAGCTTCTGATGTTGAATTTGTTGGGAGAGGAATCGCATTTGGAAGATTTTCAGATAACCATTCTGAACATTGAGCTAATGCTTGAGGATGAGATAATACTTCTGAAATGTTTGAAAGTTCTCCATCACTAATTAATGCATGTTTTATAGGTAAAACAATTGCTTTATTTATAAAAATTTCAGGGAATTTCCAAAGGGCATCAAGAGTAGCTGTGACTCCCCCCTCTACAGAATTTTCTATAGGGACTACAGCAGCATCACAATTGTTGTACGCTATTGCTTTAATGACCGAATGTAACCCATTACATGGTACAAATATAGGTGTCTGAAAATTGGCAAGCTTTGATAATATATGGGCTGCTTTTTCTGCGTATGTTCCTTGAGGACCTAAATATGCAACTTGTTTGCGCATGATTAATTGTAAAAAAAAAAGAGATCAAATAAGCACTGGAGGAATCTAGAAAATGCTATTGTCTTTTGATGCTAAACAGAAACTCAAGCTTTCTGTAACACGTAATAAAGAATATCTTTCTAAATATCTTTTGGAGGAAGAAAGAGTTGTCGGAGCAATGCTTGACTCCAAAAAATTAGTACCAGAAGGAGTAGGTAGATATAAGTATACAGTAACAAGTTTTAAGGTTTTTCAATTAGATATTAACCCTGTTGTCTCAATTGCTGTAGAAAATAAAGATGGAGTTTTGAAAATGAGTGCCCTTGAAAGTACATTGGATGGTTTGGGGATGATAGATGATTTTAATCTTATTTTGAAAGCTAATTTGGAAGCAACTGATATTGGTTTAGAAGGTGAGGCGCTTCTTGGAGTATCTGTAAGCCAACCCCCTCTACTGAAGCTGGTACCAAGGAAAATTTTGGAATCTACTGGTCATTCGGTATTAAATGGGATTTTGTTAGGTATAAAGTCAAGAGTTCAACAGCAACTCGTAAAAGATTTTTTAGATTGGTGTAAATTAAATAAGATTTGATTTCTTTAAAAAACTTTTCCTATGAAGTTTAGTTATCCCATTTTTTTTGATTGATGAAAGATGCTCTCTGGTTCCATAACCTTTATTTTTAAATATTAAGTATCCTGAGTATTTTTTTTCTAACCTCTCCATTAGATTGTCGCGAGAAACTTTGGCAACTATGCTTGCTGAAGCTATCGAGATAAACTTTGAGTCTCCAGATATTATGTTTTTCTGAATTCCATCCCATGGCCTTAATAATAAGGGACCATCAATTACTAATTCAGATGGCTTTTCTTTTAATTTTTTTAAAGCTCTTATCATTGAAAGTTCTGTCGCAACCCTGATACCTAACTTATCTATTTCTCTGGCCGAAGATTGCCCAATTCCATACTCTGAAGAGAGTAATAAAATTTTTGGTAAAAGTAATTTTCTTTTTTTGGGAGTTAGTTTTTTACTATCTGTTACTCCAAATTTTTTTAAGATTAATTTATTTTTTTCAGTTAATACTACAGCTGCTGCAAAAACTGGACCAAAAATTGCTCCCCTTCCAACTTCATCTATTCCAACTTCCAATACTTTATTCAATGCTTGCTGAAGATCTTCTTCTTTTTTTTCTTGCATTGTTTAGCTCATCTGTAATTTCAATTTCATCCTTTTTATCTGTAAATACAACTTCATTATTTTCATTGGTTTTATTCGTTGATTTATCTTTTGAATTTGCATTTGCTTCAATTTTAATTTGAATCTTATCTTCTCCCGATTTTGAGATTTTTTTAATTTGTTTTGCTTTTGTTTTTTTATTATCTGAAGGTTTTTCAGTTTCTTTATTACTTTCTTTTAAACGCACAAAATTATTGCTGGTGAGATATTCTTTACCTAACTTTATAAGTGGATTAATACCTAATTGACTGAAAACAATTTTTTCTTCATTCGTAAGATCAACTGTTATTATATTTTTTTCTTTTGAATTTGATTGGTTCAAATTATCATTATCATTCTCTTTTTCTTTTTTATTAGAAGAATTCTCTTTACTAAGGTCTTTGGGGTTAATTAATTCCTTGTCAATTATTTTTTCCTGCTCATCAGTTGATTGAAAAGTATCTGTATCTATAGCTTTTTGATTATTTGATTGATTAGATTTATCTTCAATATTTTTAATTTTGAAGTT
>JAOOLS010000037.1 GCA_028408915.1 Prochlorococcus sp. AH-716-J09
CTTAACATTCTGTCAACAAGGATTTCTAAGTGTAATTCACCCATACCTGCAATAACAGTTTGATTTGTCTCAGGATCTGTACTTACCCTAAAAGTTGGATCCTCTTCAGACAAAGCAGTTAAAGCTTTTGATAATTTTTCCATATCGCCTTTAGTTTTTGGCTCAACAGCTACTGAGATAACTGGTTCAGGGATAAACAAAGTCTCCAAAACTATTGGATCTTCCGTGTTGCACAAAGTGTCTCCAGTAGTTGTGTTCTTAAGACCTAATACAGCTCCTAAATCCCCAGCCCTCAATTCATCAACCTCCTCTCTTTCATCAGCCTTAAGAATCACTAATCTAGAAATTCTCTCTTTAGCATCCTTAGTAGAATTCATTACATAACTTCCCTTTGAAAGAACACCTGAATACATTCTTACAAAAGTTAACTTCCCGTAGGGGTCTGACATAACTTTAAATGCTAATGCACTGAAAGGAGCATTATCATCTGAAGGTCTTACATCTTCTTTGCCACTTGGCAAAACTCCTTGAATTGGTTTCACGTCAACTGGAGCTGGCAAGTAATCAACTACAGCGTCTAATACAAGTTGGACACCTTTATTCTTAAAAGCTGAACCGCATAATACTGGAACCAATCCATGTTTTAAAACCCCTTCTCTAATACCTTTTTTAAGTTGTTCTTCAGATAATTCTCCAGTTTCGAGAAATATTTCGATTAACTCTTCATCATTTTCTGCGACACTCTCCATTAACTTAAGTCTCCACTCAGCAGCTTCCTCCTCCATTTCAGATGGAATTGGTGCTTCTTCAATATCAGTACCTAGGTCATTTTTGTAAAGATATGCTTTGTTAGCTACTAAATCAATAATGCCTGTGAGATCACCTTCAGCCCCGATAGGTAACTGGATTGGAAGTGCATTTGCCTTTAATCGATCTTTAATTTGCTTATTAACTTTTAAGAAATCCGCTCCAGTTCTGTCCATTTTATTTACAAAAACCATTCTTGGAACAGAGTATCTATCTGCTTGACGCCAAACTGTTTCGGATTGAGGCTGAACTCCACCAACTGCACAAAATACGGCTATAACTCCATCCAGAACTCTCATTGATCTTTCAACTTCAATAGTAAAGTCTACGTGTCCAGGAGTATCAATAATATTAATCCTATGATCTTGCCAACTAGTAGATATTGCAGCAGCAGTAATAGTTATTCCTCTTTCTCTTTCTTGAGCCATCCAATCTGTTACAGCAGCACCATCATGGACCTCTCCTATCTTATGAACTACACCTGAATAAAACAAAATTCTTTCAGTAGTTGTTGTCTTACCTGCATCAATATGAGCGGCTATACCTATATTTCTTACTCGTTCTAGGGGAAAGTCGCGTGCCAATTTTAAAGCTCCAAATAGATTAAATTTTGATAAGTGTAGTTCACCCAAAAGCAAACTTTAATAATAATAAACTACTTAAGTACCTTTTGATGAAATTAATATCTGTAATGTGCAAAAGCTTTATTAGCTTCTGCCATTTTATGAGTATCTTCTCTTTTTTTAACGGAACTACCTGTTTCATTTGCTGCATCCATTAATTCGCCTGCAAGTTTTTGAGACATACTTTTGCCATTTCTTGCACGTGAGAATGTAACAAGCCATCTTAATGCCATAGCCGTACCTCTCTCTTGGCGAACTTCCATTGGTACTTGATATGTTGCACCACCAACTCTTCTAGCTCGAACCTCAACAAGAGGAGTAGCATTTTTTACTGCTGTTTCAAATAATTCCACTGCATTACCTCCTGTTCTCTCACTTATTAAAGAAAACGCATCAGACAATATTCTTTGAGCTGTAGATTTTTTACCATGTTTCATCAATCGAGAAATCATCATTGAAGCAAGACGACTATTAAATTGAGGATCAGGAAGAACTGGTCTTTTTACTGCTGCATTACGACGTGACATGTTTTTAAAAAAAGTAATGTTTACAAATTAATCTTTTGGAGCTTTTGCTCCATACTTAGATCTGGATTGACGTCTATCTTTGACTCCAGCTGTATCTAAAGTTCCCCTTATTATATGATATCTAACTCCTGGCAAATCCTTGACTCTTCCACCCCTAAGTAATACCACAGAATGTTCTTGCAAATTATGTCCAATTCCAGGTATATAAGCCGTTACTTCGAATCCAGAAGTTAATCTAACCCTAGCAACTTTTCTCAAAGCTGAATTAGGCTTCTTTGGTGTTGATGTATAGACTCTTGTACATACCCCTCTTCTCTCAGGGCAAGCTTTTAATGCAGGAGATTTTGTTTTCTTTGTCAGACGTTTTCTTTCTGAACCTACTAATTGTGAGATGGTGGGCATCTATTAAACTTAGATAAAAATAAACTTTTAACTATCATAACCTTTGGAGTGCGCCAACTAAAAGTTTTTAATTATATTTTTTTTTAATTTATCAAATTAAAATTCTTTGGTAAATATTCATTATCTTTAGATTTATTTTCATATTTATTTTTATAATAGAAATACATAAATAACTCAATAGAATTAAATAATCTATGGGAGACAGTATCAAAAGAATCGTTGGCCCATATCAAGATAGTTATTCCCCAAATGGAATAATTGGGGAGAAAGATGCGTGTGGAGTTGGTTTCGTAGCACATGTTAAAGGCATAGAAAGCAACTGGATCCTAAAACAATCCCTAAAGGGCCTTAATTGCATGGAGCATAGAGGAGGTTGTGGAGGAGATAGTGACTCAGGAGATGGAGCAGGCATTTTATGTTCAATTCCATGGGGATATCTAGAAGAGAAAATTAATCTAAAAAATACTCAAGAATTTAATAGAGGTTTAGGCATGGTTTTTATGCCTTATAAAAAAGAAAAAATTGAAATATGTAAATCAATATGTGATGAAGAAGCAGAAAAATTAAGAGTCAACAAAACATTTTGGAGAACAGTACCTGTTAATAATGAAATCTTAGGTCCTTTAGCTAAAGCAAATGCTCCATTCATCTGTCAGTGGATTTTGTATATAGACAAAAAAGATCATAATGATGTTGAAAGGCTTTTATTTCAATTAAGGAAAAGAATTGAACAAAAAATAAGAGAAACTTTTAAAAACGATGTTGGGGATTGTGAATTTTATTTTGCCTCACTAAGTTCTCAAACAGTTGTTTATAAAGGCATGGTACGTTCTGAAATATTATCTGAGTTTTATCAAGACCTAAAAGAAGAAAGTTTTAAAGTATCATTTTCTGTATATCATCGTAGATTTAGCACCAATACACTTCCAAAATGGCCGCTAGCGCAGCCCATGAGATTTTTGGGTCATAATGGCGAAATAAATACTCTCTTAGGCAATATTAATTGGGCTAAAGCTTCAGAAACACATATAGATGATTTTTGGGGAGAGTTATCTAATGAAATTAAGCCCATTGTAGATGTAAACAAAAGTGATTCATCAAATCTTGATGCAACCCTTGAAATCAATATTCGTTCAGGTCAGCCCATTACTGACTCCTTATTAAAACTTGTTCCTGAAGCATTTAGAGATCAACCAGAACTTGAGGAGAGAGAGTATATAAAAGCTTTTTATGAATATTCTGCAAGCCTACAAGAAGCTTGGGATGGTCCAGCACTCCTTGTATTTGCTGATGGAAATTTTGTTGGGGCAACGCTTGATAGAAATGGTCTAAGACCAGCAAGATATTCAATCACAAATGATGGTTTTGTAATAATGGGTTCAGAAACAGGAGTTGTTGATCTTGAAGAAGAAAAAGTAATAGAAAAAGGTCGATTAGGACCGGGACAAATGTTGGCAGTTGATTTTCATCAGAATAGAATCCTAAGAAACTGGGAAGTAAAATCTGAAGCCGCTCAAAGGCATGATTATAAAAATCTTCTCAGTACTAGAACTATAAAAATTGAAAATAATGAATGGGTTAAAGACTGCAAACTAAAAGACCTTGAGTTGTTGCAACAACAAACTGCATATGGTTTTTCAGCGGAAGATAATGACCTTATATTAGATTCAATGGCTTCATTGGCTAAAGAGCCTACTTATTGCATGGGCGACGACATACCATTAGCAGTTCTTTCATCTAAGCCACATATTTTATACGACTACTTTAAGCAAAGATTTGCGCAAGTTACTAATCCTCCTATTGACCCTCTGAGAGAAAAACTTGTAATGAGTTTAGAGATGCATCTAGGAGAAAGATGTACCCCATTTGAAATTAAAGATGCTAAACCTTTTATTCATTTACAAAGTCCGATTCTAAATGAGGAAGAACTCATTTCCATCAAAAAATCAAAAATTAAATCTCAGACAATTTCAAGTTTGTTTGATTTAGAGGAAGGTATTCAAGGCTTAGAGAACCAATTAAAACTAATCTGTAAACAGAGTGAGCTGTCTATAAAAGAAGGTTGTTCTTTAATTATCATTTCTGATAAGGGAATTAATCCTAAAAAGACTTTCATACCTCCTTTACTTGCTATTGGAGCAATTCATCATTATCTTCTTAAAAAAGAAATCAGGCTAAAAGCTTCTCTAATAATTGAGACAGGTCAATGTTGGAGCACACATCACTTAGCTTGTTTAATTGGATATGGAGCAAGTGCAGTTTGCCCTTGGTTGACCTTCGAAGCAGGTAGACACTGGTTAAAACATCCAAAAACACAAAAACTCATTGATAGCAAAAAAATAAATCCATTATCAATAGTTGATGTTCAAGAAAATATTAAAAAAGCTCTAGAAGACGGTCTAAGAAAAATTCTCTCAAAAATAGGCATCTCACTTTTATCTAGTTACCATGGTGCACAAATTTTTGAAGCTGTAGGCCTTGGATCTGACTTAATAAAAATTGCTTTTGATGGTACAACAAGTCGTATCGCTGGCATAACATTAAAAGAACTAACTAATGAAACACTTTCAATACATACGAAAGCCTATCCAGAGATTGATTTAAAGAAATTAGAATTTTTAGGATTTGTACAATTTAGAAATAATGGAGAATATCATTCCAATAATCCAGAAATGTCCAAAGTTTTACATTCGGCGGTAAAACAAGGGCCAGGATACGATCATTTTGAAACGTATAAAAAACTTATTAGTAATAGACCGACAACATCTCTTAGAGATTTACTAACAATTAACTCAAAAAGAAAAAGTATTCCATTAGAGGAAGTCGAAAGTGTTGAATCAATTTGCAAAAGGTTCTGTACTGGAGGAATGAGTTTAGGTGCTTTATCCAGAGAGGCGCATGAAGTTTTAGCAGTTGCAATGAATAGAATTGGTGGAAAAAGTAATAGTGGAGAAGGGGGAGAAGATCCAGCTCGTTTTAATGTTTTAAATGATATCGATGAAAATACTCAGTCAGCAACGTTGCCATTTATTAAAGGCTTAAAAAATGGAGACACCGCATGCTCCGCTATTAAACAAATAGCATCAGGAAGATTTGGAGTTACACCTGAATATCTAAGAAGTGGTAGACAACTAGAAATTAAAATGGCTCAAGGTGCAAAACCCGGAGAGGGGGGGACAATTACCTGGTCCAAAAGTCGATTCTTACATCGCAAAACTAAGAAATAGTAAACCTGGAGTAGCTTTAATATCTCCTCCCCCGCATCATGATATTTATTCAATTGAAGATTTAGCTCAACTTATCCACGACTTACACCAAGTTCATCCAAAAGC
>JAOOLS010000038.1 GCA_028408915.1 Prochlorococcus sp. AH-716-J09
CGCTAGGTAAAGAGTTAACAAAGTTGTTTCGTAAAAAAGGATATAGAGTGATTGGATTTACTCACAGAAAAACTAATTATGAAACAAATCTTGAATCTCCAAATGAATGGATTAAATGGAAATGTGGGAAGGAGTCGTCATTAAAAAAACAATTAGAAAAGATAGATATTTTAATTTTGAACCATGGTATCTATGATTTGAGTAGAGAAAATTCCAATTTTGAAAACTCGATAGAAATAAATGCATTAAGCAAATTCAAATTTTTAAATTTATTTGAAGATGTTGCTCTAACCAATGATTCTCCAAGAAAAAAAGAGATTTGGATAAACACATCTGAAGCAGAAATATTACCAGCTCTAAATCCCTCATATGAGATTAGTAAATCACTTATTGGTAAATTAGTTTCTTTCAAAAAAAATCTTCTGGACAAAAATACAAAGAAAAAATTAATAATTAAAAAAATCATCCTAGGGCCTTTTAAATCAGAACTAAATCCAATTGGAATAATGAGTCCAAAATTTGTTTCCGAAAAAATTTATGATTTAGCTAATTCAAAAAACTATTTAATAATAATTAGTCCAAACCCTTTAACTTACCTACTTTTCCCATTGAAAGAATTTTTTAATTTTTTGTATTGCAAAATAATCTATAGGTACAAATCTTAGTGTCTAGAAATCTCTATCTGTCAATATTTCAATACCATCTTTCAAAACAACTATTGTATGTTCCCATTGGGCCGATAATTTCCCATCTTTTGTTATTACGGTCCATCTATCATTTAATGTTTTGCAGAATTTAGTCCCTTCATTAACGATAGGTTCTACAGCTAATGTCATTCCCTCACGAAGGACGACATTGGGCAACTCTTTAGTCCGAAAATTAAATACCGATGGTTCTTCATGAAGATTTCTTCCAACTCCATGTCCTGTATAGTCTTCAACAACACTAAATCCATTTTTTAAAACAGTATCTTCGATTTCTCCAGCCACATCTAGGAGTGTATTCCCTGCTTTAATTTTTGATAGGCCCGCATACAATGCTTCGTAAGCTACATCGCTAAGATTTTGAGCCTTTGCACTAACTTCTCCCACACAAATTGATATACAACTATCTCCATGAAAACCATTTAAATATGCTCCTGTATCAATTTTAACTAAGTCACCATTTTTAATTATTTTATTTTTGTTTGGTATTCCATGAACAACCTCATTATTAATACTAGAACAAATACTAGAAGGAAATCCATGATATCCCTTAAAACTTGGAACAGCACCAAAACTTTTAATCCTTTTTTCTGCGAAATCATCTAAATCTTTTGTGCTCATTCCAGGTTCAATTAATTCATTAATTTCCCTCAAAACAGTAGCCACAATCCTGCTAGATTTTTTCATCAAATTTATTTCCCGTGAGGACTTTATTTCAATTCCTCTTCTCCTCTGAATAAAAGGAACTTGATCATTAGCCTTGGAATTATTTTTATTTAACAAAAGATCTGCAAAATGTCTCATTGGAATAAATAATGGTATTAGGTAAATATCTTCAAAATAGCCATTATGGACTTGGCTATCTTAAATCTATCAATAACAATGGGAAAGAAACAAAAATGAAAATTTTATCTAATTCTAGGCAATTTCATAAGACTTTGGCGCCTTGGGTTTTTCTTCCATTATTTCTATCTTCGATTACAGGCCTTATTTATAGGGTTTCAAAAGATATATTAGGCTACTCCAGAGAAGAAGTTCATTGGTTAATGTCTCTACATGAGGGCGAATGGCTTGGAGATAATGGAGAATTAATATACGTAATATTGAATTCCCTTGGGGTTTTATGGATGCTCATAACGGGATTCCAAATGTTTTCAAAATCAATTTCGTTTACCAAAAAGGTTACTAAAGGTGAGTCAAAAGGTTAAGATATTAAACTTGTAGGATAAAAAAGACCAAAATGGCCAAAGAGAAACAAGAGAAGGAATTAGAAACCGCTACTAATGCTGATGCATCAGTTAATGTAGCAGTTAAACAAAAAGAAAAAAACATGGTTTCTGAAACTAAGCAAACTTTAATCGCATCCAACCTTATTAAGGAATTTGAGGATGAACAATTAAAAAAAGAATTACCTGAAATTTATGTTGGCGACACTGTTAAAGTTGGAGTGAAAATTACAGAAGGTAATAAAGAAAGAGTGCAACCTTATGAAGGTGTTGTCATAGCAAAAAGGCATGGAGGCATCAACCAGACTATTACAGTTAGAAGAATTTTTCAGGGTATAGGTGTTGAAAGAGTATTTATGCTACATAGTCCACAGGTTGCCTCTCTAAAAGTTGAACGTAGAGGTAAAGTAAGAAGAGCTAAGTTATTCTATCTGAGAGATAGGGTAGGAAAAGCTACTCGCGTAAAACAACGCTTTGATCGATAAAGTTGTAAACTAATCAACTTATTGGCCACAAAGGCGCTTATAATCATTTAAATGCGTCGTTAGTTCAGTTGGTAGAACGCAGGTCTCCAAAACCTGATGTCGGGGGTTCAAGTCCTCCACGACGCGTTTGATCAACATTATGTAAATCATTTTTTCATAAGATGGAGTTAGATCTTCAACCTGGGGACGTAGTTAAAGTCCTCGAATCAGCTGCTTTAGGATGGGTTCGTGCAAGAGTCATCAGAGTTAAGTCTGGTGGGAGAGTTGTTGTACAAAGTGACCAAGGCAGAGAATTTACCGCTAGAGGCAACCAAGTTAGGTTAATAGAACCTGCTGGTTTTAGACCTCAAAAATAAACAGTTGTTTATATTAAGGCAGCTGTGAAACTAACTATTTCTGTAAATCCTCAAATTAAAAATTTTTTTTATTACAACACCATAAATTAAGTATTATGATCTGATAATTTTAAGAATGAAGTTCTAAATAAATTTAGAACAAAACTCTGGGACCGTAGTTCAACTGGTTAGAGCACCGCCCTGTCACGGCGGAAGTTGCGGGTTCGAATCCCGTCGGTCCCGTTTTTTCTAAAAAAAAAATTTGGAAAAACGTTTAAGACTAGCCCCGAGTCCTACGGGTTTGTTTCATATTGGGACAGCGCGAACAGCATTATTCAACTGGTTGTATGCACAAAAAATAGGCGGAAAATTTCTTATCAGAATAGAAGATACAGATTTTCTTAGATCTAAATCTGAATACACAATAAATATACTAGAAGGATTGAAATGGCTTGGACTTAAATGGGATGAAGAACCCATTAAGCAAAGTGACCGAATTTCGATTCACAAAAGTTATATCAAAAAGCTATTAGAGTGTGGAGCTGCATATAGGTGCTTTACAACAGAAGATGAAATTTCTGAATTAAGAGAAAAACAAAAAAAGAAAGGATTACCTCCAAAGCATGATAATAGACATAGAAGTCTTTCAAAAGAAGAAATAGAAACATTCATATCCCAAGGGAGGACTTCAGTAATAAGGTTTAAGATTGATGAAAAAATTCAAATTAATTGGGTAGATCAGATAAGAGGCGAAATCAAATGGCAAGGGAAGGATTTGGGTGGTGATTTAGTTTTGTCAAGAAGGGCAAAAGGATATGAGATTGGAGATCCTTTGTATAATCTTGCAGTTGTAGTTGATGATAATTTCATGAATATTACTCATGTTGTAAGGGGTGAAGATCATATCTCAAACACTGCAAAACAAATATTAATTTATAAAGCATTAAAATTTAAATTGCCAACTTTTTCGCATACACCTTTAATACTAAATACTGAAGGGAAAAAATTATCTAAGAGAGATTGCGTAACTTCAATCGACGAATTTAGAGATATGGGATATTTACCTGAGGCCTTAACTAACTATATGGCCTTTTTAGGTTGGTCTCCAAAATCTGCCGACAGAGAAATACTTTCACTTGAAGAGATTTCTGAAATTTTTGACTTATCAGAAATAAATAAAGCTGGAGCCAAATTCAGTTGGGAAAAACTCAACTGGATTAATTCTCAATATATAAAAAATATGGAATCAATTAAGTTAAGTGAGATCATGAGAAAATACTGGGATGATAATGGTTGGGCGCCTCCATCTCAAGAATGGGCTTATAAATTAGCAATTTTGCTTAGAGACTCTATGACTCTTTTAAAAGATTCGATTGATCAATCAAAACCATTTTTTTTAATACCTTCAATTCAAAAAGAAGGTCAAGATTTTCTGGAAAACATGGATAGCAAATTATCTCTCAAACTAATCTTAAATTATTTAATTGATCAAAATTCTACAAAACTTAATAAAGAGAAAGCCAAAGAAATAATAAACGAAATCTCAAAAATTCATAATATTAAAAAAGGGATCTTAATGAAATCATTAAGAGTAGCCTTTTTTGGATCTCTCAGTGGGCCAGATTTAATTCAAAGTTGGGAGCTTTTCGCAGAGAGTAAAACTGATAGAACTCGAATTGAAAGATGTCTTTAATCAATCTAAATTATTTTTTTTATCTAATTCTAGCCTATTCGCCAAAGGTTTAGCTGAAAGACCTTGTATTCCTACTGTCATCAAAATAGTAAGAAAAACTAAACCTTGGAGACGGCCAGCTCCAAGGATACCAGCCTGCTCTAATCTGATAGAAAAAAGAGAAGCTACAGCTGCAGTAACAATACCTCGTGGGGCTAACCAGGCTAAAAATATTTTTTCTTTTAAGTTCAAGTCTCTCCCAATTGTTGCTATCCAGATAGAAATAGGGCGAACAATTACCATCAACATAAAAACACAAACAACCCCTCCCCAGCCAAGAGGACTTAATTCACCCCAAGAAACGTCAGCGGCTAAAAGAGGGAAAAGAACTGTAATTGCTAATTGAGCTAATTCACCTATTAGATTATCCAATCTCTCCTTATCTATAACTTCTCTTTTGCCTACAATAAAACCTGCCGCGACTGAAGCCGGCAAGCCTGATTCTGGTAAAAAATATTCGCAAATTCCGTAAACAAGGAAAATAAATCCAAGTGTTACTTGAAGCTCTATACCAAATGAGGCTTCATTTTTTATTTTTTTTAAAATTTCTGATAGTAACCATCCTGCACTTAATCCGATTAATACTCCTCCCCCTAATCTTTGCATTAATGCTATAAATACATCGTTAATTCCACGAAGGTCCCCTAAAGTCAGTTCTAAAAGCAGTAATGCTAGTACTGCACCAATTGGTTCAAGCAACAACCCTTCAGCTTTTAAAACTTCCGAGAGTGGGGAGACTAATTTTATTTGTTCCACTAATGGAGAGACAACTGTTGGTCCAGTAGCTAGAACTATGGCACTATATATTCCTGCGACTTGCCATGAAAGGCCAGCCATCCAATGAGCAATAAAAATTCCAGCTGATAATGAAATAAAAAGTCTTACCAATGAAATTTTCAAAACAGTATTTCTTATATTCCCCTCAGGCAGTTTTAAATTTAATCCCCCTTCAAAAAGAACCAAACAGACCAAAAGCCCCACAATAGTTTCAAGCCCTTGCCCAAGATCTAAAGGCTCAACGAGTCCTAACCCTGATCTTCCAATGAATAATCCAGAAAGCAATAAAATAACAACACTTGGGAATCCTGTAAAAGAAGAAAATAATCGAGCGCAAGCACCTGCAAATACAGTTATACCCCAAAGTAATCCGAGCCTTTCA
>JAOOLS010000039.1 GCA_028408915.1 Prochlorococcus sp. AH-716-J09
TTTTTCAAAATTTTTTAATATTAAAAAAAGCTCTTCCGAGAATGAAATTTTCACATGATTTGACTATATTTAATAGTAGATTTCCTAATTAGTTAAATAGTTATCAGTTATGAATATTTTTGGTGTAGGTTTGCCTGAAGTTACTGTAATACTTATCTTAGCTCTTTTAATTTTTGGTCCAAAAAAGCTTCCAGAATTAGGGAAACAGCTTGGTAAAACTTTGAAAAGTCTTAAAAAAGCATCGAATGAATTTCAAAATGAAATCGACCAAGTTATGAACGAAGAAGATAAAGATGAATCTCCTAGATCTATAGAAAACAATCAAACCAACGAAATTAATCAAGAAAAAATAGATTCAGAAAACAGCAAAAAATAATATCTTGGATAGGCCCATAACCCCCATAGACGAATTTGAAAGAGCATTAGATAAAGCAGCTCTTACTAAAGAAGAATATGAATTGATAGACTACATCCGCTATACAAGTGTTTTTACACAACCTAGTCTTATTAAAGATTTAAAAAGGCCATCAAAACCTCCTCTTTTGTCAGTTCTATGTCAAATTTGCAGAAAAATTGGTTCGGAGATGCCAGATCATTTCAAAAAAGTAATTGAGTGGTCAATTGAAATAAGTGATCATAATACAAAATGGGATGCTCATTTAATTTGTGCAGAAGCATTAAATATAGACAAAATGCCATTAAGTCCTATTCATGGAACAACTTTATTTGATGTTCTTGTTGTACACAAAGAATTATTTCTTGGCTTTGATTGAATTAAATAAAATTAATCATCTAAAGGTACAGAATCAGTATCTATAACTTCCGAATCATCATACTTATTTATTTTGTTTTCAATCCAGTTATTTATATAACTAACTAAAGGCAATGAACCTCTAAAAATAAAAATAGAGGTAGGCAAAGCGCTTAATAATCCGACTACAGGACTTTTAAAAAGTAATCTACCTGCTTTTATGTTAAATAAAATAATAAGCGCTGAGGGGACCATAACTTTAACTACTGTTTTGAGCGCCTCAAGCCAACCAACACGATATATCCACCATATTAAAATTATGCCAACTATATATAGGAATAAGTAAGTCATAAAAATAGTATAATGATTATCTATTTATCTTGTTCTTACTAAGAAAAAGATTTTATAAATTTCTTTTACATCAATCAATCAAATTCTAGTAATGAGTTTTTCTGAAATAAGAAAATTTTTAATCAAGATGCAATCTGATGAAGACTTAAAAAAGCAGGTTACAACATCCTCTACAGCGGATGATGTAGCCCTAATTGGTCAACGCTTAGGTTATGACTTTTCCGGAGATGATCTCTTAAGATTTAATGGACAAAAAGTTGATAAAGTTACCGTAAGAAAGGTAGATCATCCAGGAGAATATCACTAAATTAAGACTTAACCCATATTGCAAGCCCCCCGCCCCTTCCTCGCGCACATAACCAATTATCTTTAGTGCTGATTCCTACAAGAGAGAAAAAAGGCATTTTTTTTTCTTCTGGTTTTTTTAATTCCTTATTAAATACTGGAAAACTACTAATACTAATTTTCAATTTTTCAAAATAAAAAGCCAATAAAGGTCTAAGCCCTTTTAATTCTGCACTGCCTATAAAAGTAATATTTAATAATCCGAAATTAATTGAATTTTTTATTTCATAATTTATTTGATCCTCTTTATTTTTACTTTTTAATTCGAGTCTTGCCGACAATACTTGGAGAATAGAACTGGGTATATTTTTGATTTCATCTGACTCCTTTCCCCATACATACTTAAACTTCCATATTCCTAACAATTCCTCATATAAAATTCCGCTACCGTTTTTTTGAGAATTTCTTTCTAAAAGTTTTATCTCATTAATATCAGGGAATTGTTTCATAATAGATTTTAATCTAAAAATCAAATACTAAGATAACTCTATAAAAAACGTTCTTAGTTAAAAATATCTCCAAAAAGATTTCTTTATTTCAAAATATTTCCAAAAAAATAATTTTATGGCACACATAAGGAACAATATCTAGTTATTATATTTACAAAAAGTAATTAAATCAATGGATTTTATTTCTAAAAGCCAAGGATACATCCCTCTAAAAGCAGTTCCTTACATATTTTTCCTAGCTGTTGTACTTAGTATTACAACTTCAACTAATACATTTGTATAAAACTAATTAGTTTTGAGAGAAGAGTAAAGTAAATATTTAATGGAAAAGTATGATGTTGTAATAGTAGGTAGTGGAATAGGCGGATTATGTTGCGGTTCGATTCTCGCTTTATCAGGCAAAAAAGTTCTTATATGTGAAGCTCATAGTCACCCAGGAGGTGTTGCCCACAGTTTCAGAAGAAATGGTTACACTTTCGAATCAGGTCCTTCATTATGGAGTGGAATAGGTAAATGGCCGACAACCAATCCCCTAGGGCAAATTCTTAAATTACTTGATGAAGAAGTTGAACTATTGCAATACAAAGGTTGGCAAGTAATTGTCCCAGAAGGCAATTTTAATCTTGATGTGGGGGAAGAACCTTTTAAACAAACAATTAAAACTTTAAGAGGTGAGAAATCTGTTAAAGAATGGGAATCATTTATTTCCGGAATAAAACCTCTTAGCAAAATAATAAATGAAATACCTTTACTCTCATTTTCTCCCGAGTCAATAAATTTCTTAGATCTAATAAATTTAACCTCAAAATTTTTACCTAATATCAATCAAATACCAAAAATTAATAAAGGCTTTGGGAATTTAGTTAATAATCATCTAGAGGATCCTTTTCTCAGAAATTGGGTTGATTTATTGAGCTTTTTGATAAGTGGTATGTCAATGCATGATACAAATACAGCTGCGATGGCTACTTTATTTAACGAATGGTTTGAACCAAATTCATACCTTGAATACCCCAAAGGAGGTAGTGAATCTATCGTAAAAGCCTTAATTAACGGATTTACAAAAAATGGAGGAGAATTAATTCTTTCTTCGAGAGTAAAGACAATTAACTTCAATAAAAATCTAGCCACAGGTATAACTCTCAATGATGGTTCTAGTTATAGTTGCGAATCAGTTGTCACGAATACTGATGTTTGGAATTTAAAAAAGTTAATTCCAAATGAAATTTCAAAAAAATGGAATGCAAAAGTTTTGAACCCTAATAAATGTGATTCTTTCCTTCATATACATCTAGGTTTTGATGCTGATGGTCTTGAAAATTTGCCAATACATGCGATACATGTTGATGAGTGGGAAAAAGGTATAACTGCAGAAAGAAATATAGCTGTATTTTCAATCCCATCTGTTTTAGATAAAAATATGGCCCCTGAAGGGAAACATGTTCTTCATGGATATACTCCCGCAAATGAACCTTGGGAAATTTGGGAAAACCTAAATCCAAAGGAACTAGAATATAGAAATTTGAAAGAAGAAAGATGTTCAATATTCCTTAATGCAGTGCGAAAATTCATCCCTGATATAGATGAAAGGATTGATTTAAAGATGCTAGGAACCCCAATCACTCATAAAAAATTCACCAATACCTATTGCGGTAGTTACGGTCCGGCATTATCTGCAGCAAAAGGTCTTTTCCCAGGCTGCAAAACTCCAGTGAAAAATTTATTTACTTGCGGTGCAAGTACATTTCCAGGTATTGGAATTCCTGCTGTTTCAGCAAGTGGAGCTTACGCAGCTGAAAAAATTATTGGTAAAAAAGAATTTAAAACTCTTCTTAAGAAAATAAATTTATGAATCAAGATCTTTTTATAACTCTACAAATAATTAGTTAAGAAATAAGAATAAAGAAAGCAAAAACGTTCAATAATGATAATCTTTATCTGAACATAAACTTAACTTATAGCTCTTATATGTTTTTCTTATCAATTCCTCAAGCCTGGCATTTAGTTGGCACTTGGTCAGAACAACTTCCAAACGAGTCAAATCTTATAGGAATGGGCCAAACAGAATTAATGATGACTTTACATTCAATATTCGTTCCTCTCTTACTTGCAATTTCATATTACTTATTCAATAGACTTAATAAAAACGAATCAAAGAAAATCAAAGGATGATCGTTTAAGGTTTATTTAGCTGAACTTCTTCTAACTACTTTTCTGCCTGTAGAAGTATCAATTGCGCTTGAATCTTTAGTTTGTGAATTAGTTTCAACATTATCAAAGTCACTTTTATCCATTTCTGCGCAAACACCTACTACCATGGCAGCTTGCATTTGATCTGGTAAATCTCCAATAGTTAATAAGGCCTTTAAAACTAATTGAAGTCGAGTTTGCCGATCTATTTCAGGTCTTAGTTTTTTTACGGTATTCCAAAGTTCTTGGGTAACTTCTTTTAAAAGTTCTCGATCAACAGCCAAATTAAATCCTTCTTGTATTTCTACTAATCTAACAAAAAATTGGATCTCGTAAAATAATATTCAATAAAAAGATTGTTAGTTAATATTTTTCTATCCGAATACAAGTTGCATTTGTTGGTGCAATTCATTCTTATCTTGCAAAAGTTTATCTTTTTCAATCTTTTTTAGAGTAAAAGTTCTATAAAATTTTTTTTGAATCTTAATTGGAGTATTTTCAAACTTTACATTTTTGCTTATTAGAGAATTCCACTCTTTTGAATTAAAAGGGGCATAAGGAGAAGATGAAATCACTTTCATGTCTTAAGAATACATATGTACTAATACTAGTACAGATTTACTATTGCGCAACATCTGGATCGGCTTTTTCTTAATTTTAAAGTATCTTTGAAAATGGATTGATTTTTTTTATCTGATTTGTAGGAATTATAAGTTTGATAAATGAATAAAAGTATCACGAGCAACTTATTTATCCCTTTTTTTAGTGTCTTAAGACTTTTCTTGCTTAAAAACCTCTTAAAATAGTTAATTTGTTGAAATTAACATTGACAAGATATATCTAGTAATCCTTCCTATAAAAAGAATAATGAATTGATCAAAAATGCTTCTTAGTAATTCAAAAAGACTAAAAATCCAAGGAATAATTAAAAGAATTGCTCAAGATAAACCAATTACATTAGAAGAAAGGATATATGTTGAGAAATTTGCACACCATAATTCGACAATTTCTCTTTGGCTGAAAAAAGCTAACAGCTTTAGAAGGAATGGTACAAAAAATGATGGAGGGATTGATAACCTCTTACAATCATTTGGGATAGATGGACTAGATAAAGAAAATCATTTCAACCCAAATGAAGATGATATATCGGATTGGTTTGGCGGTGCTCCTGGTTGGCTAAGGAGAAGCTAGATCAATTAATTATTCAATTTATCCAGGCTAACTTACACAAATATATACTCATAAAAGATATAAAGGCCCAAAAAATCCATGGTATAAATTTAATCGGCACTAAATATTTTTTTGAAAAGGTTTTCATATTGTTTTCTTTTAGATTATTTCTCCCTTACCATTTTTGAGAATAGGTTTAATTGCTCTATTTATAAATTAAACAATATTCGAAACCTCAAAGATATTAAATCACTTAAACAGATAAAGTTAATCAGCCTTAATCATCACAATCTAAGCAACTTTATTTTCAATGTTCTTTGAAAAATTTACTATTTTTGCCTCATCATGGTCTGAATCATTCCAATATT
>JAOOLS010000004.1 GCA_028408915.1 Prochlorococcus sp. AH-716-J09
TGATTTAAAACCTATAGGTTTTATTACGGGATGTTCCTCATTGACCAGTCTTTCAATTTCTTCTTCCATAGCTTCATAAACAAAATATAAATCACTAATTAATTTTCTATAAGATTTTTTTTCAACAACTCCTTTTAAAAAACAAGCCACAAAGCCGGTATTTTCTGCCATAGTGTGGGATTTTTTTGTCCCTTCTCTTAATTGTCCTGCAAGAGCAACTGCCATATATTTTGAATTATTTTTGTAAGTGTATTTAATCTACAAGGAAAATACATAAAACAGCTAATTTTTGTTACCAGCAGATGTTGTAGAGAATAGCTTATAAAGTTCTTTACAAACCAAAAAAAGGTTATCTTTTTGTTCCTTTTGCGGTAGATGTGTACCAGTCATTTCCCAATTACCGATAGTAGCCACTCTCCATCTCTCGGAGGGAACAATCATACCTCGCATTATTATTCCCAACAATTTCGGAACTCTGCCTTTATTATTTTTTTCAACTCTTAATTGTAAGAGTATTGCTCTACATTCAATAAGAGGACTCCAACCAGGGAAATGAAACGCAAAATCAATAGTATCTTGCATGGATTCGTTATTTGAATTTTCAAAGGGACTAAAGTTTACGCTTGCATCTGGAAAATATTTCCGAAACAAAGCTGCAGTGGAAGCAATTTTATTAGCAATTTCAACATTACTTACATTTGAACTCGCATTCATAAGTAGCTGAGTATTTTTTTGAAAATGACATAATTTGATTTAACTTGCTTATTAACTACTTTTTCTTTTAATAAAGATGTTGAAATGCTGATCAATAAACTATTCTCTATTCACATTTGAATAATAAATTTCTAGGTTTTAAAGAAAATAACTCATCGGAAATTACAATACGAGGAACTTCAATGAGTTTTCTTTTATAAATTCAATGCTATGCCAAAATTTGAAAAATTAACTTTACCCAATGAAGGCGAGATAATAACTTTTAATCAAGGCAAACCCAATGTTCCTAATAATCCAATTGTCCCATTTATTAGGGGTGATGGTACTGGAGTTGATATTTGGCCTGCAACTCAAATCGTTCTTGATTCAGCTATAAAGAAAAGCTATGGAGATGAAAGAAAAATTAATTGGTTTAAAGTCTTTGCAGGCGATGAAGCTTGTGAACTTTATGGAACATATAACTACCTCCCTCAAGATACTATTGAAGCAATCAAACACTTTGGTGTAGCCATCAAAGGTCCTTTAACGACTCCAATCGGTGGAGGCATTAGATCTCTTAATGTTGCATTAAGGCAAATATTTGATTTATATAGCTGTGTTAGACCATGCAAATATTATTCAGGAACTCCAAGCCCTCACAAAAATCCCCAAAATTTAGACGTTATTGTTTATAGAGAAAATACTGAGGATATCTATATGGGAATCGAATGGGAAGCGGAGGATAGTAATTGTCTTGAATTAATTAATCACTTAAATAACGTTGTCATACCAAAAAGTAAAAATTTAAAAAATAGATCTATACCCGACGGATCAGGTATTGGAATAAAACCGGTGAGTAAATCTGGTAGCCAAAGGCATATTAGAAAAGCTATTGAACATGCCAAAAGATTATCAGGAGATAAAAGGCATGTGACTCTCGTACATAAAGGGAATATTATGAAATATACAGAAGGTGCATTTAGAGATTGGGGATATGAATTAGCAGTAAATGAATTTAGAGAAGATTGCATTACAGAAAGAGAAAGCTGGATTTTAGACAATATTCAGAAAAATCCAGAAATTACAATTGAAAATAATGCTCGAAAAATTGAACCAGGTTTTGACAAGCTTACAAATAACAAAAAAGCATTCATTTGCGAAGAAATTAAAGAAGTTATAGCATCAATATCAAATTCTCACGGAGATGGAAAATGGAAAGAACTTATTCTTGTTGATGATCGTATAGCTGATAGTATATTTCAACAAATTCAAACTAGACCTCAAGAATATTCAATTCTTGCAACCTTAAATCTCAATGGAGACTATGTTTCTGATGCAGCTGCAGCAATTGTTGGTGGCCTAGGTATGGCTCCTGGTGCAAATATTGGAGATAATGCAGCAATTTTCGAAGCTACGCACGGTACTGCGCCAAAACATGCAGGCTTAAATAAGATTAATCCGGGCTCCGTAATTCTTAGTGGTGTAATGATGCTTGAATATTTTGGTTGGGATGAGGCAGCTAACTTAATTACTAATGGTTTAAGCAAGGCAATAGAGCAAAAAAAAGTAACCTATGATCTAGCACGCCTAATGGAACCAAAAGTAGAACCCCTATCCTGCAGCAGTTTTGCTGAAGAAATTATCTCAAATTTCTAATTTTAAAAATTATTTTTATTTTCAAAAACTTTCCAAATATTAACCAGTGAATCTTTAGTGCCAATGTTTCCAGGATGAGTAACAATGGGAAGTTTTTTGCCATTTTTTAGATTATAAGTAACCACTGAAATGCCAGTTAAAATCTGTCCTTCAAGATAAACATAATCTGCATTAAGTCCTTTACTAAGAATCAAATTTGTTGTTATTCCACCTTTTGAAATCAAATATCCTATTTCATACTTCAAATCTGCAACTAATTCAGCAATAAAACAAGCAAGTAAATTATAAAAATTAAATAGTTCAGAAGCATCTAAAGACGCAAATTTTCTTGAAGTAAACAAAACAGGAGTTTTCCCTTTCTCAAAAGAAAATCTAATTTCTTTCAAAAATTTATTTTTAAACAAATTCCTTCGCTTCTGATTATTATCTGATGAAGTAATTTTAAAGAATTCAAAAACATTCAATTCAACTGGATTGCAATTACTTACCTCTAATAAATTATTCAATTGTATTGTTGTAAGTTCTACATAAGATCCAACAATTATTAGTCCTGGAAGAAAATTTTTTTCTTTATTTCTTATTCTTAAATTAGAGAAAAATATTTCACTCTGAGAGACACTTTTTTTCTCGGAAATTGAACTTATAAAACTTGCTGCAGTTCGAAAAAGGAATTTTTTTTCTTTAATTAATTTTTTAATTACTAAAGAAAATTTTTTTAGTTGAGAATAATTTTCTACATCTACAACTACATGTTTATTATTCTTCAAGTTCTTTAGTATTTTAAAAACAATATTATTTTCTTCATCATTTAGCATTTCGATATCTGACAATAAAAGATTTTGAATATCTTCAAAATTTATTTGCGATTTACTCTGCTGAAACAAAAGATTCTTGACATTACTTGTCTCATATCCAAAAATTTTATCTGTTGCAAAAATTGTTTGACTAATAGGAGTTTTATCAACAAAATGCGATCCATTAATTGTTAATCTTTTACCCTCTATGAAAGCTGGAATATGAAAAGTAGCATCAAAAGGGCCTAAGCAACTATTTAGAGCAATTGGCTCTAAAAAGTTATGTCCTCGAAGAGTAGAGTCTCCTCTACTTATAAAAATAATTTCTTCTTTATAGGCTTGAGAAGTAATTACAGTTTTAAGATTTTTGCAAATTTCCTCTATTGTCAATTTCGCATCATTTTCTGATAGTGACCTTGTGTTAGCCAAAATAAAAAATAAATTAGATTTAGATTCAAAACCTTTGACTAAAGTTGAGCAGTCCCACTTAAGAAGTAATAAGCAATCGTGAACAGTTTGAGAGCCTGTGGGATCATCATCTATAACGACAAATTTCATAAATATTGCAAAATTACTTAAGAGATTTTATTTGTATTGAGGCATTTAACCTTTTACTATCATTTGAAGGAATCATAATATTTCTAAATCCATCAACAAAAGAATTTCGGGGACTAGTCCAAGGTTCGAGACATATCATTCTTCTTGGAGGATCACTCCAAATAACGCCTAAATCAAAAGGATATGGATGATTTAAAATAACTTCTCTTTTAAAAATCTTATCTCGAAAAGAGCTTCTACCGGAAGTATACATAAGTAGATCAACTCCTAAATTAATTTTGTTTAATTCATCCAAAGTATTACTTATAGTATTTCTTTCTTGATCCTGACAATTAAGTGGATTATAAACAAACTCTAAATTTTTGAAATCTGAAACATTAAAATAAGGATGCAAACCAAAATTTATAGGCATAGCAAAGTCTGTTTTATTATGGATTGTAGTTTTAAATTCTAAACAATTAATTTTTAAGTAAACTTCAATTCTTAGTTCGAAATCGAAAGGATAATATTGTTTAGTTTTTTTAGATTCATTTAAAAATAAGCATAAAGATTTTTCATTTTCACTAAAAGAGTATTGCCATTGCAAATCCCTAGCAAAACCATGTTGCGTCAGTTGCAGATACTCTTCTCCAAATACTGAACTAGAGGTATTGAGATTCCCACAAATTGGGAAAAGAATTGGAATACCACCCCTAATACTTTTTGTCTTATCCATAAATCTTTTTTCATCGAAATAAAGTATTTCTTTACCATCCGAAACCCAATTTGTAATAACACCACCTCTTCCAGGACAAAATTTAATATAGTTTTTTTGATCTAATTGAAAGTCAAAAATTCCCAAGTCTTTATTAGATAATTTAATTTGCACAATTGTTATTTAAAGAGAACTCACCCAATCCAAAATATGCTGATTAACTAATTCAGGTATTTCATCATGAGGACAGTGTCCCGCATCAAGAATTATTTCTTTTGTATTCTTTGGTGTAAATTTTTTATAAAGATTTCTTTTTTTTGGAGTATTCATCCAAGGATCTTTGCCTCCCCAGAGAAGTAATAATGGTGAATTGAGTTTTGCGAACAACTTATCCAACGGCAACCCCTGAGGACCTGATGGGTTAAATACACTTCTAAAAACATTAAAAGCTCCATAATCTAGCGAAGGCTTTCTTATTGATTCAACTAAAAAATCATCAACATTTTTTTTATCAACATAAACTTGATTTAAAGTTTTTTTAATATTTTTTGGATTTCTCATATTCTCAAAAATCAAACGTTGAAGAACAATATTTTTCAAAAATATGCCGGCAACTGTTTCAATTGAAGTTTGCAACATATTCTTTTTGATGGTTTTTTCTTCACTAAAGTATCCTGCAGCATTAAGTAAAATCACGCCTGCATTTAGCTCATTTAATTCTGCACCGGCTGCTAATGCTGCATAACCACCTAATGAATTTCCAACAACAATTGTGGGTTTTTTTATTTTCTCTTGTACATAAGCAACAACCTGATCCTTCCATAAAGATCCTGAGTATTCAACATCTTGGGGCTTAGGACTTTTTCCAAAACCGAGAAGATCCATGGCATGAACTTCATATTTGCTACTCAAAATAGGTATATTGAATCTCCAATGATCCGTAGAGGCACCGAAACCATGAATTAATAAAATTGCACATTCTTTTGATGTTTGCTCAGGTTTGGCAGAAATAGTATGTATTGGATAATTTAAAAAATTCCAGTCATAATTTACATCACTACTTATCTGAGCTGATTTTTCCATTTATTGAAAATACTATATTAATTAATTCTAATAAACTTATTTCTCAAAGAAGACCAACAGGATCAGCTGCAACATCATCTGAAATTTTATTGCCATCATTTGGGGGTTTATCTTTTAGAACAATTCTCAAGAGAACAGGTGCAAGAAATGTAGTTCCAATAACCATTAATAGAATAGCTGCTTCAAGAGAAGGAGTTAACAATTTAGCACTTGTTCCTAGTCCAAGGAAAATTAAGCCAACCTCTCCTCTAGGCATCATACCTAAACCTACAACTAATCTGTTTGTAGGTTTATCACTTGAAAATACCCATCCAGCTGCAATTTTACCAATAATTGCTACAACTAATAAAAATCCTGCAACTACAAGAGCTGACCTACTTGTTGGATCAAGTGGATTTATAACTGATAGATCCATCCCAGCTCCTACTAATACGAAAAAAATAGTTGCGAATAAGGATACTAAAGGTAAAACCGATTGTTGAATTGCGTGATTATTTTTAGAACTACTAAGAATTAATCCAGCTGCAAAAGCACCTAAAGCTGCTTCTAATCCAATGGCTGTTGCTACAAAACAACACAAAACAAGTATCACAAAAGATGCTACCACTACTGCTCCAGGTGCCTTTAATCTATCCAATAACCAATCAAAACCTGGAGCTGCTGTTCTACTTAATGCGATAGCAGCAATAACAAATACTACAGCGGCTGCAACTAATTTAACGATAGGCGCAATTTCTAAAGAACCTCCAGCAGCAAGGGCTACTACAACTGCAAGAATAACAATACCCAAAATATCGTCTAAAACAGCCGCTCCAATAACAATCTGTCCTTCTCTAGTTTTTAAATATCCCAACTCACCAAAAACACTGGCAGTAATTCCTATACTTGTTGCTGTCATAGATGCTCCTGCAAAAACTGCTGGAATAAGATCTACTTGGAAAATAAACATTAGTCCTAGAGTTCCAAAGGCAAAAGGTAAAATTACACCAGCCATTGCAACAGTGAAAGCCTGAGCCCCAACAGCTACTAATTCCTCTAACTCACTTTCTAATCCTGTCAAAAATAAAAGAGCATATAACCCGAGAGTTGCTACTGCTTGGAGGGATGGAAAACTTTCGAAATAAACATCAGGAACAGCTTCTGGGGGGATTGACGCTAATGAGCTAATAACATTAACAAGTCCTTCATTTAACTCGGTTCCAGCTGAGGGTGGTATCAACAAATGAAAACCTGAAGCCCCTATTATTACCCCTGCAAGAAGCTCACCTACTATCGTTGGCAAACTTAGTCTTACTAAGACTTCTGCTAATGCTCTTGCAGCTAAAAATATCAATAGAAACCTTATAACTCCTATCAAAGTTTCAGCAACTTCTAAATCATGTGCACTTAATTCAGCAAGTAATGAATACATTTAAAATTAGAGAAAAACTAAACTACCTAATTGGAAGATAGTTTATGGAGGGCCCACTTTAAGAAATATGTAAAAAAAAAGAAAAAATACTCAACAAGTGTGGATCTGAAGTTACAACAAAGAAATTTTCTTAAAAATGGCTATTGTCTGTTATATGACCAATCCAATGAATACCAACGAACCCTTCGATCTACGATTGCCTACTCCAGGCTGTTATCTAGATCCTGAGAAAGCTGGAATGGATTCTGATGCTGTTTTCCAAGGAATGACAGCCCATCTTTTTTATACCCTTGGAAAGTTAGCTACTTCTGCAAGTTCACACGACTTGTACATGGCTTTAAGTTACGCTGTAAAAGATAGGCTAATGACAAGATATTTAGCCAGCCAAGAAGTCATAAGAAAAAAACCACAAAAAACAGTTGCTTACCTATCAGCAGAATTTTTAATAGGCCCTCAACTAAGTAATAATCTTCTCAATCTTGGAATAACTCAAGAGGCAGAAGATGCTTTAAAAAGATTTGGTATTGAATCATTGTCAACAATTCTTGAAGTTGAAGAGGAACCTGGGTTAGGTAATGGCGGACTTGGCAGACTTGCAGCATGTTACATGGAATCACTAGCATCACTACAAGTTCCTGCAGTTGGTTATGGTATTCGATATGAATTTGGCATATTTAATCAGTTAATTAGGGATGGTTGGCAAGTTGAAGTAACTGACAAATGGTTAAAAGGTGGATGGCCATGGGAACTTCCACAACCCGACGAATCATGTTTTGTAGGTTTTGGAGGCAGAACTGAAAGTTACAGAGATGATAAAGGTAACTACAGATCAAGATGGATTCCTTCAGAACATGCAATTGGAGTACCTCATGATGTTCCAGTTTTAGGATACAGAGTAAATACATGTGACAGATTAAGATTATGGAGAGCAGATGCAACAGAAAGTTTTGACTTTTATGCATTCAATATTGGTGATTATTACGGAGCAGTTGAAGAAAAAGTTGCATCTGAAACTCTTTCAAAAGTTCTGTATCCCAATGATGGAACCGACGAAGGAAGAAGATTAAGGCTCAAACAACAACACTTTTTTGTAAGTTGTTCTCTTCAGGATATGTTGAGAAGCCTTGAAAAAAGATCAATAGCAATAACAGAATTCCCTAAGCATTGGACAGTCCAATTGAACGATACCCATCCTGCCATAGCAGTTGCAGAATTAATGAGACTTCTTATTGACCAATATCAAATAGGTTGGGATAAAGCTTGGAACATAACAACCTCTTCAGTTGCTTATACCAACCACACATTATTACCAGAAGCTTTAGAAAAATGGGATTTAGGTCTATTTAATGATCTTCTTCCTCGTCATTTAGAAATTATTTATGAAATTAATTGGAGATTTCTTCAACAATTAAGACTTCGTTATCCAGGTGATGACAAGATTCTTCAAAAACTTTCAATAATTGATGAAGAAGGCTCCAAATCAGTTCGGATGGCTCATTTAGCTACGATTGGAGCACATCATATAAATGGTGTTGCTGCTCTCCACTCAGATCTAATAAAAAGGCAATTACTGCCTGAATTTGCAGCTCTGTGGCCTGAAAAATTTACAAATGTAACTAATGGAGTTACTCCAAGGAGATGGGTTGCCCTATCTAATCCATCACTATCCAACCTTTTAGAAGAAGAAGTTGGTCCAAACTGGATAACAAATATGGAACTTCTTAAGAAGTTAGAAGAAAAAAAAGATGACAACAATTTCTTACAAAAATTTGAGGAAACTAAACTAAGTGGCAAAAGAAAATTAGCAAGCTTTATCCATTCAAAAACTGGAATACTTGTGGATCCAGCAAGTTTATTTGATGTTCAAGTAAAAAGAATTCATCAATATAAAAGGCAACATTTAAACGCCCTACAAATTATTGCCCAATATTTAAGAATCAAAAATGGTACTAACAAGCATAAAGTCCCAAGAACAATAATATTCGGAGGCAAAGCTGCACCAGGTTACTTTATGGCAAAGCTCATGATTAGATTCATTAATGGTATTGCTGATGTAGTTAATTCTGATCCAGATATGGATGGTTTATTAAGAGTTGTTTTTCTACCAGACTATAACGTTAAACTTGGTGAAATAGTTTATCCTGCAACGGATCTTTCAGAACAAATATCAACTGCTGGAAAAGAAGCATCAGGAACTGGAAATATGAAGTTTGCCATGAATGGAGCATTAACGATTGGAACCTTAGATGGAGCAAATGTGGAATTAAGAGATCTTGTAAAAAAAGAAAATTTCTTCCTTTTTGGTAAAACTGAAAGTGAAATCATGGAATTAAAAAATAATAACTACTCTCCAAAAACTTTTATTAATCAATGTTCAGAGCTCAAAGAGGTTATACGCCTAATTGAAATTGGCCACTTTAGCAATGGAGATAAAGAATTATTTAAACCTTTATTAAATAGCCTTACAGGACATGACCCATTTTTTGTTATGGCTGACTTTGAAGATTACTTAAACAAACAGGATGTCGTTAGTGAATGCTGGAATAATAAAAAATCTTGGAATAAAATGGCATTATTAAATACTGCTAGATCTGGATATTTTTCTTCAGATAGATCTATTAGAGAGTACTGTAAATCTATTTGGAAAGTATCTCCAATGCCTGTTGAAATTACTTGCGACGTCGAAGAATTAACTAATTAATATTTTTTTTATCTGGTGAATCTGGAGTTTGATGAAATAATCTATTCAATATTAATCTATCCATATTTAAAGGATCTGGGGCTAATTCATTTGCAATTTCTTTAAATTTTGATTCGATATTGTTTGAAATTTTTATATCAAATATTCTTTCCATTAATGCTTCAATTGAATATAAATAGGCATTAACGCTTTCCAATTCATCTAAAGCTTCAGTAATTTCTATATTAGAAATATGTTTTTCTTTTGGACTGGTATCTTCATTTGATTCTCTTTCAGATAATTCTCTTTGCAGCTCATCAGTAACCTTATTACAAAGAGTTCTGAACGATTGAATAGATGCCCAATTCAATTCTTGTTGCTGCTTAAAAGTAGGAAATTCTCTAATTAGACGATCATGTTCTTTATAAAATCTCTGACAATCAGAGCATTGACAGGGTTCTTCAGTCAAAAGAAAAAATAATTCTTTCTATATCATCTCACTATTTGGGCATAATTGTTGGGCCATCCAATAATTCGTCATTTTCGTCGAGTGAATCAGGACTATCTGGTAAAGGTATCTCAATACTAGTAACCAAATTAATAACATCTCTAAGTCTCATAGAATCAGCAAACCATCCCATTGCTTGCTCGGCATCGCCTCTTTTTTCTGCATCATTTGCTTGATCTTCGTGAGCTTCCGCCAAAAGTGCAAGCCAGCACAGGCATCTTGCTTGAACTATTGAAAGATCTAAATCATTAGGTTGGGATTTAGAAATGCGTTCATGCTCCTGTTGAATTAAGAGCTTTAAACGCATATCATGCAACTTAGCCATAAAAGATTTACTACTAACTATACGCTAGCTAGAGAGTAGCAAGTTTGCACACATACTACATATAGTTTTTTATTTTTACGGGACTGGCGGGAGTCGAACCCACGACCTACGGTTTAGGAAACCGTTGCTCTATCCTGCTGAGCTACAGCCCCAATAGATGATTTTTGGAGTATTTAGCATTATGCTAAATGAAAGCAGGAGAGGCAATCGCAAGAAAGTTTTATTTTGTTTCCAAAATAAAACTTTCTTGAGGAAAGTCCGGGCTCCCACATGGTCAGGCTTGCTGGGTAATTCCCAGTGCGGGCAACCGTGAGGATAGTGCCACAGAAACATACCGCCTAATACTTTATGTATGGCAAGGGTGCAAGGGTGTGGTAAGAGCGCACCAGCAACATTGAGAAGTGTTGGCTAGGTAAACCCCGGCTGGGAGCAAGGCTTAGTGGATTCATGACCATTTCACAATCTACTTTTAAGCGCCGCTTGAGACTGTGAAGTAATTCCAGTCCTAGATAGATGATTGCCCATCTTATTAATTAAGATGAACAGAACCCGGCTTATGACCTGCTTTCTAATTGTTGAGATTATTCAAATCAGATGACAAATATAATTAATGGAAAAAGGATTAATCAAATAACTACTTTTTTAAAGTCTTTAAATATTAAATCAAAAAGATTTTCTGAAATAATTAGAACTCAAAATATTTCAATTATTCAAGATTTTAATCAAGCATTTATCCACTCCTCAGAAGATAAAATATTAAATTATGAAAAACTAGAATTTTTCGGAGATGCAGTCCTCAGATTAGCGGCTTCTAATTTTATTGAAAAAAAATACCCTCAATTGAGTGTAGGAGAAAGATCAGAACTAAGAGCACAAATTGTAAGTGATGAATGGTTAACTAAATTAGGGGAAAAAATTGATATAGAAAAATTAATAATTAAAGGTCCTAAAGCTCTTGGTGATGAAAATTCAAAAAATACCATTATTGGTGAAGCTACAGAAGCTTTAATCGGTGCTATTTACAAGTGCTTTAATTCCATTCAAGAAGTAAATCTTTGGTTAGATGATATTTGGGAAGAAGATTCAGAAATATTTTTGAAAGCTCCATATAAATTCAAATCTAAAACAGTATTGCAAGAGTGGTGTCAAAGTAAAGGTTTTGATTTGCCAGTCTATAAAATAATTGAAGTCTCAAAGCAAAATGGGGACCCTAAAAGATTTTTTTGCGATATATTTATCGAAGGATTAAAAGAATCATCTGCATTCGGCAAGTCCATTAAACAAGCAGAAACAAATGCTGCTAGAGTTTTGATAGAAAAATTTATTACTACAGGTAAAATTTAACTTTATACTATTTCTAAATTTGTTAGCTGAAAAGTTATGAGTTTATCCCAATTACCTCCTTCAAACAGAACCGCTGCTCTTTTTTTTGTAACTCTTTGGACAAACCCTCTATATCCTCTATAGATAGAATTGGTGTCTTTTACAACAACAAAAGATCCAGGGAGTATGGGTTTAGTAGATAATTCCATAAAACACTTTTTCTAATACAATATATGATAAATAAAAATGAATGGTTAACTGTTGGATTGATAACATCATGTCATGGAATTAATGGACTGGTAAAGGTAAAATCTCTAAGTGATTTTGAAGAAAGATTTTTAAAACCGGGAATTAGATGGTTACAAAAAGAAAATGAACCTCCTGCAATAATTGAACTTCTATCTGGTTTTAAACAGCCTGGTAAAGAAACCTTCATAGTTAAGTTCCAAGGAATAAATACAAGAAATCATGCAGAACAACTGAAAAAATTTAAAATTCTTGTAAAAGCCGATAAACTACCCAAATTACAAAAAGAAGAATTCCACTTTTTAGAACTTTTAAATCTCGAGGTCAAGATTTTAGAAAATGATGAATTAAAAAAAATTGGGAAAGTTATCAATTTAGAAAATGAGAAAAATAATTTACTTGTTATAGAACTATTTAAAAATCAAAAAAAAGTGCTAATACCATTTGTTAAAGAAATAGTCCCATTAGTAGATATAAAAAATAATTATCTAATAATCAAGCCTCCAAATGGACTTTTAGAGCTATAAATTAAAAAAATAAGAATTTGTAAGAAACTCATTATTCAACAGTTACACTTTTAGCTAAATTTCTTGGTTGATCCACGTCAAGTCCCCTATGAGATGCAATATGGTAACTCAATAATTGTAAAGGCAATATATTAATTAGAGGTGAAATCCATTCATTAGAATAAGGAACTTTCATTAAATAATCAAAGATTTCAGTTCCGTTACATTCAGGAGCAATCCCAATCAAATAAGAATCTCTTGCTTTTGCTTCTTGAGCATTACTGATAACTTTATCAAACACCTCACCAGGGGAGGCGATAGAAATTACAGGTACTTTTTTATCTAACAAAGCTATTGGACCATGTTTCATTTCTCCAGCAGGATATCCAGCTGCATGAATATAACTAATTTCTTTAAGTTTTAACGCTCCTTCAAGGGCAATAGGATAATTTATTCCTCTTCCTAAAAAAATAACATCTTTAATATTAAAAAAGTCATGTGCTAGCTTTTCTGAAGATTTATTATGTTTCTCTATTAGATCTTCTAGTAATGGCGGAAGATTTTTAAGTTCGTTTATTAATTTACCTATTTCTTCAGGACTTTGATTACCTTTAATTTGAGCAAATTTTATGGCTAATCCATAAAAAGAAAGCAATTGAGCAAAAAAAGTTTTTGTTGCTGCAACTCCAACTTCTATTCCTGCACAGATATCAATTATATTTGAGACCTGCCTTCCTATGGAACTCTCTTTTCTATTTGTAATTGCAATAAGATTAGGTTTAAATTTTTCATTTTCAATTGAAGAACGTCTTTTAATTTCCATATCGATAGCCGCAATTGTATCAGCAGTCTCTCCGGATTGACTGACTCCAATAGTTAATGTATTTGGCAATAATGGAGGTGGCGAATATCGAAATTCGCTTGCAAAAAAAACATTTGTAGGGATACCTGAAAATTGTTCCAATAAAAAGCTGCCCACCATTGCAGCATGTTTACTTGTACCACAAGCAATAATTTCAATTCTTTCAATTGATTCAAAAAACTCTGTATTAAATGGATAGTTGATTTGATATTGACCATTGTCTAAGTTCTTAATTAAATAATTTTCCAACCAGTTTTTTGCAGTCTGTGGCTGATCATATATCTCTTTCAACATGTAGTGTTTGAAATTCATCTTATCCATTATTTGCTCTGAGACTTTTAAAGAAACGGGATTCCTATATTGTCTCTCGTTGCTTGAGTTATATATTTCAATTCCAAGCGGAGTCAACAAAGCTATTTCTTCATCCTCCATAGGCAAAATAATATTCGTAAAGTTTGCAATGGCTGGAGTGTCACTAGCACAAATAAATTCTCCTTCACCCAAACCAATAATCAAGGGCGCTTGTCTTCTTGCAACTACCAAGGAGGTTGGAGCACCAGACCATAAAACTGCTAGAGCATAAGATCCCTCTAAATCCGATAATACATTTCTTACAGCTACTAATAATGTTGACCCATTATTCTCAAGGTTAAGTTTACTTAATGTACTTAACTCTCTTTGAATTAGATGAGGAATTACCTCGGTATCTGTATCAGAATTAAAAATAATGCCCTCTTCCTCTAATTTATTTTTTAAATCTTGGAAATTTTCAATAATGCCATTTTGAACAACTGCTACATTTCCTGAACTATCTGTATGAGGATGTGCATTTTTAACCTCAGGTTTTCCATGAGTTGCCCATCTGGTATGTCCTATACCGACAGTTCCGGGAATATTATGATCATTAAGATTACTTATTAAATTATTTAGTTTCCCTTCTGCTTTTTTACAAGAAATACAATTATTTTCGGAATTTATTATTGCAATACCTGCGGAATCATAACCTCTATATTCAAGTTTTTCTAAACCATTAATTAATAATGGTAAAGCTTTTTTATATCCAGTTACAGCAACTATTCCACACATACGTTTTTTTTTTCAATTATATTGAAATAAAACGCGTATTTACTAAAACATGGACTCTCTTAGAACTGCACTATAAAAATTAATATGCTAAACCCATACTCCTAGAAGTCTCATCTCCTAAATAAACACGAATACTTAAGAAATCTGTAGGACATGCCGTTTCACATCTTTTGCAACCTACACAATCTTCTGTTCTAGGAGATGAAGCTATTTGGCCAGCTTTACAGCCGTCCCATGGAACCATCTCTAAAACATCAAGTGGGCAAGCCCTTACACATTGGGTACAACCAATGCAAGTGTCATAAATTTTAACTGCGTGTGACATGTAAAAATTGTCTTTTGAACCTCGTTTTATAATACTATTGTCTTACAAAGAAATTAAAAAAATTAAGATATGCTTCACTCTTGTTAACTCTAGGGCATAAAATCATATAGATAATTAGTAATTTTCATAAACTATGTCACAAGAAATCCTCAAAAAAGTGTGTTCTATTGTTTCAGAACAATTAAGCGTTGAAGCTGGAGAAGTCAAATCAGATTCAAATTTCCAAAATGATTTAGGTGCTGATTCTCTAGATACTGTTGAATTAGTAATGGCTCTTGAAGAAGCATTTGATATTGAAATTCCTGATGAAGCAGCTGAAGGAATAGCAACTGTTGGCGATGCAGTAAAATTCATCGAAGAAAAAAAAGGTTAGTATAGAATGCCAAATTTCCATCGAGTAGTTATTACTGGTATCGGAGCAGTAACTCCAATTGGTAATAACATTGATGAATATTTAGTCGGTCTTCAAACAGGAACTAATGGGGTTTCAGATATTACTCTTTTTGATCCTGAACAACATCCCTGCAAATTTGCTGCAGAAGTAAAAAATCTTCAATCTGAAAATTTTATTGAAGCTAAAGAATCCAAAAGATGGGATCGTTTTTCCCAGTTTGGAGTTATTGCTGCAAAGCAAGCCTTTAATGATTCTGGACTTAAAATTACTGAAGCTAATGCATCAAGAATTGGAGTGATTATTGGTTCTGGTGTTGGAGGCTTACTAACTATGGAAAGTCAAGCTCAAATATTGAGTCACAAAGGGCCTAAAAGAGTAAGTCCATTTACAGTCCCAATGATGATTCCAAATATGGCCACTGGTTTAGCTGCAATCGCTTTGGGCGCAAAAGGACCAAGTTCCTCTGTATCCACCGCTTGCGCTGCCGGTTCAAATGCAATTGGTGATTCTTTTAGATTACTCCAACTTGGGAAAGCAGATGCAATGATCTGTGGGGGAGCAGAAGCAAGTATTACGCCTCTTGGAGTAGCTGGTTTTGCCAGCGCCAAAGCTCTTTCTTCCAGAAATGAAAGCCCTCAAACTGCTAGTAGACCTTTTGATGCAGAAAGAGATGGATTTGTTATTGGAGAGGGATCTGGAATTCTTGTTTTAGAAACTTTACAAAATGCACAAAAAAGGAATGCGAGAATTTATGCAGAAATAATTGGTTATGGAACAACATGTGATGCTCATCATATAACTGCTCCATCTCCAGGCGGGATTGGAGGCGCCGAAGCTATCAAATTAGCAATTGAAGACGCTTGTCTTAGCATTGAAAAAGTAGATTACATAAATGCTCATGGAACAAGTACATCAGCTAATGATAAAAATGAAACTTCTGCAATTAAATCTATTTTTAGAGACAGATCTTACCTCATTCCTGTAAGCTCTACTAAGTCGATGACAGGTCATCTCCTAGGAGGCTCAGGAGGTATAGAAGCTGTAGCTTGTATACTTTCTTTGACACATAATTTTATCCCTCCTACAATTAACTACGTCAATCGAGATCCTGAATGTGATCTTGATTATGTACCAAATAATGCAAGAGAAGCTCAAGTAGGAGTTGCTCTTTCTAATTCTTTCGGCTTTGGTGGTCACAATGTTTGCCTTGCTTTCAGCAAAATGAATTGAAGACAACCAATTCTGTAATTTCCAACTTAACTTATTTAAAAACAATGGTCGCTGCATCTGTTTTATTAGAATCACTTTATGTAAATAGTATAAGAATGCTTGCTGTAGATGCAGTAAATAAATCTAATAGTGGTCATCCTGGATTACCAATGGGATGTGCACCTATGGGTTATGCATTATGGCAAAACATACTTAATCACAACCCTAATAACCCAAAATGGTTCAATAGAGACCGCTTTGTATTATCAGCTGGTCATGGCTGTATGCTGTTATATTCCTTGCTTCATTTGACAGGATATAAATCAGTTTCCATAGAAGATATTAAAGAATTTAGGCAATGGGGATCAAAAACTCCTGGACATCCAGAAACATTCGAAACTGAAGGTGTTGAAGTTACAGCTGGGCCTCTTGGAGCAGGAATTTCAAATGCAGTTGGTTTAGCAATAGCTGAAACGCACTTAGCAGCTAAATTTAATAAGCCTGATTGCAATATCGTTGATCACTATACTTACGTAATAATGGGTGATGGCTGTAATCAAGAAGGTATTGCATCAGAGGCCTGCTCATTAGCTGGTCATCTTAAGCTTGGAAAATTAATTGCACTTTATGACGATAATCAAATTACAATTGATGGACGAACAGACGTTTCTTTTACTGAAGATGTCTTAAAAAGATACGAAGCTTATGGATGGCATGTACAACATGTTGAAGATGGGAATCATGATGTTAAAGGAATTACTGAAGCTATCGAAAAAGCAAAGTTAATTACAGACAAGCCCTCAATTATAAAAATTTCTACAACCATAGGTTATGGTTCTCCAAATAAATCAGATACTGCTGGAATTCATGGAGCTGCTGTTGGAGAAGAAGAAGCTGCATTAACTAGAGAGTTTCTAAATTGGGAATATCCTCCATTTGAGATACCCGATGAAGTATACTCGCATTTTAGAAAATCAATAAACAAAGGTGAAAATTTAGAAAAAGAATGGGATTCTAAATTTGAAGAATATCAAAAAAAATATCCCTCAGAAGGAGCTGAATTAAAAAGAATGTTAGAGGGTCAATTACCTGAGAATTGGGACTCAGGTCTCCCCTCTTATACGCCTAATGATAAAGGATTAGCCACTAGAAAGCATTCACAAATATGTTTGGGTGCTCTAGGTCCTAACCTACCTGAATTAATTGGCGGATCAGCAGATTTAACTCACTCTAATTACACAGATATTAAAGGAGAAACTGGATCATTCCAGCCACATAGCCCTGAAAAAAGATATTTACATTTTGGTGTACGAGAGCATGCAATGGCAGCTGTACTTAATGGAATTGCCTATCACAATAGTGGTCTTATACCTTATGGTGGAACCTTCCTTGTTTTCGCCGATTATATGAGGGGCTCAATGAGGCTTTCAGCACTTAGCGAATTAGGAGTAATCTATGTCTTAACTCATGATTCAATTGGTGTAGGAGAAGATGGCCCAACACATCAACCTATTGAAACTATCCCTTCTCTTCGTGCAATGCCTAACATGTTAGTTTTCAGACCTGGAGATGGCAATGAGACGAGTGGAGCTTATAAGCTTGCTATTCAAAATCGAAAAAGACCTTCTGCCCTTTGTTTAAGTAGACAAGGTATGCCAAATCAAGAAAATACTTCGATAGACAAAGTTGCTCTAGGAGGATACGTAGTCTCGGATTGTGAAGGAACACCAGACTTAATATTTATTGGTACTGGAAGCGAACTGAATCTTTGCATTGAAGCAAGTAAGGAAATTTCAAGCTTAGGTAAAAAAATTAGAGTTGTTTCTATGCCTTGTGTAGAACTTTTTGAAGAGCAAGAGGAATCTTATAAAGAAAGTGTTTTACCTAGTAGTGTGAAAAAGAGAGTTGTGGTAGAAGCTGCCCATTCATTTGGTTGGCATAAATATACAGGTTTTGATGGAATTTGTATTACTATGGATAGGTTTGGTGCATCCGCACCAGGTGGAGAATGTATGAAAAATTTTGGATTTACGGTCGAAAACGTAGTTAATAAGACGAAGGAAATTCTATAAATATTAATTGATAACTACACTGAAGTATTACATTCTTCAAGTTTATCTTTTAAATGATCAAGAGATTCATCAGAAATCTTTGAATTCATTGGACAATGTTTAGGGCCACACATTGAACAAAACTCTGCCTTTTTAAAGATTTCCTCAGGCAGTGTTTCGTCATGGTACTGCTTTGCCCTTTCCGGATCTAATGAAAGTTCGAATTGTTTGTTCCAATCAAAGTTATACCTTGCATGACTAAGTTCATCATCTCGATCACGAGCTCCAGCTCTATGTCTTGCTATATCAGCAGCGTGAGCAGCTATTTTATAAGCAATTAATCCTTCTCTTACATCTTCTGCATTTGGTAGTCCTAGATGTTCTTTTGGCGTTACATAACATAACATAGAAGTTCCATACCATCCTGCCATCGCCGCCCCAATAGCACTTGATATATGGTCATAACCAGGGGATATATCTGTCACCAATGGACCAAGCACATAAAATGGGGCTTCAGAACATTCTTCCATTTGCTTTCTCACATTAAACTCAATTTGATCCATCGGTACATGACCTGGACCCTCAACCATTACTTGAACATTATGTTCCCATGCTCTTCGAGTCAGCTCGCCTAAAGTCTTCAATTCAGCTAGCTGAGCATCATCCGAAGCATCATGCAAACATCCAGGCCTTAATGAGTCTCCTAGAGAAAAAGTACAATCATATTTCTTAAAAATCTCACATATGTCATCAAACCTTGTATAAAGGGGGTTTTGCTTAAAATGATGTAACATCCATTGGGCTAAAATACCTCCCCCTCTGCTGACAATTCCAGTAATTCTTCCTTTGACTTTCGGCAAATGCTCTATTAATAGCCCAGCATGAATAGTTTGATAATCTACGCCTTGCTGACAATGTTTTTCAATAATATGAAGAAAATCATCTTCAGTTAGTCTATCTATTGAACCATGTACACTTTCTAATGCTTGATACACAGGAACTGTTCCAATGGGAACAGGAGACTCATGAATAATTGCTTGACGAACTTCATCTAAATTTACTCCTCCTGTAGAAAGATCCATGACCGTATCAGCCCCATATTTAACTGCCAGTTTTAGCTTCTCTACTTCTTCATTGATATCACTTGCATTAGGGGAAGCACCAATGTTGGCATTAACTTTGCATCTGGAAGCAATGCCTATGGACATTGGCTCAAGATTCAAATGATTAATATTAGCTGGAATAATTAATCTTCCTCTTGCTACTTCTTCCATTATTAGAGAAGAAGGAAGATTCTCTTTTTTAGCAACAAAATCCATTTCTTCAGTGATATATCCGTTTCTCGCAAAGTTCATTTGAGTTACATTTTCTTTCCCAAGGCGAGGCTTAATCCACGAACTTCTCATAATTTACAAATTTTTTAAAAGTGTTATTACTAAAGTTTGATCAAGTCTTCACTTCCCTGATCAAGATTAATGATTCAGGTTCAAAGGGTATGATCTCAGCTAAGTTAAAATTCTTAGCACCCCTAGTATTTATATTATTAATAGCTCTTTTCTAAAAAATAGTCATCTCATGTTGCGTAAAAATAAATAAAATGATTTTATTTAGCTTTTTGATAAGACTTTATCTTTTTTAAAATATTTTTCCTATCCAATTCTCTGCTTATACCCCTCTCCAAAATAATTACAATCCCCATTAAGCCAATAGGTAAATAAAAAATTTTTTTAGACTTGTCCCTAAATATAAATCCGCTAGCAGATATGAGGATCATGAAAGGAGCCACAAAAGATAAAATAAATCTTTTATTGATATTCATTTTCCAATTTTATTAATTTTTTCATTGTTTAATTTTACTATGGACTCTGTTATCACTTTAATTCCAACAGCAATAGCTCTTTCATCTGGATCAAATTTAGAACTATGAAGCGGAGCACATCCATTTGAACTCGAAACGCCAAGCCTAAACATGGCCCCTGGAATATCTTTTAAAAATTCAGCGAAATCCTCAGCTCCTAATGATGGTTTTTGTAATTCTATAACATTTTCTTGACCTAAAACCTTAATTCCAGAATCTCTAAGGACTCTATTAATTTCAGAATTATTATTAACTGCCGGAGTTATTTCTCTAAATATTACTTTTGCTTCAGCTCCGCAACTATTAGCTAATGAATTGATATTTTCATTGAGCCAATTACCAATATTCTTAAATAGTTTACGATTAGTGCATCTAACTGTACCAATTAAATTAACCTTTTCTGCAAGAACATTGAATGCATTGCCACCATTGATTTTTCCAAAAGTTATTACTAAAGGATCTAGGGGATCTAACTTCCGTGTTATTGATTCTTGAATTCCCGAGATCACTTTAGAGGCAGCCCAAATAGCATCAACTCCTTCATAAGGTCGAGCACCATGCCCTGATTTTCCTTTAATCTCTACCTTTAATTCTCCCGCAGCTGCAGTTAAACTTCCCTCTTTAATGCCAATAGTCCCTACTGATAAATCTGGGTAAACATGGACTCCTAAAATATGATTTAAACCATTAATTGCACCATCCTTAATCATCCATCTAGCTCCACTCGCAATTTCTTCAGCGGGCTGAAAAATTATCCGAGTCCCAAAATTTAGTTTTAAATCCTTAATAATTTTTGCCACCCCCAGCCCAATCGATATATGCAAATCGTGACCACAAGCATGCATAACACCATCTACTTTTGAAGAAAAACTTAATTTGGTTTCCTCAAAGATTGGCAAAGCATCCATATCTACTCTTAAACCAATAATGCCCTTATCTAAGGGTCCAAAATCAGCTATAACTCCTGTCCTGCCAATAGATTCTCTAACATTCCAACCAATATTTTTTAAAAAACCACTTATCAAAATCGCCGTTTGATTTTCAAGTCCACTTAATTCCGGATGTGCATGGATATGTCTTCTTAAGTTAATTAATTCATCATTAAACGAATCAATTTTTTTATAAAAATGATCTTTATTCATTACTTATTTTAAATCGATAAAATTCATTAAATCTCTAATCGGTTGTGGAGGCCATCTTCTTATTTTTCTCAACCATTCTTCATCACTATATCTAGGATCTAATTCAGTTACCGCAATCCAATTACTCTCTGCTTTCCCAGATTCACCCTTGGACCAATTCAAAGCTGTTAAAGCTGCCCTAGCATCAGCAAAAGTTGGATAACGTCTAATTAATTTTTTTAATTCTTTTTCAGATTCATCAATATTCCCTAACTGGAAATCTGCTAACGCCATACTCGATCTAGCCATCGCAAATCCAGGATTATATAAAGCAGCTTTTGAGAATAAATCTCTTGCTTTTTCCCAATTTGATGTAGATCCTTCTACATTAGCCAAATTATATAATGCAGAGAAATTTTTACTGTCTTGCGAAATAACGAACATATAATCTTTTTTCGCTTGCGACCATAGATCCAATGCTTCCTCAGCTATCCCCCTGTTAATGTAGGGATCTATTTCACTAGGATTCAAACTGATTGCCTTATTTTGGTCATCTATTGATCCCTTTACATCTCCTATAACGAGTCTTACATTTCCTCTATTGCTAAAACCCGCAGCATCATCGGGATAAGAATCAAGATATTGGTTCCATTCTTGTAAAGCGAGATTAAATTTTCCGCTTGAACTTAAATCTAATGCATTTTCAAACAAATCCTCCCTCAAAGATAATGAATAGGATGGTGCAATATAAAAAATATTCAAAAAAACAAAAATTATTAGAAAACAAACTTTAATTTTTTTAAAATTTATCATTTTTTGAATCAATATACTTTTTTCCCAAAGCAGTAAGCAATCTTCCTCGAGGAGTTCTTGTGAGAAAACCAATTTTGATTAAATATGGCTCAACTACAAATTCTAACATTGAAGAATCATCACCCAAGCCAGCTGCAATTGAATCAAGGCCAGTTGGAATATTATTATTTTGGTTAAGAAAAGATAAATAGTGCCTATCCAAAGAATCCAATCCTTTTTCGTCAATTTGGTAAGAATTTAAAGCTTTTTTTATTAAATTCAATGAGATCATATTAGTTTTATTAACAACTTGAGCATAATCTCTAACTCTTCTTAATAATCTTAATGCAATTCTTGGAGTCCCTCGAGATATCTTTGCTAAATCATAAGATGCTTCATTTTCTATATTGAGATTTATTAATCGGGAGAAATTATCAATTATTTGTTTTAATTCGTCATATGTGTAAAATTCAATTTTCTGAGATATACCAAATCTATCTCTTAAAGGTGCACTTATAGAGGCTAATTTAGTTGTCGCGCCAATCAGAGTAAACCTAGGTAAGTTTATTGTTCTGCAACGGGCTCCTCTATTAGCTCCCATAGTTAAGTCAAGTCTAAAATCCTCCATTGCCGAATATAACAACTCTTCAGTTAACCTATTTAAGCGATGTATCTCATCTATAAATAAGACTTCACCATCCTTCAATCCAAGAAGTAAACCTACAATATCTCTAGGTCTTTCAATTGCTGGCGCAGTCGCTATCCTACATTTTGTATTCAACTCATGGGCTATCAATAAAGCAAGAGTAGTCTTACCTAAACCAGGCTGTCCATATAAAAGAGTATGCTCCATCGGTTCTTTTCTAAAAATTGAAGCATCTATAGCTATTCTTAAAGAAGATTTAAGTTGTTCTTGGCCAATAAATTCGTTTAAAGTAAGAGGCCTTGCTAAGTTCAGATTTTTATTTCTCTTTTCTTCTGGAATTATTTTTGAATCAACTAGCCTAAGCTCTTTTTTACGAAGAGAAAATTCATTATCACCTATGTTTGAAGAAATTATTGCCATAATGAAAGGTTAATTACATTTGTTCTGAGTAGAAAGATTTTTTATAACTAAAATGGCAAAAAATTCAAACAAAGTTAAAAACAATAATAATAAAAAAAATAATTTTAAGCTTCTAGCTGAAAATAGATATGCAAAATATCAATATGCAATATCTGAAACAATCGAAGCTGGAATTGAGCTTTTAGGGACTGAAGTAAAGTCCATTAGAAACGGAAAAGCAAATTTAAGAGATGGTTACTGTTCATTTCGAGATGGTGAGATCTTATTATTAAATGTTCACATTTCACCACATAAAAATGTGGGATCTTTCTTTAATCATGATCCATTAAGAAATAGAAAGTTGCTACTACATAAAAAAGAAATAATAAAAATGAAATCCAATACTGAAAAAAAAGGAATGACTATTGTTCCATTATCTCTTTATTTAAAAGGCTCATGGATAAAACTAACTATTGGAGTCGGCAAAGGGAAAAAATTACATGACAAACGCCAAGATGAAAAACAAAAAAGTATAAAAAAAGAAATCAACTCTGCTCTAAAAAGATAAAATTATTATGCAGAAATATTGCAACTACGAATCTAAACTTACTGAACTTGGAGGCGGGGAAGGATCTGGATCTGCAATTAACATATGCTGTAAGACTGTTTCAGGCCTTTCACTGTCTCTCCAGCGAATTTTGTATGCAGGCATTTTTGTTCCTCTACTTGTAGTTTGCTCTACTGGTTCAATAACCCATCCTCTTCTTGATCGGCCCTGAGGATTCCTTTTTACTACTGCATCCGCGTGTTTGAAACGGAAACCAACACGTTCACCACTCATTTAAAAAATTTCGTATTGGATTAATTTGTCTATTTTACTTCATTCAAGGGTAATTTTTCATTTTTTTTTGAAGTTATTTCTGGTTTTAACAAAGGGAAAGGGATTACATCTCTAATTGATGCGCTATTAGTAATTAACATAATAAGCCTATCAATGCCAATGCCTAATCCTCCAGTAGGGGGCATACCAATCTCTAAAGCATTCAAGAAATCTTCATCTATACAGTGTGCCTCAAGATCTCCTTCATCTCTAAGAGATTGCTGTAGCTGCATTCTTTCTCTTTGATCTACTGGATCTATCAACTCACTAAACGCATTTGCTAGCTCACGACCAACAATGAATAATTCGAATCTCTGAACCATTTCTTTATTATCAAGATGAGGCCTTGCTAAAGGAGAAATCTCAACAGGATAATCGATCACAAAAGTGGGTTCTATAAGTTTTGATTCTACTTTTTGCTCAAAGACCTCATTTAAAAGTCTTCCTATAGTATTGACTTTATCAGAGAAATCGACATTTATACTTTTAACGGCTGTTTTTGCTGCTTGAAAGTCTCCACTAAAAGAATCAAAATCAATCCCTGTATATTTTTTGACAATATCTTTCATGGATATTCTTGTCCAAGGTTTAGAAAAATCAATTTCTTTATTTTGATAATTTATATTTAAAGACCCACATGCATCAGCTACAATATCTTTGATCAATTCTTCTGTTAAATTCATCATATCTACATAGTCAGAAAAAGCTTGATATATTTCAACTGAGGTGAATTCTGGATTATGCCTTGTACTTATCCCCTCATTCCGGAAGATTCTTCCCAATTCATATACTTTCTCAAATCCTCCAACAACCATTCTCTTTAAATGTAATTCTGTGGCTATTCTTAGATAAAGCGGAATATCTAATGTATTGTGATGAGTTATAAATGGTCTTGCTTCAGCACCACCAGCTTCAGATTGCAGAATTGGAGTCTCTATCTCTAAAAAATTTCTATTATCTAACCATTGTCTTATAAAACTGATACATTTTGCTCTTGTTTTAAATACATTTTTAGAGTGAGGATTCACTATTAAATCTAAATAACGTTGTCTATATCTTTTTTCTATATCAGTCAATCCATGCCATTTATCTGGCAGAGGTTGTAATGATTTGGATAACATTTCCCATCTTTCTACTTTAATAGAAAGCTCACCTTTATTTGTTTTTTTAATAGTTCCATAGACGCCTATCCAATCACCAATATCAACTATTTCCTTAATATCTTCAAAAGAAAGTAATTTTTGTTTTTCTAAATTTAAGTTAATAATCTTTTTTTCAATATAAAGCTGAATCTGACCATCTTGATCACTTATTGTGAAAAAGGCAATTTTACCCATTACCCTTTTAGCCATCACTCTTCCAGCAATAGAAACACTGAAGTCATCCTCTTGACCATTTTCTAAATAATCAAATTTTTGAATAAGAAATTTTGTAGTATTTGAAACCCTAAAACTCTGTGCATAAGAAGCAAATCCTTTACTAATGAGTGAATTAGATTTTTGTAAGCGTGCTTCTTTTATTTCAGACAAAATTTATTTTAATATATTTGTTTTATTTAATAAAATTATCAGACTATGGCTCAACTTGCCAAAGATGTTGCTGTTTCACCAACTCTTTGAGATGCGTAACCAATTCCTCTAACAGTCAATATTAATTCTGGATTTCTTGGATCAGGTTCTAGTTTACCTCTTAATCTAGCTACATATACATCTACAACTCTTAAATCTGCTGCTCTACGAGGAGGATAACCCCACAGTTGTTCTAAAATTTCTGCTCTCGGGACAACCTTTCCAGGCTCATCAAATAATAATTCTAGGAGGCTAAATTCAGTGTAAGTTAAACTTATTCTATCTCCTGCTCTTGAAACTTGTCTGCGATTAGTATCAACAACTAAACTTCCAAATTTCATAACTCCTTTTCCAGAAGGAACTTCTTTAGTTTCTGTAACCGATACAGTTGGGCCCATTCTTCTCAAAATAGTAGCTATTCTAGCTTCTAACTCTTTTGGGCTAAATGGTTTAGATAAGTAATCATCAGCACCTAAATCCAAACCTGCAACTCTCTCTGAAATAGCCTCTAAAGCTGTTAAGAATATTATTGGAACTACTGATTCTGCTCTAATTCTTCTACAAACAGCAAATCCATCCATTTTTGGAAGCATAACATCAAGAACTATCAAATCTGGGGAATCCCTGTGAAAAGATTCAAGAGCTTCTTCGCCGTTAGTGGCTGAATACACTTGATATCCTGCTAGTTGAAGCCTCGTAACTAATACCTTCAAAACTGCTGGTTCATCATCAACAACTAAAATTCTTGCTTTGGACATAGTTAAAAAAAGATTTCTCGATATTTCAAAGCAAAGAACTATTGCATTGAACATTTATTCTAACAACTAAAAATATAACATTACGAACCCTCAAAGAGATATTCCTAAGGTTTACAAACATTTTAAATAAATTGAAAATATATATAAATTTTTTCAAGCATTTTTACCTCTTAGCAAAATTTTTTACTGTATTTTTCTTCTTGAAAATTTAAACATCCTTAAAAGTTGGGAGCAAATAAAGGGAGCAAAAAAACCTGTCAAAAAAACTTCCGCTAAGATATTTTTAATAATGGGTATCAATATTAGATAATTACTATCTGAAAAATTTCTAAACAAAATTTGTAAAAAATAAAGAGTCCCACATAAAAAACTGCCAAAAGAACAAATTAAACCATACCTAAAATGCCCCAACAAAATATCACTATGTAATTTAATTCTCCCAAACAAAAATCCACAAAAAATTAAGCCTGGTATTTGAGTAAAACTTTCATTTAAGGTTAGAGAATCTAAGATGAGCCCTAAAAACAAACCAAATATTAATCCATTTATTGATCCATTAATCATTGACCAAGGCAATAACCAAAATAATGGCCAATATGGCTGAACACCTAAAAATCCAAGCCAATTAGGGTGCCATAAAAAAATAATTGGGATAAAAATAAAACTTATTATAGATAATTTTTTTGTAAGAAATTTATTCATTAAATATTTAATTTCAAAATTTGTACCCAATCAATTACATGAGGTTTTGCTAAAAGTGAAATTTTTGCCGTTTTTTTCGATTTCAATGTCTCATCTATAGATTGAACAATTCCAATAGGGATATTTGGAGGTAATAACGTACTAGCAGGAGATGATGATACAAAATCTCCCACTTTAATATCGGCATCTTTTGAATAAAATATTAGGTTAGGATAATCATCTCCTAAACCGACTAGTAATCCATTGATTTGAATTCTATCCACCCAAACGCCTAACTTACTTTCTGGAGAAGTTATTAAAGTTACCGACGAAGTGAATAAAGAAGTATTCTTAACTCTTCCTAATAATCCACCCGGACCAATCACAATATTGCCAATTTCTACTCCATCCTTTGAACCTTTATTTAAAATTATTTGTCTCCACCAACTACCTGTTTTTCGCGAAATAACTGCAGCTGACATATATTCATCACTAGATGATTCTTGAAGAGATAATATTTGTCGCAATCTTAAATTATCTTTTGTAAGAAGATTTAACTTTATTAAATATTCTTTATCAATACTCTCAAGAACAATTTCTTTTTGAAATTGACCAGGCCAAAAAGGTTTCGAAATAAAATAATAAAAATCTTTATAAAAAGCTCCTTTTGATATTCTTACAAAAACCAAAAATAAAAAAATTGCAAAAAATAACCAATTTTTCTTTTTATGCCACCAACGACTAGTAGAAATTCGTCGGATACCTAACATAACATTAATCTCTTATGGCATTCCTTATAAATTCTGGAGTATCAACAACTCTTTTGAGTTTTTTGAAATCATCCAACACCTCTCCACAACCATTCACTACACAAAGCAGTGGGTTTTCTGCTACATGAGTAAAAATTCCTGTTTCATCGCTCAATAAATCATTAATGCCTCTCACTAAAGCTCCACCACCTGCAAGCATAATACCCCTATCAACTATGTCTGCAGCAAGTTCAGGAGGGGTTCGCTCTAAAGTTCTTTTTACAGCTTCGACTATTTTGCTAAGTGTTTCAGCCATAGCTTCTCTGATTTCTCCTGATGTCAAAGTAACTGATCTAGGTAGACCAGATAAAAGATGTAAACCTCTAACCTCTAAAGTAGTTTTATCAAAATCATCATCTGGAAATGCTGATCCAATTTTAATCTTGATATCTTCTGCAGTTCTCTCTCCAACAACTAAATTGTGAACTTTTTTAAGATAGAGCGCAATTGACTCATTTATTTCATCGCCTGCTATTCGAACAGATTCACTCAAAACAGTTCCTCCTAAACTTAATACTGCAACTTCAGTAGTACCTCCACCAATATCAACAATCATTGTTCCAATCGGCTCAGTTACTGGTAACGATGCCCCTATTGCTGCTGCGACAGGTTCATCTATTAAGTGAACTTCTCTAGCTCCCGCTAATCCAGCTTCTCTTACTGCTCTTCGCTCAACACTAGTAACTCCACTTGGAATTCCAATCACTATCCTTGGAGCTACTATACCCTTACCTTCATTACATTTTTGAATAAATGTTTTTATCATTTGTTCTGCCGCATCAAAATCTGCGATAACCCCATCCCTTAGTGGTCTTACGGCTCTTATATTGCCTGGGGTCCTTCCAAGCATTAACTTTGCTTCTTTACCAACAGCTAATGGAATCCCTTCTTCTAAATCCATAGCTACAACAGAAGGCTCCTGTAAAACAACGCCTTTTCCTGATACATGTATGAGGGTATTGGCCGTTCCCAAATCTATGCCAATATCTCGAGAAAATTTAAATCTGTTAAAAATCACAATAAGAATTTCTTTTTATAAATCATATATCTATTTTTTAATAAGCTCTCGGAATTCTGTCGTTTAGTTATGAATAGCACGTAAAACTTTGAGCAGAACCAGAAAATATGAGTATTATAAAAAAAAAAAATTATGGAAATTAACACTATTAATCTTGTTGGCAGAGCAGGAAGAGAACCAGATGTCAGATATTTTGAATCAGGCAGTATCGTAGCTAATTTCACAATTGCAGTTAACAGAAGAAGCAGAGATGAAGAGCCAGATTGGTTTAATTTAGAAATATGGGGCAAGCAAGCACAAATAGCCGCAGATTATGTGAAAAAAGGGTCATTAATTGGAATTACAGGAAGCTTTAAAATTGATAGTTGGAAAGATAAAAATACTGGAGAAGATAGATATAAACCAGTTGTTAGGGTAGATAGGTTGAACTTATTAGGCTCAAGAAAAGAGTCTGATAATAACCAATATTCTAACAACAATAACTCAAGTGAAATTCCTTTCTAAGCTCTATTTTTTTTTAAAAACCTAATAAGTATTTTTATAAAAAAGTATAAGAAAATTAAAATTAAAATTGGTTTTACAAAATATTTAATTTGATCTAAGTATGTTTCAATGATTAGATAGTTTTCACCAAATAAATACCCTGAATAAGTCAGAAGTGCTACCCATATTAAGCTTCCAAATGTAGTCCAAAGCAAAAATTTTCTTAATGGCATAAGTTCTATGCCAGCAGGAACTGAAATTAAGGTTCTTATGCCTGGTACTAATCTGCCCCAGAAAACTAAAGAAACCCCATATTTATCAAACCACCTTTTACTTTTATTTAGATCATTAGAAGAAATACCCAGATATTTTCCTTTTTTATCTAGAAAATTTGAAAGTCTTTTTTCATTTACTAATCTACCTAAATAATACCAAGGCAATGATCCTAAAATAGTTCCAAGTAATCCCCAAAAAACTAAAATATAGAAATTTAATTTTTGTTGATAAACAAAAAATCCACCCAATGGCATTATTATTTCAGAGGGGATTGGGGGGATTATATTTTCTAAAAACATAGCCAGACAAATCGTAAGGTATGCTAATGTTGAATTTTTTTCAACAGCCAAGCTGATGTAATCAGGTATCGAAGTTAGAAAATTTTCAAAAATTAAACTCAATCTTAGTATCTGTAAAGTTCTGGTTTATAAGGCCCATCAACAGAAACATTAATATAATCAGCCTGTTGTTTGGTTAATTTAGTTAATTTTGCACCAATTTTATCTAGATGTAATCTAGCCACCATTTCATCTAGGTGTTTTGGTAAAACATAAACCTCTTTCGCATATTGCTTTGACTTATTGAAAAGTTCGATTTGAGCTAATACTTGATTAGTAAAAGAATTACTCATAACAAAGCTTGGGTGGCCAGTAGCACAGCCTAAATTGACTAATCTACCCTCTGCTAAAAGAATAATTTTATTTCCACTAGGTAGAGTTATGTGGTCAACTTGTGGCTTAATGTTATCCCATTGATAATTTTTTAATGAAGCTACATCAATTTCGTTATCAAAATGTCCAATATTGCAAACTATGGCCTCATCCTTCATCTTGAGAAGATTTTCATGTGTTATTACCTGATAGTTACCAGTAGCAGTAACAAATATATCTATATCTTTCACAACATCATCTAGCGTAACAACGCTAAAACCTTCCATTGCTGCTTGAAGAGCACAAATAGGATCAACTTCAGCAACTTTTACGATTGCACCAAGTCCACGTAATGACTGGGCTGAGCCCTTACCTACATCTCCAAAACCCATTACTAAAGCAACCTTCCCAGCAATCATCACATCAGTAGCACGCTTTATGCTATCTACTAAAGATTCGCGGCAGCCATATAAATTATCAAATTTGCTCTTAGTTACTGAATCATTAACGTTGATAGCAGGGAAAGGTAAAGCATTTTGCTTTTGCAGTTGATAAAGTCTTGCAACTCCCGTCGTAGTTTCTTCAGTAACTCCAATAATATTACCCTTAATTCTAGAATAGAAGTCACTATCATTTTCCAACTTAGACTTAATAGATTTGAATAGGGCAATTTCTTCTTCATTACTGGGATTATCTAAAACAGATAAATCTTTTTCTGCTTTACTACCGAGTATCAATAAGCCAGTTGCATCCCCCCCATCATCAAGAATCATATTTGGAGAGTCTGAACCCCAATCAAGAATATAGTGGGTATATTGCCAATATTCATCAAGAGTCTCACCTTTTTTTGCGTATACGGAAATTCCTTGATCTGCGATAGCTGCAGCCGCATGATCTTGAGTTGAAAAGATATTACATGAAGCCCATTTCACTTCGGCACCAAGATCAACAAGAGTTTCTATCAAGACCGCTGTTTGAATAGTCATATGAAGACTTCCAGCTATTTTTGCACCTTTTAGTGGCTTTTCAGATTGATATTTATCTCTGAGTGCCATCAGGCCAGGCATTTCTGTTTCCGCAATTTTAATTTCTTTATAGCCAAAATCTGAAAGAGAGATATCAGCAATTACGTAATTAGGTGTGGAGGTTTTAACTGAATTTGCGATAACCATATCTTGTAAATTTCTTTTCTATTAAACTATAAATGATTTTTGAGAAATTTTGTGTTTGTTGAAAATTTAAAAGAAACTTTAAATTTGGGGGAAAAACTCTCACACAAATTAAATCCACAATCAATTGTTTTATTAAAGGGACCAATTGGGGCTGGGAAAACTTCTTTTGTTCAAGGGATTGCTAAAGGTTTGTCAATCTCTGAGGACATTACGAGTCCTACATTTGCTTTATCTCATCACTATAACTCAGGAAGAATTCCGCTAATTCACCTTGATTTATACAGGTTAGAAAATATTTCTTCAGCAAAAGAAGTTTTTTTTTCAGAAGAAGAAGAGGCAATACAAAGAAAAGCAATTTTAGTTATCGAATGGCCAGAATTAATTGAAACAGTTATTGATAATTTCTGGAAAATAGAAATTAATTACGCAAAAAATTATGGAAGACACTATGAAATAAGAGATCCCAAAAATTTATTAACCTTCTCATAATATGGCTGTTGCTCGATGGCGCCTTCACCAAGACAAGTTAATAGTCCACAAACACCTGCAAAATGGATGCAATCTTCTATCTCTAAATCATTTGTAGGATAGCCAGAAGAAATTAATTTTGAAATAAAGCCAGCTAGAAAAGCATCGCCTGCACCAGTTGTATCAATAATTTTCTGTGAAGTAGGAATTTCGGTAATTCCCTGAAATCCGTTGATAGACCATGAAACAGGATTTTTCCCATCAGTTATTATTACATCTGGTCTATTAGAAAGTCGTTGAGATATTAGTAAGGGATTTTCATCCTCAAAAAACAAAGTTGCTTCTTCCTTCGCAAGCTTTAAAACATTTGCATGATTTAAAAAATTCTTAATTAAATTAACTCTCGCGGCTTTACTAATTTCTGATGAGAAACTTGAATGATCCCAAAAGACCTCTCTCCAATTCAAGTCAATAACTATTTTAACTTCAAATTTATTAGCCTGTTCAATAAGAAAAAAAATAGTCTCTGCTGATATTGGAGATGATAATAAGTTCGTACCTGTAATTAAATATTTTATTTCTAAAAAAGATTTCTCCAAATTAAAAATTTCTTTTTCTATTAATTTCTTACTAAGAACTTCGTCCGCATAGCATGCATGAGAAATTTCCTCAAAGCCTGAAAAAAAACGATCTCCAAATTGATCTCTATTTACATTAACTACGCGAGTAGATGAATCATTATTTAATTGCAAGAAATCTAAATTAACTCCCAATTGATCAAATTGCGAAATAAATTTTTTTCCATAATCATCATTACCCAAACTTCCCATAAATATTGAATCTATTTTTAATTTTCTCAATGCACAAGCAACATTAGCTGGCGCACCACCCAAAAAATCTGTAAATCCTTGATTGGAATTATTTCTGATTCTGTCTATTAAAGCCTCTCCAATACATATAACCTTTTTCTTTTTCATAAAATGAACGCTTTTTCTTAACTAAGAATAATTTATTAAAAACGAATAATTTTTTTTTGAATTAAAGTTTAATTAAAATCATATTCAAAGTGTTTTTAAATAAATCTGAAACTTGGAAGTGGAAAAATTGGGAAATTTCTTGGTCTGCATCCAAAGAATCTACTCCTGAAAAAAATATTAATATTTTGTTAGTTCATGGATTTGGGGCATCAAAAAACCACTGGAGACATAATCAAGATTTTCTTGGTAAATTTTCAAACTGCTACGCAATTGACTTATTAGGATTTGGAGAAAGTAGTCAGCCTAGTGCTTTATTAAATTACGAACCTAAAAAAGAAAACTCCATTAAATATTCATTTGACTTGTGGGGTAATCAAATATCAACATTTTGTGCAGAGGTAATAAAATCTCCTGTTTACTTGGTAGGAAATTCTATTGGTGGTGTTATTGCATTGAAAGCTGCTGAAATCCTCAAAGATAATTGCAAAGGTATCATTTTGATTGATTGTGCACAAAGAACTATGGATGATAAACGTTTGAAAAAAAGTAATATCTTAATGAATCTACTGAGACCCGTCCTTAAAACGATAGTCAGACAAAGAGTAATAAGTAATACACTTTTTACAAGAGCCGCTAATCCAAAAGTTATAAAGAAAATACTTGAACAAGCTTACCCTTCAGGAAAAAATATCGATAAAGAACTGATTGAAATACTTTATCAACCCTCCCAAAGGAAAAATTCTAAAGAAGCTTTTCGAGGTTTTATTAACTTATTTGATGACTATCTTGCTACTGACCTTTTTCATAAAGTTGATGCTCCAATCCAACTGATATGGGGGGAGGAAGATCCTTGGGAATCTTTAAATGAAGCAAGAAATTGGAAGAAACTATTCAGAAATATCAAAAGATTAGATATTATTAAAGGCGCTGGTCACTGCCCTCATGATGAAGAACCTGAAAAAACAAATAAGTTAATAAATGAATTTATTCAAGAAACAAAATAAGCTTCTACATTATCACTAAGTCTTCTCAAGCCTCTTAATCCATCTCTTTCTAGGTTTCTTACTCGATCTCTACTTATCCCTAAAACTCTTCCTATACCTGTGAGAGACATTGGCTCATCACCATCCATTCCGTATCTCATTCTTAAAACTCTACATTGTAGATCAGGCAATTGATGTAAAAGGGAATGCAAATCACCTCTCATGCAATCCATTTCTATTTGTTCGTCCGGCAAATCCTCGCCTCCTGCCAATAAATCTAATAGGACAGTATCTTCACCATCACCAACTTTGGTTTCAAGACTAACTGGCTGTCCAGCTTTACACATCAAATCTTTAACGTCATCTTCAGGAAGCTCTACGTATTTTGCAAGTTCACTTACAGTTGGAGTTCTAGACATTTCTTGGCTGAGCTCTCTTTGACCTTTTTTTAACTTATTCAACATTTCAGTTATGTGAATTGGTAGCCTTATCGCCCTACTTTTTTCAGCTATTGCTCTTGTTATACCTTGTCTAATCCACCAATATGCATATGTCGAAAACTTGTAACCTCTGGCTGGATCAAATTTTTCAACTCCTCTGACCAAGCCTATAGTTCCCTCTTGAATTAAATCTAAAAGTTCCATATTTCTTTTTGTATATTTTTTGGCAACACTTACTACCAATCTTAAATTTGCTGCGACCATTCTTTCTTTAGCCCTCTGACCAGCTCTCAATCTTTTCTTTATTATTGAGGAAGATAAATTTAATTTGTTCGATAATTCATCAATACTAGGCTTATCTCCTGTTAATTCAATAATTTCTAATTCTGTTCTTTCAACTTCCATGTACTCTTGAACTTGTCTACCTAAAGTAATTTCTTGCTCATGAGATAGTAATGGAACTCTTCCTATATCCCTTAAGTATGATCGAACAAGATCAACATCATTACTACTTTTTATACTCGCGATTGAAGTTAATTTATTTTCACTTATTGTTTCAGAAGACATGAAAGTTGAATGTTGTTTTGTAAACAATACCATTAAGAAATGTAAAGTTAAACAAAAAAATCCACATTTTTACAAAAATGAGAATAAATACCTAGTACATTTAAGCTAATGATGAGTTTAAAAGCCATTTTGCTGTACTGAGATAAATAAATACACCAGCAATATCAGTGACGGTTGTAATAAAAGGAGAGGACATTAAGGCTGGATCCAATTTCATTCTGTCAAACAACAAAGGGAGGATCGCTCCTGTTGTGGCAGCTAAAGTTGTTATAGATATTAAACTTATTCCCACCGCTGAGGCGATTAAAGGTCCCTCTCCTTGCCACCAAGCGAAGGGAAATACTACAAGCATCATTAAAACACCTAAAAGAGCGCCTGTAATTGCCTCCTTGACTACTGCCTTAATAGCACCCAGAGACTTCAATTTTTGAGTACTTAACCCTCTTATGACAACCGTTGAACTTTGAGCACCAACATTCCCCCCAGTACCAATAAGTAGTGGAATAAATGCAGCTAGTAAAACTATTTCTTTTAATATTTGATCATTCATAGCTATAACCTTTGTCGTTAAACCATTTGCCAAAACCAAAATTAACAACCATAAAATTCTTCTTCGAGCAATCGTAAACAAACTACTTTGGAAATAGTCATCTTCATCTCCAGGTTGTACTGCCCCCGCTGCGTAAATATCTCTTGTCGCTTCTTGTTCTATAACATCAATTAAATCATCAACGGTTACTATCCCAACCAGTCTTTTTTCTTTATCAACTACTGGTAGAGCTAAAAAATCATATCTTTGTATTGCTCTAGCAACCTCTTCTTGATTCGTATTAGTAGAGATATTAACTACATCTCTTGTCATAACATCACCTATTGGCTTAGAGGGGTCAGCAGTTACAAGGTCTCTTAAAGAGAGAATACCAGTTAAATGTCTTTCTTTATCCGTCACATATAAGCTATAAATAGTTTCAGTAAAAGGGGCTCTTTTTCTCACTATAGAAAGGGCATCAGCTGCAGTTTGCATCTCTTTAAGGTCTATAAATTCAGTTGTCATCAATCTTCCGGCAGTTTCAGGCTCATATCCAAGTAATTCAGCTGTTACTTTCCTTTCACCAGGACTAAGAGCAGACAAAAATTTTCGTACAACTTTTGCAGGTAATTCATCAAAGAGTTGAACCCTATCATCAGGAGACATTTTTTCGACGATTTCTAACACCTCTCCTGAACGCAGTCTTTCTAATAAAGTTTGCTGAACTACTGGATCTAAATATTCATACACCTCAATTGCTTCATTTTTCTTTAATAATCGAAATGCTAAAGCCTGCAATATTAGTGGGAGGCTTCCAATAGCATCTGCAATATCAACAGGTTGAGAAGGCTCTAAAAGTAACTTTGCCTCATCATAATTTCCCGCGATGAGCAATTCCTCAAGTTGAATAGTTATATTTTTTCTTGTACTTAAATCTGAAGATAATGATGTAACTGTTTCAAGATTATTTTCATTCATAAATATAATCCCTTATCAAAGTAACAACACCATTATATGAAATCTAAGTAATTTTTCTACTTATCCAAAACCCTAAAACCATCGTGAACAAATTTACGATAATGATTAAATTAAAAAAAATTATAAATTTTATCCAATCCCCTTGATTTAAGATTGTGTACAAAAAATATATAAATCCGCTAAAGGATGTAAAGCATGAAAAAAAACCACTCAATAAAATTTTTTCAGTTGAATCACTCAATCTTCTACTGATAAAAAAACCCACTAAAAATGATCCAATTATCGAAATAAAAAAATTATTATTTATAGTTATTCTTAAAAAAGTAGCTAAGTAAGCAGATAAAAGAATATAGATAAAATTATTTATTTTCACTTTTAAAAAAACTGAATAAGAAAATAACCTAAATAAAAGAACAGAAATGAAAAAATTATCACTTCAATATAGTGGAAAAATAATCTTAGGAATTTTTTCTTTTTAAATAAGTTAAATAGTTGATATATAAAGGAAGAAAATGTACTAAAACATCCTAAAAAACCACTATAAAATAACACTAATATTTCGTTATTAATAAAATTTAAAGCTACTAAAATTCCTAATAAAAAAGATGATAAAAAATTTACTATTGAAGTATTTTGAATATCAAAACCTATACTTTTTTTTATATTATTTTGTATAAATATTCTCAGTATTAATCCAAAAGTACTGCCAAGTAAAATTATACTTATTGAACTAAAATCCAAAATTTACATTTTTATCCAGCCTTTTAAAATCTTATTAGGATCATCTAAAAGTTTATTAGAAGCTAATTCAACCCTAACCCAAGTTTGATTTTTGCTGACTTTCCAATTCCGTAATACTGATAAGGTTGTCCCAACATCAAGAACTAATAATTCTTTAGCATAAATTTCAGGACAAGAGTAAAGAGAAGTATTGGAACATAATATAATTTCATTTGTACTATTTGGAAACTTATTTTGATTTAAACTTTTTTGAATCCCACCAGCAGGTAATGTGATTGGAGCAATTAATGCAAAAGTAATTAAACAAAAATTCTTGAGAACATTATTAATCATATGTCTAAAGTTGCCATATCTAAGTTGCTACTATGAGTTTCAATAAATTCTCTTCTTGGTGCAACTTTATCTCCCATTAATATATTGAAGATTCTGTCAGCTTCAAGTGCGTCTTCGATTTCAACCCTTTTCATCATCCTCGTTTGAGGATTCATAGTTGTATCCCATAATTGTTTTGGCATCATTTCTCCCAATCCCTTAAATCTTTGGATATTATAATTTGCATTTTCTCCAAAACCTTGAATTGTATCCTTTAATTGATTCTCGTTATAACAGTAATTGTGCTTCTTACCTCTTTCAACTTTATAAAGAGGGGGACAAGCAATGTATATAAAACCTTTCTCAACAAGTTCTCTTTGGTATCTGTAAAAAAATGTCAGCAATAAAGTTCTTATATGAGCACCGTCAACATCAGCATCCGTCATAATTACAACTCTATGATATCTCAAAGAACTCTCATCGAAATCCTCTCCTTTAATTCCTAATCCTAGAGCTGTTATTAATGACTGTATTTCTGTGTTTTTATATATTTTAGTATCGTCAGTTTTTTCAATATTGAGAATTTTACCCCTGAGAGGCAAAATAGCCTGAAAATTTCTATCTCGTCCTTGTTTTGCGGAGCCACCAGCTGAATCTCCTTCAACTATATAAATTTCTGATTCTGATGGATCTCTAGAACTACAATCTGCTAATTTGCCCGGTAATGTAGAACTTTCGAGAACACTTTTTCTTCTTACTAATTCTCTAGCCCTTCTCGCAGCTTCTGCTGCATTAAATGATTGAATTGCTTTTTCAAGAATCAAATCCAAAATTCCTGGATTGAATTCCATATATTTTGTGAGAGCGTCCCCAATGAGAGAATCCACAATTCCCCGTACTTCAGTATTTCCTAATTTTGTTTTTGTTTGCCCCTCAAATTCGGGATCTGGAACTTTTACTGATAAAACAACAGTCAAACCCTCTCTAATATTTTCGCCAGCTAAATTTTTTTCAATATCTTTTCTTTTGCCTCTCTTTTTTGCAAGATTATTAAAAGTTCTTGTCAGAACTGTTTTTAGCCCTTCTATATGAGTTCCTCCATCTATAGTTCTAATATTATTTGCAAATCCTAAAATATTATCTGAATATACATCTGAACACCATTGCAGAGCGGCTTCTACATATACATTTTCTTTCTGTGAGTCAACGTAAATTATTTCAGGATGAATAGAATCTTTTTCAGCATTCATGTATTCAACATATTCTTTAATACCTCCTTGATACAAGTAAATTTCTTCTTTAAACGATCCATCTGATAGTTGATTTCTTTCATCTCTAAAAACAATTTTTACTCCGCCATTAAGATAAGCTAGCTCCCTTAATCTTGACGAAAGAAGAGCATATTCAAATTCAATTCCTCCAGAAAAAATCGTTTTATCGGGTTTAAAGCAAATAGTTGTTCCTTTCTTAGATGGTTTGCCAGTCTGCTTTTTAGTTTCCAATTCACCCTTTGATACGCCTTTTTCAAATCTTTGATTAAATTCGCTTCCATCCCTATAAACAGTCACATTAACCCATTCGCTTAGAGCATTAACTACAGAAATTCCTACTCCATGCAAACCCCCTGAAACTTTATAACCACCACTACCAAATTTACCTCCTGCATGAAGAACAGTTAGTACAGTTTCTAAGGCGCTTTTACCTGTTCTTGGATGAATATCTGTTGGAATACCTCGTCCATTATCAGAAATTAAAGCAGAACCATCTGCTCGAAGAACTATTTCTATGTGATCACAATGTCCTGCAAGTGCTTCATCGACCGAGTTGTCAACTACCTCATATACTAAATGGTGTAATCCCCTAGGTCCTGTTGAGCCTATATACATCCCAGGGCGTTTACGAACTGGTTCTAACCCCTCTAAAACCTGTATCTGATCCGCGCCATATTCATTTGAGATTTTATTAGATCTTTTGTCCTCACTCATTTAATATAAAAAAAATATTAGACTTTTAAAAAATTATTTTTAAAAGGTCTTTCATTAAACTTACCACCGCAATAAGATAAAGGCTCGAAGTCAATGAAAAATTTAATCACTTTAATTATATAGCTAATATTATTTTCTTCAGAAATTCATATGTCCTCGTATCTACCTCACGTAATCATTTTAATTGGGCCTACTGCAAGCGGCAAAACAGAATTAGCTATTGAAATTGCAGAATATTTTAAAACTCATATTCACAATATTGATTCAAGGCAAATTTATAAGTCCATGGATATTGGAACAGCCAAGCCATCTAAAATCCAACAAAAAAAAATAAAGCATTTTTTAATAGATATTGAAGAACCAATCAATCCAATTAATGTGAAACAATTTCAAGAAATTGCTCAAAAATCTATCAAGAGAGAAATTAAACAAGATAATTTACCTTTTCTTGTTGGAGGAAGTGGGTTGTATATGAACTCAATAACAAAAGGATTTTTTGTACCAGATGTCCCTCCTCAAAATAATTTCAGAAGACAATTAGAAGAACTTGGTCAGGAAAAATGTTGGGAACTGTTAAAAAATTGTGATCCATTATCAACTAAAAAAATCAATTTTGCTGACCACATCAGAACAATAAGAGCTTTAGAAGTCTTTTATGTAACAGGTAAACCTTTGTCAACTCTGAAAGTTCAAAAACCACCTAACTGGAAAATTCTAGAGCTTGGATTAGATAGAGATAATTTAAAAGAAAGAATTTTTCAAAGAACAAAAAATATGTTTTTATCTGGAATTATTGAGGAGACGAAACACCTTATTTCTAAATACGGATTTGATTTGCCAATATTAGAAACTATTGGTTATCGAGAAGCTAGGGATGTTTTAAATAACCGTTCAACAATTGATAAAGCAATTGAGTTGACTGCGACAAAAACAATGCAATTTGCCAAAAGACAAAAAACTTGGTTTCGTAATAAAAATAATCCTCTTTGGCTTAATAACAAAAACCTGCTAAAAGATGCAATAATTAAGATAGAGTCTTTTTTAAGCTAACTTTATAAAAATAGATTTGTTCATCATCCAATCAATTTATTTATTTAACTGAATGCCCCCACGCCCACGCTTTGACAGACGAGCTCCAGTTAGAGAGCTACCAAATATAAATGAAAGAATAAAATACCCTCAATTGAGAGTCGTTGACTCAGATGGAAAACAATTAGGAGTCATAGATAGATTAAA
>JAOOLS010000040.1 GCA_028408915.1 Prochlorococcus sp. AH-716-J09
GAAATATAATCAACTAAAGTATTTAAACTCATTTATAACTATCAATCTTGATTACAAATATCCGATACATTATATTAGATTTTATACTGATTGTGAATAATATTTGATGGATTCAGCCGCAATAAATTCTTTTATACCCACACTAGATCAGGTAGACAGCTGGCACGAAATCTTTACACTTTTACCATTATTAATTGCTCTAGAATTATTATTATCTGCAGATAATGCTGTAGCACTAGCTTCTCTTACTAAATCCCTCGATAGTTCAGAATTAAGGTCAAGAGCCTTAAATATTGGCATAACAATATCTTTATTATTTAGAATTATTCTAATCATATTATCTAATGTTCTTCTAAAGTTTATTCTCATTAGAGTTTTTGCTGGTTTTTATTTAATTTATTTATTCTTCTCTAATGTTTTTTTAAATTCAGATATAGAAAACGCTGAATATGGGACAGATAATAATAAAAATAATTTTAGGTTTTTAAGGGTTGTAGCGCTTCTATCAATTACTGATTTTGCTTTTTCTATAGACAGTATCACTACTGCAGTAGCTATAAGTGATCAATACATACTAATTATATTTGGAGCAGTGATTGGAGTATTAGCCTTAAGATTTACATCGGGGATTTTTCTAAAACTTCTGGATATATTTTCTAGATTAGAGACAGCCGGTTACATAGCAATTTTAATAGTTGGGATTAAACTTTTACTAAATACGTTAATTAAAGAATCTATTCTTCCAGACTATTATTTTTATTTTTTGATTCTTTTTGCTTTCATTTGGGGATTCTCTAAAAAAGAATCTAAAACTTAATCTGAGAGATATTCACCTGCTGATGGCTTTAACTGTTGAATCAATTGCTTTTTGCTAGAAATGTTTTTGCCTTCAAGTTTTGCCTCTAACAAAATAATCGGATCAGTTTTAGTTGAAATTATAATTCCTTCATTTTCTATTACAGCAAGAATAATACCTGGTCTCGAATAATTGCTCATGAAAAGGTATTTTTCATTTTTTATTACATCACTAGTCAAAACTTTGATTTTAAGTATTTTAAGGTTCTTACCTCTAAAATTTGTATTTGTTCGTGGGTATAACGCTTTTATTTTTTGAGAAATTTTAATTGCCTCATTACCCCAATCAACTTTAAAGTCTGATTTTTCAATCATTCTTGCGTAAGTGATTTCTCTTCCAAGGGTATTTTGTTTTGTTAGTTGAGGATTAGTATTTTTATTAATATTTTCTTCGATTAAAGATGTAGCATTTAAAAATAATTTTGCCGATAAACTACTAAGTTTTTCCGATAGTGTATTTAAATTATCGTTATTATTTATTTTAATTTTTTCTTCCAACAATATGTCGCCAGTATCTAGTCCCTCATTCATTTTCATAATTCCTACACCTGTAAATTCATCGCCTTTTATTAGGGACCATTGAATTGGGGCGGCACCACGCCATCTTGGCAATAATGAAGCATGTGCGTTCCAGCAACCAAATTTTGGGATTTCCAATATCTCTTTGGGTAAAATTTTCCCGTAAGCTATAACAATAAATAAATCAGAAGAAAGTGATTTAAGTTCAGTTATAAAATCTATATTGCCCCTGATTTTTTCTGGAGTATAAATTTTTATAGATTCTTTCTTAGCAATGTTTTTTACAGGTGAGGCTATTAATTTATTTCCCCTAGATCTCTTCTTATCCGGTTGGCTAACTACTGCAATTACCTCGTGCTTAGATTTAATAAAAATATCAAGACTAGGAATTGAATATTCAGGTGTTCCCCAGAATATAATTCTCACGCGTCACCAGTTATTGATAATTCATCTACCCATATATGTGGAGAAATTCCACTTGTTGTTAACTCCTGGCTTGATTCAATATTTACTATATTTTTCAAAAGATATTTGATATCCCCTGCTACGGTGGCAGATTCTATTGAGATTTTATTACCGTTTTTGTAGAGCCATCCATCAAATGGAAGAGAAAACGAACCTTGACTTGCTCTGACACCTGCATGGATTGCATTTAACTCTTCTATATAAACAAATTCTCCTTCATAAGTAGAGTGATCTAGTGATGTTTTTAGATCAAATTTTTCTTCTGATTTTTCAACTACGATCCAATCAGGAGATACTGAGACTTTTGATCCTAGTCCAGCGTGGCCAGTGGGAGTTGTTTTAAATATTCTTGCAGTCGATTCGGAATGTATAAAATTTTCAATTCTCCCTCTGTTAATTAGACATAGTCTTTTGGTTGGGGTTCCCTCTCCATCAAATGGTGTTGAAGAAATATTCTTTTCGTGAAGGCCATCATCATAAATATTAAGTGCTTCTGTGGATAGTTTCTCTCCGATTGAATTTTTATTAGATAAGCTCACTCCATCTATGATGCTTCTAGCATTAAACATTGAGCTGAAGGCGTTTATGATAGTTAAAAAAGACTCTGGGGAAAAACATATTAAATACTTATCAGTTTTAATAGATGAATAATTTAAATGAGAAATTGTTTTATTTGAAGCCTCTTTAATACACGACTCTATATCTATATCATCAGCTCCATATCCAAGTTTTACGGAACCTGAACTACGAGGCTTCTTATTTTTCTCTTCTGCTCTTGCATATAAATATAGTGCTGCTTGACTTTTGGAATAACTTCGAAAGGCACCCTCACTATTTGCATAAACTCTCTCAAAGAAACTCTCAGATAAACCATTATATGGAACAGATTTTATGGATTCATGACTTTCTAATAGTTTTACTTCCGCCTCTCTTAAAACTGTAAGTAATTTTTTTATTCCAACAGGATTTCTTTTTTTAACTTCCTTAACTTTAATAGGATCCTTCGCTAGTGGTGAAAATTCTGTAGATTCATTCTTATTGCCGAAATCAGATGCTATATTTGCTTGCTTAAGAGCCTTTTTAATACCAGATTCACTAATATCACTTGTTGTAGTAATACCAACTAGATTAGATTGATTCCAAACTCTTATAGTTAAAATTTGCTTTTGCGATGCCTTAAGTTGTTTAGCCTCTCCCTTATCTACTTGCACAGAATAATCATTAGAGAAGCTTGCTCCATAATCCCATTTTTTAAGATTTAGGAAATCTGCAGCTTTGGAGATTTGAGTTGTGATTTCTCTTGAATTCATATCCTATCTTCCGCCAACAGTTATTGAATCAACCTTAATATGAGGTTGGCCAACAGTTACGTTGACACTTCCACTAATTGATCCACAGAATCCAGGAGCCAATTCGAGATCATTTCCGCACATTGATATTTTTGGCATAACTTCTTTAGCCTCACCGATCAATGTTGCTCCCTTTACTGGGCTAGTTAATTTTCCATTTTTAATAAGATAACCTTCTTCTACCGCAAAATTAAATTGGCCTGTAGCACCAACACTGCCACCGCCCATTGATTTGCAGTAAAGACCTTCACTAATACTATTGATTAAATCCTCTTTCGTGTGCTCACCTTTAGCTATATAAGTATTTCTCATTCTTGAAGCAGCAGCAAAAGAATAATTTTGTCTTCTTCCGCTTCCTGTTCTTTTATGGCCAGTTCTTAATTCACCTGCCCTGTCGGATATAAATTTTTTTAAAATTCCATTTTTAATAAGAACTGATTTTTCGGGTTCCATACCTTCATCATCTACTGATAATGAACCGAAGGATCCTTCTGATATCCCTTCATCTATTGCTGTTACTGATTCATGTGCAATTTTTTCATTCAATTTATTCTCAAATGGGGTTGTTCCTCTCTCTATTTGAGTAGTTTCAAGTAAATGACCACAGGCTTCATGGAATATAACGCCACCAAATTTATTAGCTAATACAACAGGCATTTGTCCTGCATCAACATAATCTGCGTACAACATGTTCATTGAACTTTCAAATACATCATTAGCTGCTTTTTCGTGATCCCATAATCTAAATTCATTAGGCATTCCTGATGATCCAAATCTTCTACTTCCACTAGATCTATATTGGGCATCACTTGCAATTACGTTGAGACCAACTGTTTGATGCAATCTAATATCTGAGACATAGGTTCCGTCACTGGAGGCTATAATTACTTCTTGAAGATTTCTTGAGTAACTTCCTTTTCTAGTTAGTATTTTATTATTTTTTTTTAAAGACTTTGTGCTAACAAGTAGTTTTTCACTTATCTCATGAATAGATGGCACTTCATTAATCCATTTTTTCTTGGATAAACTATAGTCTCTATATTTATTTAAACCGTTAAATACTTCTCTTTTGTTGTCTGTTATGTCTAACATCTCAATAGCCTGAGATACCGATCTCATCAAGCCATGCTTTGTTAAATCATTTGTACTTACAAATCCATCCTTTTTTCCCTTGAAGATTCTAATGCCAGCACCCCTTCCAAATGATGGACTTACACTTGTAATAAAATCTTCTTCTGCTAAAACGCTTGAGTTGTCAGTATTCTCTATAAATATTTCTATAAAATCAGCACCAAGTTCAATTCCGTAGAAAATGATTTCTTCTAATAAATCTTTATTGCAACTACCAAAAATGATTTCATTAGATTTGATTTGTGACGAAAGCATATGAGTCTATAAATCTTCTCTGTATTAAAGATTATCTAATCGAAGGTTGGAAATCTTCACTATCAAGAGGTTTTAATAAGTATAGTCTTATTAACTGGTAACCGTTTGATAAATATTTAGGTAATTTTTTAAAAGTTTTAGATACTTTATTTCCATCACTATTTGCGATATCGGAAAGAACCTTATTATTTTCTACTATTTTATCTAATCTTCCATAAAAAGATTTATCATAAACGTCCATTACTACAGGGAAAACTCTAGCTGCAGTTTCATTTGTTTTATTAATAACAAACTGGTCGTAATCTCTGGCATCTAAACCTAAAGAACTGTAGAAATCTTTTTTAATTCCCAAATCCCTTGCATACATAGTTGCAAATACAGCTAATAGAAAGAACCTAGACCATAACTTGGATGTTAATGGAAGATTATTCAAAAAATATCTAAACCTATGGAAGTAGTCGAATAATGGGTGTGTAAAAGTAGAGCCGCCAATGGTAATTTTTTGGCTTAAAGATTTAACAGTACGTGGCTGTGCTTTCATTAATGCGTCAAAGAAATCCCCATGTCTATTTTCATCTTGACACCAATTTTCAAAGTAATTAAATAGTGGAAATATTTTGCTATCAGGGTTCTTTTCTAGATGCCTATAAATTGCTATGTATCTCCAATATCCTATTTTTTCGGATAAATAGGTAGCATAAAAAATACTTCTTGGAGGGAAATAAGTGTAATCTTTATTGGCTGTTAAAAAACCTAAATCTAACTGAAGTCCAAAGTCACTCATTGATTTATTTAAAAAACCTGCATGTCTTGCTTCATCTCTGGCCATATGAGCAAAACATTCAGCAA